>NZ_JBEOPT010000006.1:0-349666 GCF_040310325.1 Pseudomonas sp. HY7a-MNA-CIBAN-0227 | reverse complement strand
ATTTTAAGAAGCTTTCAAAGTTTCCTCTGTAACTTCAACCACTTGCGCTTCCGATCTCTCGTTAGCGGGAGGCGAATAATACAGGATTAAATCCTGCGGTCAACCATCCCCCTCAATCTTTTTTGCATCGGGCCACTCCGTCTACGAACCGCACGCTTCGAACCAGAATTGATTTGCAATACAGCTACAAGTTAGCGGCCTTTCAGCACTCTCGTACTGAGAGGCTCGCCCCTATACATGAGCCCGCGCAGCGCCGCCCTCGCTCCAGGTGATGACGTTGACGGAATAGTGGACCAAGAATGCACCGGGCCAGAACAATAGGCCTCTCCCAACACCACCACCTCATCCCTGATAAACTGCTATCCTTCGCCTTTCTGATTCAGATCCCCCAATGCCCCTACAAACTGCTTCACTCTCCCGCCGCTTCTCCGTCGCCCCTATGATGGATTGGGCGTAGCTATCCCTAAAAGCAGCAGCCTGCTTGGCTGATACGGCGTAGCTTCTTCGCGATGTAGCAATTTCTAAGCAAACTGTAATCACTGCCTGGCAGAGGCGCTACCAGTACTATGCTGCGTTCTTCGAGAAAGGAGTCAACACCATGCCTAGTGATTATTCGATGTCAGATGTGCTGGAGAGGATCTACCACAATCAGCCGGCCCTGGAGACAGCCGTGATGGAGTTAATGCTTCAAGCCGAGAAGCAGGGGTTAGCAGAGGTCGACTACAACGTCCGCGGGAAAGCTGGACACAATCGTTCAGTGAGGGCGCCGGCAACATCAAACAAGGCCTAGCAAAGCTCAGAACTAAAGACCTCTAACCACCTAGCACACCCCAATTGTGCTGGAGTATGTGGTGGGTTTTACCGGACAGGCCCGTGGATACTGATCATTGAGCCCGACAGCACCAACTGGCATAAATGTATAACAGGCATAGGTAGGCGTATGGCTTGCCCATTTTTGCCCCATGCTCGTGAGGGACTAATTATCAGTGGTGAGTCACTGAAGGGCTACCTAAGGTACCCAGCTGGTAATCCGTAACCGCCCGGAAGAGCGATTCCGCTTCATGGTGCAAGCGCTCCACCTCATTGGGCGGGCCGTCCGCAGCTTGAGCCTCACGGTACCGTCTCAATGCATCGACAGCTCGCTGGATCAGCGGCTCACCTGCTTCGATCAACTCCATCAAACTCTTCATAGCTTGACTCCGATATCTGCATCTAGGGAGTGTAGCTCTCAACCACAAAGTTAAATGGACGAGACCTCTGACCACTGCGGGACGGGAACAATTTTCTCTGTAGGCCTTTATTTTAAAGGCTTGTAGACCCACAAAATAGCTCGCATACCAATTCTGTACCAGCGCCACTGCTCTACACAGGGCTCCGTTGCTGTAGAAGAGCCCCACTACCTCCTGCCCCTCCAGCGCTGAGTCACTATCAAGCCAGATTGAGGACCCGAGCATTGGGGCAATGGCACTGACTATAAATATGAACAGCAGCGCTCACACAAGGAAGGGATAAATTTTCGAGCGGCAACAAGGAGGACTCGCCACAACGCCAGCTCTCAAAAAAAGCCTGTCCTTGCTGAAAGGTATTGGAAATCGCCTCCAAATAGAGGCTTGAGGCTGCCAGGGTGTAAAGCCCAGCCAGTCAGAAAGTACGCTCATCGTATAAATGTCAACACCTCAAATAAAAGTGTTATCATTGAACCGGCAAAATTATCGGCAAGAATCTCACAAAAGACTCTTATCGACCCCGTATCTAAAGGCTTCTACTACGAGATTCCAACCGGCAAATGATAAACCTCACACCTTTTGTTACCCAAGATCGTGCCCCCGGCGATTTACAAGATGCAGTCGTGGAGCTAGGTCGCTTAGACGCGGCCCTTCATGCGAACATCCCTAAACCCTTGAAACGCCCCATGACGGTGTTGTTAAGGGCTGTGAATTCGTTTTACAGCAATAGAATCGAAGGTAACCCGACGCACCCAGCAGATATTCTGCATGCGCAGGAGGAAGCTGGTGCGAGAGAGCTTAGCGATGAACTTTTGGAAATCAAACGCCACATTGAAGTCCAGAAACACTTGGCACTCAATGTTGTTGATAAATTAGATATCTGCAAAAAAGACTATTTACTGAGCATTCACAAAGAATTTTACGAAGGCGTTCCTGAAAAATTTCTCGATATCAAGAAAAATAGTAGTGGCGACATAGTGAAGCTGATACCAGGTCAGTTTCGAACTGCCGATGTTAAAGTCGGAAAACATGTTCCACCGTCTGCAGATGAGCTTGCGTCATACATGACGTGGTTTGAGAGCTCTTTCCGTTTAGACCGACTCTATGGAATAACACCTATATTAGCTGCTGCAGGCGCGCATCATCGTCTGATGTGGATCCACCCATTTCTTGATGGAAACGGTCGAGTAGGACGCTTATTTACTGACCAATACCTCCGGTGCTCAGGTCTTGGCGGCTATGGCTTATGGTCGATGAGTAGAGGATTCGGAAGAGATGTCGACTCCTACTACCAAGCTCTTGCTGGTGCAGACCACCCCCGAAAAGGAGACCTAGATGGGCGCGGGATATTATCTGATAGCGGACTATTAAAGTTCACACAGTATTTTATAGAAACCGCACTCGACCAAGTAAATTACTTCAGCTCCCTGCTGGAACCTCACAAATTAAACCAACGAATTGATATATATTTCGAGATGAGAAAAAGAGGTGCACTCATCACAAGCAGAGGCGAAGCCTTAGCTCCGTTAAGAATAGAGGCGCGAGAAGTATATAAAACATTACTTTACCATGGAGACCAATCACGAGCTGAGATACAAGCACTCTTACAGGTTGGCGAAAGAACGACGAGAACGATTCTGACTCAAATGGCAGAAGAAAGGCTTATTAGCTCAGACCCTAAAAAGCCAATCTCGCTTAGCCTGTCTCCAAACTCTATTGAGCTTTTGTTCCCCCATCTCTGGTAATTTGGACTTAAAGTAAAACTTCCTCACCTACGCCCCCTCATTACCAGCCTCAAAGCTGATAACGAGGGGGCGATTCCTGTCCCCTCTCATATTTCAAGGCTCGCAACAACTGCAACTGCTGCAGTGGGAAACGAGCGAAATAACGGAAAAATCTGACCAACCCGAAAACTTCTACTACCTAAAATCCAACTAACAATCTCATAGCTCGCGATATGGAATCAAGGATGGCACAACCTTAATCCTAAATTCCTTCCAAGGCGATCTATTCTCATTATTTAACTCAAAATTATTTACGAATGATTTCATCGACGCAACAGCTAGATCCTGATTTTTCATCGGCCCAATATGTACGGCCTTAATATGATGAGACTCAAAGCCAACCTCAAGATATGGGACAACTATCCCACCACGAACACGGTAGTTAATCAGCTTTGAATGCGATGACTCTAGTCGGCAGATTCGCATTTCATTCTCTTCTACAAAGCTTGGATGCTTAAATAGATTCACAGCATCACCTAGGTCCCAGAGAGCCTTAGAAATTTCATACCCATCAACGTCATCATATTTCATCAGTTCCTGTGCAATTTTTTTCCGCGCCTCCGCCACCAAACCTTTGGCTAACTGTACCTTGGTTTCAATATCATAAACACATGCCTGCACTGGGGCGAGATGGGTTTTCAGCGTCTCATGAAACTCAACAGCATAGTTTCCATATGAGCGCCACTGAACCAAATGATCCCCAACAGTGCTGAATGAACCAATAAATGCATGTTGTTCAGCAAGCCAATCGTTCACACTATCAATTGTAAAATCCTGCAAGTGAAACAATGCTTGATCAGAAACAATATCACCAAACTTAATTAGATCCTGAATTTCTTTAGCCACATATCTCGCACCATCTAACGCCTCATCCGAGTCATTCATGAAGCGTATATCGGTAAGCCAAAGCTTTCTATTTTCAATAATTGAGAGTACCGCTACAGCATCGGTGTAGTGAAAAAGCGACATAGAATCCTCATACTTCAGTGAACACTCAATCGTGCCAGATTACATTCTTTGCCAATACAGATAGACCGGTACAATACGGGCGTTATTGCAAATCGGCATTATAACGCAAGCGGTATTATGACTAGCACAACCAGATACGTCACGCAGGAGACTCTTACGTATAGATCGCTTTGCCGTTAAGGTCTAGAGACGCCATTCCTCAGTGCGCACGGTTGTTACCAGTCGGTGCTCAGCTCGGGTAGAACAGTGAGGATACTGAACAATCAGGGTGCTGTACGGTGGCCCACTAGCCAGCACTCGAAATCGAACCTCTGTCCCTATTCTTCGGGCTGAAGGGCCTCTCGGAATTCAACACAATTCGCTTGTAGGTGCTGACCTCGACCGTCTAAAAATGCTGGGTATTAGAACAATCCTCCTAACGCCGCTGGCTCCCAGTTCATGATCACAAGCTCGCCGCTGACCTCAGCTTTACCCTGCCGTTGATTGGTATTGCTGTAGCGGATGTCGAGTGTTTCGAAGTGAAAGCCCTCAAACACCCGCCGAATATCCGGATGGTCATTGATGCTCACCATCACCTTGCCCTTGCAGCGCCGCATGAAGTCGGCCATGCGCTCGTAATTCTCAAAGGGAAAATCCACGCCATAGCCAGCGGTCTGCCAATAAGGTGGATCCATGTAGTGAAAAGTGTGGGCACGGTCATAGCGCTCAGCGCAGTCAAGCCAAGGCAGGTTTTCGACGTAGGTGCCAGACAGGCGCTGCCAGGCGGCCGAGAGGTTTTCCTCGATCCGCAGCAGGTTGATGGCCGGGCCAGTGGTGGCGGTACCGAACGTCTGCCCTGTCACCTTGCCGGCAAAGGCATGGTGCTGCAGATAGAAGAATCGAGCGGCGCGCTGGATGTCGGTAAGGGTTTCGGGGCGAGTCATCTTCTGCCACTCGAATACCTGCCGAGAACTGAGCGCCCATTTGAATTGGCGGACGAACTCTTCGAGGTGGTTTTGTACCACGCGGTACAGCGTCACCAGGTCGCCGTTGATGTCGTTGAGGACTTCAACTGGCGCGGCCTGGGGACGCATGAAGTAGAGCGCGGCGCCGCCGGCAAAGACTTCAACGTAGCATTCGTGGGGAGGGAAGAGCGGAATGAGACGGTCGGCCAGGCGACGTTTGCCGCCCATCCAAGGGATGATGGGTGTGGACATATAAAAGCAAGACCTTTGCTGTATGGATAAACAGTGCTAGGCTCGCTCCGCTTTGTGCACGAAGCAGGAGCCTTGGCTGGACTTGCAGGGGTATTCTGCGGGGAAGGTGGCCGGGCTTGGATGTTGACGCATCCTGCCCGGCCGCTCCTTTTACTTCGGTGTAGACACTTCTTTCGCGTAGGCCTGACAGGCCCGCAAGGCGATCAATCCTTGGTCGCCGGCATCGGTGATGCCGATAATTCGTTGAGCATGCGCTGGGTCAAGTTGGGCTCTTGTGGTGCCATGAACCACGCGACCGGTGGCGGTGGTGGCTGGCACTGAACAGCTGTTGGTGGTGTCGGTGGCGGCGAGTACGACTGACAACCGCAGATCAGCAGTAGCCAGGCGATCACGCAGGCGAGCCTGCTTGGTTTGCTCAACGGTCAATTCCTTGTGGTGGGTTTCGTCTTTGTTCTGCAGGCGCTGCTCCAAAGCGAAGCGCTTGTCCTGCTCGTTGCGCTGCTGGATGGCAGAGGCTTGGGATAACTCGTTGAGGGTGTCGGCCTGAAGTCGGGCCTGGCGCTCCAGCTGCTGACCGTAGCGCCAGTCTTGAGCGGTCCAGGCCAGTGCAGCAGTTCCCCCGGCCAACATCACCAGCAGCAAGCCAACGGCGGCGATTCGGAACGGCACTGGGATCAGCTCGAAGAGACGCATAACACCGCCCTCGCCCGTGCCCAGAGTTGCAGCCGATCTTCCAGGCCGTTGAGTCCACCGTTGATCTTGCGGGTGATACTGTTGAATTCATCCCGATCCGCCAACGTGTTCAGCTCCCGCACCCACCAGAACCACGCCGCCGACTCAGCAGCCCATTGCGGCAGCTCGAGCAGCTCCGGCGTACGCAACAATCGCTCGTCACCGAACAGAGCCAAGCTGCAACGCAGGTAGTTGCTGCGGCCGGTGATCTGAATCAGCCCCCTCCCCCGGTAGCGCTGGCCGTCTCCGTCATCTTCGGGGGTGTTGCCCAGTCTGGTGGCTAGGGTGCCGGTGTCGTACTTGCTCAGGTATTGGTCACCGCCCAGCTCACGCACGTACTGCAACTGGCCGGATTCGTGCCCGAGCTGCGCGAGGAACGCGGCCTGGCGTTTGGGGGTGTTGATTTGCCGGTGGGTCATGGCTGCATTGAGGGCAGCTACAAAAACGCCCGCTTGGCGGCGGGCGTTGGGCATGATGCATTGAAGCTGTTGTTCGGTAATGGTCATCGCGTTTCCCCAGACAAAAAAATACCGCTCGAGGGCGGCGCGTGGTGGTGCATCAACTCAGTGCGGATAGGCCTACCTCAAAGATCGAGTACTTTGATTTCCTTGGTTTGCTTCTTTTTCTTGCCGGTCGCCTTGGCCTTACCTTTCTTGCCACCATTGCATTCGACCGTGGTGGACCAGCCAGACTGGGTGTAAACCTGCTCGACCGAATCCACCAGGTACTCTCCATCGAGCCCGACCTTGAAGCCTTCGGCATTGATGGAACGCTCTGCGAACAAGTCCGTGCGCCCGGACATTTCAAGCCGTACAGCGGCGCTTGAGCGATTGAATGCGGTCAGCCGTGCTTTGGCTGCCTGCTCGGCAGCTGTTTTGTTGGGATAGATATGCCGGTCGGTATGCACTGCCGGCAGGCCGTCCGGCACGTCATCGTTGTCCAGGCTGATCACCTTCAGTTCGCCAGTTTTCTTGTCCTGGTGTTTGGCGGCCACTGCCTTGTGAGCGTTGCGATCACCCAAGCGAAACTGCCAGCGACTGACATCACGCTCAGTGATGGTGATAGCACCAAAGGCTTTGCCGCTCGCGCTTTGCCCACCTTGACGGGTCATGACGATCAGCTTGCCGTCAGCAACCTTTGCCGTGCAGTCGTGCTGTTTAGCCAGGCGCGTGATGAAGCCAAAGTCTGACTCGCTCAACTGATCCGCCCGGGGCACCTTGGTACTGACCTGACAGACGGGACTCCAGCCGTTGCGCGCAGCGATGTCCGCGACGATCTTCGACAGCGGCGCGTCTTCCCAACTGCCGCTACGAATGGTCTTACCGCTGCCGCGCATGTCGCTGGCCTTGCCGCGCAGCACCATGGTGGACGGTGGTCCCGAAACTTCTATTTCATCGACCACGTAGCGCCCCAAACGCACCAATGCTGTTTCCTCGTACCCCAGATAGATCTCGACACCGGCACCTTTGGACGGTAGGGAGACTGCACCATCCCGGTCATCAATACGCAATTCAAAGTCATCCGACTCCATGCCCGGTTTGTCGGTCGTTCGTAACAGCAGGAGCCGGTCGTTAATCAGCGCCGTGATATCGGCACCGTCAGCGACGATTCGAAAACGTGGCGTCATAAAGTGTTGTCCAAAAAAGAACCCGCACAAGGCGGGCAAGAAAGTGGGTCAGTTCCAGAGCATGACCACGTCATCGACCGGCGCCAGCAGATCCGGCAGCCGTATCAATACGCCGGCCCGATAAGGCTGCGCCTCTTCCGATAATCCCTGATTGGCCCCCAGCACCGCCTCTACGGTGCCGTTGAGGTGGCCGTAAAAGTTATGGCAAATGACATCGAGCATGTCACCGTCAGACGTTCTGCATGTCGTCGCCATAGCGCACGAACTCCAATGTGAAAGCTTGTTTACGCGGAATGCCGCCTTGCAGCAGCGCGCTTTGTTCTTCCTCTAGGTTGACCAAGCACCAGGTGCCAAGCACGTCGCCATAACCCGTGGTCAAGGTGAGCGGTTGTAGCTTGGCGCCGATACTGCGCAGGGTATCCAGTTGCTTCAAGCCGACCTTGAGGTCCGGGTAAATCGCGCCCTTTAGAGTTAATTTCTCATCACCCATACCGATGGCCTGTTGCGCCGGCCGGCGCGTCAAGCGCTCCTGAGAGGCCCAGCGAAAACCCGAGGTGCGCCGCAGCTCATCGAACGCCGCCGTGTTCAGGTTGAAGAAGTACGGCTGTGCCTTGGGGTCCCTCGGCTGAATGATCAGCAGGTGCGGGAACGGTGTTACCGCTTCCGGTGCCGGCGTCCCATTCCCGGCGAAGGTGCCGGTCGGGATGATGTTCCCCAGTGACGGATTGATCTTGCCGACGAGTTTGTTGACCGCCGTCGCAGCCCTGCCCGCCTGTTCCTTCAGGACGCCTAGGCGCTCGTCAATCTGCGACATCGCACGGGTGGCCCGGTTGTACACCGACACGACCTGACCAACCTTTGCCTGAGCGGCGTTAATTCCACGCATGACGCGCTGGAGTTTTTCCCCGACCGCAGGCCCCACGAAGGGAATGTTTTCAAGCTCCGAGGCGGCCCCGGTGATTTCTCTGATTGCACCATTCACCGGGCCTAGCATCCCATCCAGGCTACGGCGGCCCGTCTCGCCCGCCGTAGCCAGGTAGGTCACGCCTGACTGCAATTGTCCCAAGTAGTCCATGAGTCCTTCCTATCAAAGGTGCGGGCTGTCGTAGAGCTGACGGCTCTCCAGTTGCTGGGCGATGTCGCGCCGTTGCTGCTCCAGGTACGGGCGAAGTTCCTGGGCAAGTTGCGCTGGGTCTTTCACATCACCCTGTACCGTGACGGTCACGCCCGCTTGAATATCAATCTTCTGATCGATCTTGGGTGGGGCTACCGTCGGCGGCTTCGCCATCAGCAAAGACGCACCAGAACTAGCCGATGTCGGCGCCGCGGCCAGCGAACGAACCACGTCACCCGCCCGATTTTGAGGGGTAAGGCCCGCCAACAAGGACGGCGCCGGGGCATTGGCTTTCGGCGATGCCGCGAACGAGCGCGCAATATCCCCCAGCACAGGCGGAATATCCTGACCGGCGTTCGCCATCATCAGAGGCCCGGCCGCTGGCATCGACTTGACGGGTTCGTCACTGCCAAACATCGACTTGCCCATGAAACCGCCGAGCGCGCCGCCGCCATAACTGCCAATCGCAGCACCAATCAAACCACCGACCACCGTGCCGATGACCGGCACCACAGAACCAATCGCAGCCCCTGCAGCCGCACCGGCCATGGTGCCCGCCAACGAACCGGCGGCGGCACCATAGCCTTCGGCCTTTTCATCCTGAGTTTCGGCATTCTGGAACGTGTCAAAAACCATCGAGCCAGACTCGATAAGCGCCCCGCCCGGGATCAACTTGCCGAGTTTTCCGACCTTGCCGGCAACCCCGCCTAACCTCGACATCATTCCGGGCGGCGGAGGAATCGGCACTGGAGGCCGAGGTGGACGTGGCGGTACCGGTGGCCGAGGCGGACGAGGTGGCCCGCCAGGTCGACGCCGCCGAGCCTGACTACGACTTGCCCCGCGCCCACGTCGCCGGCCCTCACCCACACCGCCACCCATTGAGGCCGCATTGACGACAAAAACTTTTTTGATGCTGTCCTCGGCGTCACCGCCAGCCCCGTCGTTACCGCCTTCCCCTGCGGCGTCCTGAATGAGCGACACTACTTTGAGCCCGGTCGAAACCACGTCAAACCCGCCCGCCGCATCGCCGGCCTCTGATTCACCCTCGCCCTTGGTTCCGCCCCTGATTGCCGCCACGGCCTTGAGTCCGGTTTCAACCAACGACAAGGCGACACCTGCCTTGCCCTTCGGTGCGTCGCCATCACCGTCACCGTCTCCGGCGTTGGTAACAAAGACCTTCTGCACCTCATTGGTTTTGCCGGCGCCCAGCGTCCCCCGAGCAAGGTTGAACAACCCCTTGCCCATCTTGAAGGCACTGAAGGCGGCCACTGCGCCGCCAATGGCACCGATTGCGATGGTCGTACCGCTGATGATTTTCGGGAATTCATCGGCCAGCCCGGCAATGCTGTTGCCGACTTTGGTCAAACCATCGGCCGCCAGGTCCGTCAGCGGCCGCAGGGCATTACCCACGCTGGTCATCGAGGCTTCCATGCTCGAGGTGGCTGCACTCCATTTTGAATTGGAAGTTTCGCGAGCCTTGGCGGCGTCCTGCTCGATCTTCACCCGACCATCGGTGTCCTTGATGGTCGACATGTTTTCCTTGATCTTGCTGCCGTACTTGATCTGGGCAAGCAGGCCCGCACTGGCGCTCTTATCACTGACGATGGAGGCGAGCCCCGCCGCCTCGATCAGCGCGACCATGGCCTGTTCTTCCTCGACACTGCCATCCTTGGACGCCTGAATCTTGGCCTTGAGCGCCTCAACCCTCTTGGCTTTTTTCGGGTCCTGTTTCGCGATCAGCTTTTCGCTGAGCATGATGAAGGCTTCGACCGGGTTGTCTGCCTTACCACTTTTCGTCGCCGCCAGGATCGAGCTGGTCAGGTCATAACCTTCCTTGGCAAAACGCTCCTGACTGGTGCTACTGATCACCGCGTTGAGCAGGTTGTCCATGTTCGTCGCAGCCGCCGCTGCATCCTGCGTTTGCGAGAATTGCGATTGCAGACTGGCGCCCAGGAAGCGCACGGCTTCGGGACCTTCCATGCCAAGCCGCTTGATGGTGCCGAGCAGCGCCGGCATGTACTTGGCCATGTCCTTGGGGCCGAAGGCGCCAATGTCACCCGCAGCCGCGACCTGGCCCAACATCGCGCCCATGTCTTCCTTACGGACACCTGCCTCTTTGAACGCACTGAACAAGGTGGCGATGGTGTCGGCTTCCATGCCCTGGCCGTCCACCAGGTCAGCGATCAACGGCGCATAATCGACTGACTCTTCCCAGTCGATACCCTTTTCAATCAACCCACCCACAGCACGTGCCAGCGCCTGCTGACCCATGCCTTTTTTCGCAGCGACCTCACTGATCTTGTCGGCCATCTGCTTTTCAGCATCAGTGCCGGCCGTATGAGCCCAGAGCGCCATTTGGCGGATCTGGGTTTGATAGTTCGCGGATATCTTGGTCGGGATGGCAACCACTGCAATGGCCGCCGCTGCCCGCCCCACGGTGCCGCTCAGGCCTTCCCTGCCCTCTTTGATTTGCGTATGCCCCAGCGCCTTCAGCTCAGTCTTGCGCGCCACCTGGCCCATCGACTGATACGCCTTAGCCAGGTTGCGGACTTCGACGCCTTGCTTTTTCAAGGTGCTGAGGTTCGACTCAAGCTTGCGCAACAACGTACCCGCGCCGGCCGCGCCACTGTCATTGGCCTTTTTCCATTCATCTCGCAAGCGGATGGTGTCGCCAATGGTGCGTTGCAGCACACGCGCTTTGGTGCCCTGCGCTTCCAGGCGCTTGATGCGCCCTTCAACGTCTTTGAAAGCGTTGCCGACAGTCGGGCTGACGGCCCCCCCGATCACCAGCCCGAGGGCGAGATTGTTCGCCATGTGATGGCTCCCGTTAGTGCAGCTTTACCGACAGCAGCTCAATCCGTGAGCCACCAGAGCATCTCAGAAAACGGCATTGCCTGGATCTCGGCTGCGGAGAATCCGGTTTCCGCAGCGAGACGTTTTGCCGCCAGCTTCAAAAGGCCTGCATCAAACCCCGTCGTCCTGCACCAGGCGAAAATAACCGGCCTGCAGGCGGTGGTAATCCACCAGCTTAAGGCCCTCCAGGTCATTGATACCCGCCTCGGCCAGACCGGCGAACAGCATCAGCTCGCGCTGTTCTTCGTCGCCAGCCGAGGCCCGATCTGCGGCACGCACCTCGCGCACCGTCGGTGAGCGCAGGGTCATGGTGTCCACTTTCACACCGTTGACCTCACTTTGGCGCGACAACGTCACCACAGCACTATCAGCGGTCACTTTCAGCCAGGTGGGAAGTTTTTTCAGTTCAGAGGATTGAGTGCTCATGTTGGATATTCCTTAGAGGCCCAGCGCGGTGCGCATTTCGGCAAGTTGGTCCACACCATCGATGACTTGAACCGCGTTGATCATGTCGATCTCGTAAATCAGGCGACCGTCAATTTCCATCTTGTAATAGGTGACCGCCACCGCATGTTTGATCTCGGCGGAGTCCCCAGCTTTCCAATCACCCATATCGACTTCTTTGAGCATCCCTCGCAGAGTGACAACCACTGCCGTCATAGCCCCTTTGTGCCCTTTGAAGGCCCCCCGAAATACCGCGTTGAACGCCGAGCCATCGGCCAGACCAAAGTATTTCAGGGACTCGCGCCGTACGCCTTTGGTGACAAAGGAGGCTTCGAGCTTTTCCAGCCCCATAGCCATTTCGATGGGGCCGGCCATACCGCCGCCGCGATACTCGTCGGTCTTGATGGTGAGTTTTGGCAGCGACAAGCTCGGCACATCGCCGGTGAAGTTGATCCCGTCGACGAACAGGTTGGTGTTGAATAACGCTTGCGGAGTCATGTAAGAGCCTCCTTAGGCTTCAAGAACTTCGCGCAGCCACTGGTTGGTGACCTCGACGCGGAAGTTGGGGTTTTCGGCAGGGGGTACGTCGGTAAAGCGGATGTTCCAGTACACCTTGCCCTGTTCCAACTGGCTGGCCGTGTTCAACTCCGTGTCTGCGAACACTTCGAAGTTGATGACCGCACCCAAGTTTTTCAGATCGCGCATAAACGCCTGAAGCCCGTTGGTGACGTCAGAGATGTAGGTTTTGGTGATCGACCGGTCGACGGCCCATTTGTGCCCATAGAGAATCGCGTCCATGACCATGTCGAGCGTGCGGACCCGGGTAACAAATGCCCATTTAGGATCGCTGGAGCACGTCCGGTTGCCCCACAGACGGAAACCATCGTCTCGAATAATCGTGGTGATGCCAGCCGCATTGAGCAGATTGGCCCGGCAGGTTTCGTCACCGTCGAGGTATTCAATCGGCCGGGTGGTGCCAGTGATGCCGACAAACTCCTTGTTCGACGGCGACGCCCAGAAGCCATATTCGGAATCGGTCCAGGCAAACAAACCAGCAGCCCAAGCCGAAGCCGGCGCGTCGATGGTCTTGCTTAGTTCGGTGTCCCAGAACTGCACGCCCGGATCGACCATGAACACGCGCCTGCTGCCAAAGTTCTCGCGGTAGGCCAGAGCAGCCTCATCGGTTGTATTCGGGCCGTCGATAAGGGCCATCGCCCGGAGCTTGCCTGCCAAGCCGTCGAGCGCGGTGCCAATGGGCAGAGACGCGGAGTGTTTCGGCGCGATCAACAAACGGGGCTGTGCATTGAATCGACTTTTGCCGTCCAGCAGCGCTTGCAAGCCAGTGCGCGTGCCATCCGCCAAGACACCGCCGATGATGGCGGACATCTGCAACGCAGGGTCGGCATTGAACGCAACGCCGCACGCGACGATCACTGCCTTTGAGCGGGCGTAGATCGCCTTGATCGCCTTGGTAATTGCGGCATCAGCGCCCCAGGCAGCTACCGCCTCACTTTCACGAGTGATCAAAAACAGCTCGTTGGGCTTGGCGGTGGTCTGCTCCGATACCGTGAAGGTGTCGCACAGCCCGATAATCGACGAGGACGGCAACGAGATGATGCGCGCCCCGGTGTCGACATTGGTGACGGTGACGCCGTGAAAAAATCCACTTGCAGCCATTGTGTTCTCTCCAGAATTGGAAAAGCCCCGCACAAGCGAGGCTTTCAAGGTTTAACGGGGATGTAAAAACGCCCCAACATAGCGGGGCGTTATTCGACTTTCTTAGAAATCCAGGAAGGCACTGCAGGTCGATATTTCGTTTTAGGGAAGTGCTTGGCGATGGGCCAGGCCACACACATTCTTGCGCGGTGGATTCCTCCTGCGTGACTTCAGGCGTGATCCATGCCGGCAGGCCCTGATCATCGCTACCACGGCGCATGTCTGGCTGTGGTGGATGTTGGCCGTACATCTGTCATTCTTTCTCGGTTGCTTCAATGGCATCGCAGGCGCGGATGACGTCGTTGAGCTCGAGAACCCACACGCCGTGGAGATAGTCTGAACCGGCCATGGGTGTTGCCTGCGCCGTGATGGAATGGCAGTGCACAGGCTGCCGCGCGAGCGCCGTATGAGCGACAGGGGTTACAGTGACGTGTCGACCGAAACCCAAGGGAACTGTTCCTGGATTTCTTCGAAGCGAGTCACACCCGCAGCACGAACGGGCTCCCACCCTGGCTCATTCATCACTTGCATGCGCTGAGCCTCAGCAAAGTAGCGATCTGACCCTGTTAGAGGGTCGGCGTATGCCCGCAGGCGCAATGCTTCTATCTGCTCGCGAGTTGGGGGCGACGCAGCAGGATTAAGGTGATCGGAAACCTCGGACTCGCTCATCAGCACAAGTTCTTTCCCGATACATTTATCGTCCGAACCATCTGCAGTGAAGGCGAAAACTTCACCCGTTTTTTTATGTTTGTAATATTTCATCAGCGCAACTCCATCCAGCCGGTAATTGTGTCGTTAGTATCCTGTCTCTCAACCCTGTACGTTGCGCCAGCAGGGACGATTGCTGACACCGTGGCCTGAGAACTCCCGCTGAGATAATGCTCAGCCACCTTTATCCCGCTGACGTAGAGCGCAATGTAGAAATTACCCGCCGCCGGATCTCGGGCCGCGACAGAGACCTGAATCGGCTTCCCGGTGCTATTTGTGTACGTCGTAGCCCAGGCGCGACTGGCGGTCACGTCCTGCCAGGTTTGACCGATGCCAAGAGCCAGGCCAGCGAAACGTCGAGGGCTCATCCAAGTCGAACCGGAAGCGCCCGCAGCCCCCTCGGCAGACGTCGCTTCTCTCAAGTTTCCCGTGTGCCAGAATTCTGACCAGACCGCATAGCTATCGCCGGAAGAGGTTCTAGCGGCGAATCGCTGCTCGCTTGCTGACGCGACCATCTGTAGCAGGTAGGACGAACCACCGGTGACGTCAACTAGGCACCGACTCTGCCCCCATCCTGGTGGCAAACTGGAAACAGCATGCGGAGTTATGAACTTACCCCCAGTCTTATAACTGTTGAGGTCCAATACCTCGGATACAAATTGATTGCCAATTCCCCAACCTGCATTGTCCGCAAGGCTCGCAAGCACAGGGCTCAGGGCCTGCTTTCCTGCGAGAGCGCTGGAAACCGTGGTTGCATAGGTGTTGATGGCGGCCCACGTAAACGCACAACTCGCAATCTGCGCGTTATTCGTACCGGCAGCAGCTGTGGGCGTTGCTGGGACACCAGTAAAGCCAGGGCTGGCGAGGTTGGCTTTTTTCGTCGGGTCGAAGTTCGCCGAATTCCACAAGCTGACCCAGGCAAGAGGTCCCGTCGGCTCTTTGCGCCGAAAGGCAATTTCATCGGAGCCAAGGCTCCAGGCCAGAGTAAAACCGTAATCCGCAATAACCTGATTCAGGGCGCCAGAGCCTGAAAACCCAGGAGGGCGACCGGGCGTATTACCACTACCCAGCGAATAAAGCGCTGTCTTGGTAACTTCGGCGTAATCGGCGGCCGAAAGGCTTTTTGCGAAACCGTCAATAATTCCGTAGCCGTCAAGCGTTGCCGGGTTCGTACCGCCGATAACACGACCGTACTTGTCCACTGTCACCTTTCCGTAGGCCCCAGCACTGACACCTGTACGCCCTGCGACCATTTCAAAGGAAAGTGCGGTGGTGCCTAGGACAATCGGCGCATCCGTCACCAGCTGCCAAACGCTGTCGCCGTTGACCGTGCCAGATTCGACACTGACGAACAGACCAGGCGTAACCTCAACGCTACTGTCTGCGTCCTGGGCGCGCGTCCATACACCTGTCGAGGAAACCACCCACAGACCATTGTCCTTGGCAGCCGTCTGATTCTTCACCAGTACGCGCGCGGCCGAGGGCAGCAACACGCCGTCGATAGTCTGCACGCCGCTCAGCGCGATGTTGCCCGTGGTGGCCACCAACACCGAGTGTTTGAAGTCCATTTTGGCCAACGCCTCAATGATCGAGGTATCAACGTAATCTCGGGTCGCCAGCACAATCGCCGGGTCAATCTTCAGGACGATGTTCGAAGTATTCGCGACGATGAAATTCATCCGAATGATTTGGGTTTTGCCGGTGCCCTGCGCTAGCACCGGCTTGAAGCTCGGAGCACAGTTGGCCACGGCTACCAGATCACCGGCAGCGTCATACAGACCAATTTCGCGAATCCATCTCCCCCCCACGTCGGCCGGAATAACCTGCTCGGTGATGATGATGTTCGGGTTTGCTGGGTCGGTCTTGACCTGATTAACCCCCGCCCGACGCCATTCGTTGATCAGGCGCGTTTGCGTACGACTGGGAATAGGGTCGGTGTTGTTGGCATCACCCACGCCCATCTGCGAAAAAGTCCAGGGCAGGCCCAAGGCGGTTGCGTTTGCCTGCTTCGCCTCACCCACCGCTGTGAGGATGGCTAAAAACTGACTGTTCTGATCAATCATGGGTACACGTCCTGGGTGTCAATTTCATCAATACATATGACCAGGCCATAGGTGCCGGTCACCTCGATATCGCGGGGGGTTGGTGGGTAAACGTCGATCACTTCACCCTCGCTTACACAGGCGCCGATGCCGATGTAACCGGTGGTCTCCAGGCTGATCGCCAAACCGGTCATATGCCGACCGACAGGCTTGGCATCATCAATGAGCCTGGTCAGCTCCTGATGCATTTCCTCAGTAATGCCGGTATCCAGCACGCCGACCTTCAGCGCAAACGTGCCCGGTACGCCCTCGGGCACCGTCTGCCACCACTCCATAACCTCGATCAGGTAGCCCAGCGGCTCGACCACCCGACGCAGTGCACCGATGGTTCCCTTCCGGGAATGGATGTAAAAAGACGCCCGGATCGCGTTGCGTTTTACCGTCTCTGACCACTGGTAATCCCAGCGGTCAACCGACCACTCCCACGCCAGGTGCGGCAACAAATGCGCCGGGCAGGTCGAAGGGTTGTAGAGGGATCGCAACGGGATAACGGTGTGATCCGCATTCGCCGTTTCAATGGCGCGTTCTAGCTGGGTGCTGTTCAGCGGTAGCAAGCTGTTCATGTCAGCTCCCCAGCGTGACGCTGTAACCGGTGCAGAACGCCGCCTGTTCCTTGGTCGGGGCCAGGTCATGCCATCCAGGCAGATCAACCCGGGAAACACCCGCGACATGAACCTGAGCGTCGACGGCAGATCGAGCCACCTCGACGCCCAACCGCTTACGGGGGTTGATCCAAGCCACTAAACGCCGACGAGCTTCGGCAAGAGCCACGTCACTCTCAGGGCCCGGACCTTTCATGTGCAGCACCGCGTCAATGCGGTAATGCAGCACCTGGGCGCTTTGGACCGTCAACCGATCCCCTAGCGGCCGGACATCCTCATCATTGAGCCTGTCCTCGACCGTCGTAAGCAGTTCTGGCCCCGCCACACCGTCACCCTCAAGGCTCAACACCGTGACGGTGACACAGGCCGGTGACGGGCTTTCCGCCGAGGCATCGGCCACCAACGCCGAGGCGTTGCGAGCGTGAAGGATGTAGCTGTTACGCGGCCCAGCCGTGGTCAAGCCTTCATAGGTCATCTGGATGCGCTCGCGGTAAGCATCATCCTGCTCTTTGATTTCCTCGACCGGCGGCACAGAGAGCAGGTCAGCCTTGCGGATCACCAGACGCAGTGTGTTGACATTGGCCCCAAGCTGATCGAGGTCTCCTTTAATCGCATGGGCCAGCAACAAGGCTTTGGCTGCGTCGTTGACCCGGGCGCGGTTACCGACCTTGTTATAGGCGCCCACCTCCAGCAGTTTGACCACCGGATCGCTCTCAAGGGGTGCGCTCCAGTTGTCGCCCATGCTCATGCGAAACGTGCCCAGCCCCTCCTGATAGGTTGCCTCAAAGTCCAGGGGTTCAAGCACGTCCGGCGCAGGCAACAACGACAGATCAACAATACTCATGCTCTTACCTCCAGAATGGCGCTATCACCGTGATACGTCCCCAATAGCTGGATGTTGATCACGCCACCCAACACAGAAAGCACCCTTACCCGTTCAAGCTTGAGGCGCGGTTCCCAGCGCCCCAAGGCCCGGCTGACTTCAGCCTGAACTGCCCCTTTCCAACCTTCGTTAACCGGCAGGTCTACGTAGCGCCGCAGCTTGCTGCCGTACTCAGGCCGATGCCGGCGACTGCCCAGCGGGGTGCTCAAAATGTCTTCAATGGATTGCCGTAAATGCTCAAGGCCGGAGATAGGCAGCCCGGTACGGCGATCCATTCCGATCATTGGGGCTACTCCGTGTAGGGTTCGAGGTCAGGGTGGTTGCGGAGAAATTCGCATTGATCGTCACCGCATGCGGCCACCAGGCCTTTGGCAACCGGGATAGTTTTGCCGTCCAGCATCACCAGAGTGCGCGAGGTGTAGAGCGTGTCGCGGAAAACACGGGGCGGACCGATCTCCGTGGGCTTGAGGTCTGTTTTGTCGAGGGCCTGCATCGGGTCAAAACGCGCCACCGGCACAGTCTCAGCCGAGGGTGTTTGTTCGAGGTCCTGCCTGGGTTTGCTCACAAGTGCATGCTCCAAAAATGAAGAAACCCGCACGCGGCGGGTTGTGGGTAAAGGGTCTGTCAGTGCTTGTGGTTCGGGGTGTTGCCCGTGGTGTCGATGATCGAAGCGCCGCTGCTGATGTTGCCAGTGGTGTGCAACGTGCTGCTGACCGTGGCAGCCCCGTCGATGATCACTTCACCCGTCAAGTAGATCTGGCTCGACACCAAACGAATGCTGGCCGGCGTCACCTCAAACACGGAGTCACCTACCTTGACCGTTGCAGTGCCGGCGGGCAGGTCGATGGTGTAACTGTTGGCCTGCCAGTCGTAAACCAGCGAGCCACCGTCCGGGAAACGCCACACCTCAACATGATCACGGTTGTCCGGCGGCGGGCCAGCGGCGCCATACAGCCCGGGAACGAAAGTACCCATTCCCGCCTGACCGCTCGGGTTGAACAACACACCCTGCTCGCCAATGCTGGGTGCCCGCCAGTGACGGGCCTCACCAGCTGCCAGGCCATGCCAGCGCACCCAGGCGCTGACCCAGTCGCCGGACTGGACCCGAACGGCCGATGCCATCAGGTCCACCCCCACCACCACGCACGGCATCAGCATGGCGGCGATCATCCGGTCATGCTCGGCAGACGGATAACTCATGGCGGCCCCACTGGGCTATCAGTGTCCGGGAAAGCCTCCAGATTGAGTTTGAGCATGCTGGGCTTCTCTTCGGGGAACGGCCAATCCTCAACACCGAGATAGATCGTTTGATCCCACTCCACCAGCCAGACGATGTAACCGTCTAGCTCAGGCTTGGTCCAGTCCTGCACCGCCCGAACGAACGCGGCACATTCAACCTCCAGACCCCAGGTCTGGGCACGCAACAGCACGGCCAACTGAGTCGCCAGTTGAACCGCCTGCCGCTCAGGATCGGCGAGGATCGAGTCGACGATGATCCGCGCTTCGAACTTGCAGACCAGAGTGGTTTCGCCGGTACCTATGTCGGTACCCGGTTCAAACTCGGACATCTCCAGGAACACCGCTGGCAAGGGGATGTGATCCTTGATGTCCGGCCAGGCGGCCACGGTATGGACACCCAACAGATGCACTTGCAGGTGCCGCTCAATGGCTCCGTAGAGCTGGTCGAGAGTCATCGGTTCATCAGACACGAGGCGTCCCCTTCAGGTACTTCTGCAATTCAAAGTTGAGTTCCTGCTCGAGGATCTCCAGCAGGCGTTCATCAGCACGTTTGACCCAGGCATCGAAGTGCGGGCGCGCCTGCTCCAGCGAAACCTTGGCTTTAGCCAGGGGGAAACGGTTGTCGTTTTCCTCAACAAAGCCAGAGCGCCGCCGCCCCTGAGTTGCCTCGGGGTAGTCCTCGGTATTGAAGTGTTTGCTAGCGGTGCGTATCCAGACATCGGCGCTGTTGCCGTAGACCTTTTTGTAAAACGCGCCCTGGTAACGCCGCCCCGCCACCGAAACACCGGTGCCGGTTTGACGTGCCCGACCGATGCGACTGGCTTCGATGGCGTTGAGGCCAAACCACAACTTGCCGCGCATGGTTCCGCCACTGGTGGGGTACGCCCGTAAACGTTGCCGGACGGCGCCGATGGCGATGCGTTCCTGCTTGCCCACGGCCCGGGCGATATGGGTGCGCAACCAACCCAATGTTTTGTTGATGGCCCGACGCTGGGCGGCGGCGGCAGCCTTGGGCACCAACTGCGCAAAGCCCTGGAACGCTTTGAGGTCACTCAATGACGGCTGAATGTTGATCATTCCGCCGTCACGTTTGTGGTGCACGTAGCTGCCAACACTCATGGGCGCTTCCTCAGGATCAAGGCCACCAGGCCATCACCACCAGGCTCCAATTGCAGCAAGTCGTAATTACCACCGCCATCCAAGGCTGGCAGATCAATGACCACCAGTAGGCCCTTGCTCAGTCCATCCGAATCCCTAACGCGGATCTCAAAGCGCGGCTCCCGCAGGCCGGTGTTGAGCTTGCCGAACTGCGGTTGCTTCCAGGGCGCCGAGAACATTCCCAGCACCGGCTCGCTAAGGCCCTCAATCTGGGCCGTGTCGCCCAGGGTTTCGAACACCGTGTCGTCGATGTCATCGACCAGATCGCGGAAGGCCACGGTCAGAGTTCCAGCAGGATCTGCGCCCGAGGCCGCGTGCAAAGGTGCAGCGGGTTGGACTGCGCTTCACCGGCCACGCCCTTGTTGAAATCCATCGGCTCGATCTTGCTGTAGTACGGAAGGCCTTGGGTGTTGACCGTTTCCATGTAGTCAGCCGGTGCGAAGGACGAGATATACAACTCAGGCACGCCCTCGGGAATCAGCAACGCCTTGTCGTCGTGGACGAACGACACGCCGGCAATCTTGCCGCGATAGCGCTCCCAGACGATCCCGCCGAACTCGAAGCTTTCACGGGCATCACCGCGCAAGGCGGCGGCCTGCTGGCTATTGAGGTAGGTCTCTTTGACCGAGCGATGGACGATCAGCTTGTTCCAGAAGTTCTTGCCGCAGAAACCGCGGGAACCGGTACTGGTGATGCTGCCCAGGGCGTCCTCTTGCATATCCAAGGCTTCACCGCATTTGACCCGCAGCTCGGTTTCAGGACTGTTCAAGCCCATCTGCAGCTTCTGGCGACTCACACCAAAGGTCTTGTAGATATCCAACAGGATCGTCTTGCCATCGGCGTCCAGCACCTGGCCATTCAACGCGCCCATGCGTTGGAATTCGTGGGTGGCGTCCAACTGTCGGCGGGCCTTTGCCAGACGCTTGTTGACCACATCCTGCACCCCCTGCAACTCGCTGCGTGTGCCAAAGGCACGAATACCCTGGATCTCATCCGCCTTGATGGTGAAGCGTTCAGGCAGATGCACGGTGTTGAATGGGATCAGTTGACGCCTGGACCCGGCGACCACAAGACCCGAGGTACCACGCTCACCCGCTGGCACCAGGGCCAGGGTGTCGCCGTCTTTTTCGATCTGTACGGTGAGGGTGGTGATGCCCTCCTCACGGAACAGGCCGAGGCTGCTGATGCGGCCCGGCAGGTATTCCTGATCATTGATTGCTGCGGTCAACGAGGAGACGCTGAACGCTTCATCTTCAAAAATGGCGATCTCGGCCATGGGGTACTCTCCAGAAACAAAAAATCCCGCACTCGGCGGGATGGATAAACAGGGGTGAACGTCTTAGCGGACGATCAGAAAATGGACTGCCAGGGCTTTTTCGGCGGCAGGATCGAGGCCGGTCAGGTGCGCTTCGCTGACCTCGGCCATGCGCACCACTGCGCGACCGCGCCTAACTACGTCCGACTCACCCAGAGGGCCGTAAAGGATCGCGGTGGCGTTTTCCGTACCATCCTCGGCGATGGGGTTGTACGGTGAGAATTCACCCGAGAGCGTTACCAGACCGAGGATCTGACCCGGTTGCAGTGCTGCCCCTGCCGCGACGTTGATGGCTTCGCGAGAAATATTGCCGGCACCTTCGGACAGCAGAAATTCCCCCGCGTGCATCGTTTCAAGTTTGACGGTCATGCTCTTGCTCCTTTCGAGGTTCCGTTCTGCGCCGCCTGACGGGATGCCCAGATCGCTTGGGGGTCGGCCTGTTTGGCCTTGATAGTGGGTGCAGGGTCATCGGCCAACGGCAGACTGTTGTCGATTTCAAAGCCACCGCTGCCCACCAGTTTGTCGAACAGACGAGCCCTGACAGCGGCCTCATCCAGGCCGGCAGAGATGAACTCGCCGGTCAGTTCAGGAAGACGTGCGGCAACACAAAGACCGTGCAAGGCTTTCGCCTTGATCAGTGCCGCCTGGACCACGGCTTCGCTTTCTAGCTTGGTCGTGGCGAGCAACGGTTCCACCAGGTTGCTGATGCCTGCCGCTGCACAACCCTGCGTGACCATCAGCGCCAGTTTGGCCGCGTCCAAAACAGGGGCCGGTGCCGCCGGATTGTCCGGCTCGGGAGACTCAATCTCTGGCTCCTCGTCAAGCTGGGCGAGCAGTTCAGCCGGGGCATGCTGGAAACGCTGCAACACACTGCCCTGGCCGAGACAGGCTTTGACCTTGAGACCGTCGCCCACTTCATCAGCCAGGCCCAATGCCACTGCCTCATTGGCGGTGAGCCAGGTTTCTGCGTTGACCATGCGCCGCAACTCGGCTTCGTCGATGTCCGGCGCCTTGGACTTGTAGGCCGCAATGATCGCTTCCAGAGTCTGGTCCAGCACATCGGCGACTCGGCGGAAGTCTTCGGCATCACCACCGGCATAGGTGTAAGGGTTGTGGATCATCAGCATGGCGTTGGCCGCGATCACCACCCGGTGAGCGCCGCAGACCGCGACACTGGCAGCACTCGCCGCCAAGGCATCAATGCGCCCGGTACAGCGCTCTCCCAAGCGCGACAGCGCGTTGTGGATAGCCAAGCCGTCGAACAGATCACCGCCAATGCTATTGAACGCAACAATTACCGGTGAGGCGCCGTCATCCATGGCGCGCAGGTCTTGGACGAATTGATTGGCGGTGACTCCCCAGGTACCAATCTCGCCGTACACAAACACCTCAATGGTGTGTTGCTCTGCTTCGCCGCTGGCCTGGAAGGTGTACCAGGTCTTGTCCGCCACCTTTACTCGTTTACCTGCTTTGTCCAGGATGCGCGGGAGCGCTTTTTTGCTCATGGTTGTTCCTTGTCATCGATCAGCTCGATGGCTTCAAGAGTGGTGTAGTTGAGGCCAAGGCCCGTGGCTCTAGCGAGGTCAGCGGCGTTTTCTGCGTCGACCGTTTCAGCGTCGTAGCCGGTGCGCAGAACCATCTCACTGCGCGAGGCAAAGCCCGCCTGCACTTCCATCCGACGTGCCTGTACGTCCTGCACTGGCTGGATGTAAGCCCAGCCCTGCGGTACCCAACGCGTGCGCAGGTATTCGCGGCGACGTTGCGCGTAGTCCTCCAGCACCAGGGCGCCGGATAACACCGCCATGTCCATCCACGCGGCCCGCACCGGGCGGCACAGCTGATGCACATAAACGCCGAATTGCAGTTGCTCCAAGCGCCGCCGAAACTCGTTGAGCACCACCCGCAGCGCCCGGTCGTTGACCTCCCGCATGTCGCCCGTGAGGATCTCGTAAGGCGTGCCCGACCCCGCCGCCGCCGCCATCAGTTGCTGACGCATGAAGTCCGGGTAGTTGTTGCCGGCGTCCGGTGGTTTGGAAAACTCAACCTCTTCACCAGGACCCAGTTCTTGCATGGTGCCGGGCTCCAGCGCAACCATCGGTGTGAAACCGTCGCGATCAGTGGTCAACGGCTGACCCGTCACCGGATCGCGAGGCGTCTGCCCCGTATCAGGTGCCGGCCGGCTGATGAAGCCGGCAAACAAGTTGGCGACTTCTTGCCGGAACAACACCGCGTCGTCGTAATTGTCCAGGCTGCGCAGTCGCTTCAACACAGGCGCCAGGCGCGGAACACCGCGCAACTGGCCCGGCTCGACCGGCTCGAAAATGTGCAACACCTGGGCGGCCGGCACGCGCACTAATTGGTTGTAACCGATGTTCAACGACGACGAATCGCGAGGGTGTGAGCGGTACATCCAATAGGCCACACGTTTGCCGGTGGGGTTGAACTCGATCCCGGCACGGATGATGTTGCCGTTTTTGGTGGTCTCGAACTTGTCGTGCGGGACAAATTCAGGAGCCAGGGTTTGCAATTGCAGCGGCACCGCCAAGCCTTCATCCAGGCTGCGCGGACGCAACCGGACAAAGCACTCGCCCGACGTTTCAACCGTGCGAGCGACAAGGGCCTGCTGGCCGTAGAAGTCGGTCAGCTCATCAGCGTCCGCCTCATCCGCCCAGTCCTCCCACAGCTCCTGCATCAACTTGCGCAGATCCGCGTCATCCGTTTTCGGCCTGGGGTTAATACCGGTGCCGATCAGGTTGCTGACGCGCTTGTCGATGACGTTGAAGGCATACGGATCGTTACGCACAGCCGCCCGGGATCGAGCGCGCAGGTTGCGTAGCGCCGGGGTGTTGATGCTGTTGATACCGTTGTCGCTGGCTTCCCAACTGGCCGAGCGGCGGCCCTCCCCGGCGCCTTCGTAGCTGGCCTTGATGTTTGACGGCAGCAAAAATCCACTACGGGACAGCGTCGGAAAGTGACGAGCCATTAGAGTCCCTTGCCTCCGTGGTAAAGCCGAACCACCCGCGAGCGGGGGCCGGCGGCATTGGTCAACGACGTGCGGATCTCTTCGCGAGCCCGGAGCAGTTCATCGACCGTGCGGTACTCGACGGTACGGTCGCTGTAGCGCACGGTCTTTTCACCGCGTGCAATGGCGCGCTCGATGGCGTCGAGATGCTTCTGGGTAAAGGACATATCAGCGTCTCTTCAGGTAACCGCTGGTGGAGCTGCGGCGTGGTGGGGGTGTAGCGGGTCGCGATTGGGCGACCGGGGCAACAGGTTGCGACTGCCGCGCTGCAACTGGTTCAGGTGTTTCGTTGTCGTCGATGCGCTCACCCTGCACAGGCTTGATGCCCAGCGCTTCGTCAAACAAGCCGGACTGAGCCAGCGACTGCCGTACCCGTTCCCAGTCGTGCTCCTGGTAACGGTTGATGCCCAGGTAGTGGGCCATTGCCAGGCAGTACACCATCAGGTCGAGCGCTTCGTTGCGCTCGGCCTTACCCTTGACCCACTCAATGCGCTTGTGGCCTCGGACGTAACGGGCAACCTTGCGCTCTGCCACGCACTGGGCGAAGAACTCGTCCGGTAGGTCGTTGGCAAAGTGCAGCGCGCCCGGCCCGGACTCAAACGGGTAACGGTTGTAGATCCAGTCCTTCGCGGTGTCGGTACCGACGAACCACAACTCGGCGCCGCCCCGTTCGGTCTGGCCCTTCCAGGTCACATCGACCATGGACGGGCGCTGAGCGATCACCGGTTTGCCGGGCTTGCTCGCGCCTTTGATGGCGAAGACGTTGCGCCAGCGACGGACGCGGCAGAACTGGTAGACCTCGTCGGTGTGGTGGCCGCCGGAGTCGACGCCCGTCGCGAGAATCGCCAGCCCAACACCGCACGGATGCCGGTAACGAACCTTGAGCTTTTCGTCGAGCACGGCCCATGTACGCTCATCGGCAGGGTCGCCCCAGATCACCTGGTGGTCGACCACCCAACGTTCCATGCCGACGCCGAAGCCCATGACCATCAGTTCCAGGCGGTTGGCCTGCACGTCAACTGCGCCCGTCAGCATCAGCACAAAGGGCGGCATGGTACCGAGGGTGTACGGTTCCAACCTCGCCCGAGCGATCAGCACCTCGGCCTTGGTTTGCTCTTGCGCGCTGTCCCAGACCTTGGCTAGACGGGTGTTGTAGAACACCTGCATGGGCTCAAGATCGCCTTTAGCCTTGGCTTTCTGGGCCTTCTCAAACTGCTTGGCGAGTGACTTCCAGTCCATCCAACCTAGCGGCGAATACAATGCGTTGAGATGGAAGCCCACCGTTTCGCCATCGCCCTCGGCATGGGCACGCCATTCGCCTTTGGCGAGCATCTCGCCCTTGTGGTACTCCTCGATCAGCACATCACAATCTGGGCCAGCGCACTGGTAATGCACGACACTGTAATCTTTCGAGTAGTGCAGCCGCTCCCACTCCAAGGTTTGCATGTGCCCGCAGCTCGGGCACGGCACGTAGTAATAACGCTGGTCACTGCCCTCGAACAAATCGTCGATCCGTGACGCACCCTTGATCGTCGGCGAGCTGGAGAAGTAAAACTTGGCGTTGCGGCCGAAGGTACTGCCCCGTGTTTCTGCCAGTTCAATGGGGTCGCCCTCCTCACCGATGTCCACTTCCCAACGGTCAATCTCATCGCCATAAACATATCGCGCAGACAACTCTGAAAGGTTGGCCGCAGAGCCGGCGGTGGTGACGTACAGCGATCCGCCTTCAAACTCTTTGGTGTCCATGGTGTTGCGTGAGTCTCGCGACCGACTGGAGGCGACACGCTCACGCAGCACGGGCGTGGCCTTGATGGTCTTGTTGATTCGAGATGACACCCGTTTAGCCAAGCCGAGGCTGGGTAGCAGCGCGAGGATGTTGGACGGCGCCATATGGATCAGACCGCCGATCCAGTTCAAACCGATCTGCGTTTTCATCAACTGCGAGGCAACCATCGTGATCACGCGCTTGCAGGGGTGAGCCGGCGATAGACAGCGCATTGGCTCGCGGGCATACGGCGTGCGCGAGGTACGGTACTGGCCTGGCTCAGCGGCACCAGTATCACGCGGGATCCGCATGTACTCGTCGGCCCACTGGTCAATCCAAACATCCGGGTCGGGCCGCAGCCCACGGAAATACGCCTCACGGTACACCTCTGCACCGTCAGGAATTTCCGTAGGCATGGGCTTAACTCGTGGTCAGTGCATGTTCAAGATCAGAGGAAGACATACGTTCAGCGTCCTCCAGCGAGCGCCGAATGGCTGCCGTCAGGTGCCTTTCGATTTGCCAAGGATCGGTCATCGCGGCCAGCTCCGGTGCAAGTTGCGGGGACATCCCCAGCAGTTGATCCCGCAGCAGGCGGCCCGCGTTGTAAGCACCGGTTCCCACGGCTTCGCGGTCCACCAGAGAGCCTTGCTGTTTGCGAAAGTTGGCTTGTTCTTGCAGGGCAAGGTAGTGCTCTCGCAGAGCGCGAGACTTCTGAAAATCTGCCGCCTGCCCGACTTGCGGCACCGCAGGTTCTTCGACGGCTGTTTGAGCCTCTCGTTGAAGGCGAAGCCGATTGTGGCGGTCGGCGACGGCGGCTTTGCTTGGGTCAGCAGACTCAACCAGCAAAGCTTCGGTGGCTTCCAGCTCGACCTTGCCGTCCTCAGTCAGCACCAGCCGATCCTGATTAGCCAACTTGGAAACATAAGATTTAGCCCAACCACGTCGTGCCGCAAACTCCGTTTTGCTGATTACGGTCATGTTGGAATGTCCTGTTCACCCAATGAATACTGGGGGTTCACCTGTTCACCTCAGTTCACTAAGCTGGTGAACTGTCCGCTAACGCTTTCCCGCGAGTCCCATGCCCCGTGCCCTTCAAATACCGCCAGGGTCCCCGGCAGTTTCTGGCGCACCATTTTGATACAAACCTCTACAGACCACGTATTACGTGGCCTACAGCACATTAAGCCTGGCCGCCGCCCGACGGCGGTACATCGCACACACCCAACCGCCTGGCAGCCCAGCGTTCGTACAAGCCAATCGCGACATCGGCACCGGCCATCGCGGTGAGGCAGCCGATGCTGCCCGCCGCCAGGACCGACACTCCCGAAGCGTGGAGCAACATCATCGTGGAGAGTCCGCAGACCACACAGGCACCGGATCGAAGGAGCAGGCGGCGAACCAATGACCAACCGCTCACCCCTGCCTTGTCGGCCCGCCATGCCTCGCCCGATATCCCGCCAACCAGGGACAGCATGATCACCATCCAAATCGGCATCTCAATAAGCGCTTGCTGCTCGTTCGTCATCGCCCTACCCCATAAACGCGAAAACCCGGCGCAATGGCCGGGTTCAGTGTGGTGGTGCGTGCCGCTCTCTGCGGTCGCACCTATCGAAGATGGGTACTTTTTACAGGTGGATTATCATGGCAGCAAGCTAGTTTTAATGCCATGGAGCAATACGGGTGCAACACAGGTATGACGCAGGTGTGACGGAGGTACAACGCATTTAATCGGCTATCGCTTCTAATACCATGTCCTACCTGTCCCACTGTTCAAAGTCGAAGTAGGACAGCTACAGGCGCCTAAATTCGGGGCTCTGCCCTACTGTCCTACCTTATTTACTTTTCTCTTGTGTATAGAGAGAAAACTAAAAGCACGCATGCGCGACACGGGCGCGATTACATGCCCGCTATGCTTACATGTGCATGAGGTGGGTAAAGGTTGGACAGTAGGACAGCCCAGCAACGACGCGGCCTGCGCCTGTCCAGCTACACTAAATGGCAGTCGGACAAGGCCGGACAGTAGGACAGTGGCACGCGGAGTGATGCCAGGGGTCATGCAGCCTTCCCCATCAACATGCCGGCGATGCCCACATGGGCATCATGCAGCCGACGGTAATAGGTCGGCGCGCTGCAACCGCAGTGCAACATCTTCTGCGAGAGGAAGCTTTCGTAGTTGCAGTAGTGCTCCAACACCACCAAAGCCAGTTCAGGCGCCAGGTGTTTGTTGACGATCAGCTCTATATCCGCCGATTCATCCAGCAGCACCCTACTACCGCGAGTCCCGCGTATCAGCTCGCCCTTGCACTCCATCAACATGGCGATCATGTTCCCGCCAGTCGATCCGCCGTAGGTTGTGGTCACCGGCGAATGCAGATCCTGCGCCCAGAGCTTGAGCATCTCATCGATTCGCTTAATCAAAGCAAGGCTCCTCCACCAGAACCGTCTGCAAGGCAGAAGGACGTCCCCAGGCCGCTGGCTTCTGATAGGCCCACTGCCGTATACCGCTTTTAGCCAGAGCGGGCATTCGCTTCTTCCGCCAGCCGAGACGGTGCATGATTGCGCCCACTCGCATCTGCTCGGGCTTGCCCCAATGGCCGAAGTCCAACTTGAGCGCCTGGGTCAATATCTCGTTGCCGGTGGCGGTTTCTCCAAGCTGCGACTCCTCCAGCCAGTTGAGAATCAGCCCTTCCCACTCATCCACCACGAACCGTTCGTCCTGTGCCTCGGCGAACATCCAGGATTCGTCTTTGGTCACCCACCAGATATCGCCGGCCTCAAAGCAGAACAATGCTTCGGCCCACAGCTGGTCGCGGATCTCGCGCAGTTTTTCCAGATCAACCTTGTTGCAGAACACCGGCCAGTAACGGCGGTTGCCCGTGGCGTCCTTGAGGTATTCCTCTTGGTTGGTGGTACCCACGAACACACACTGGCGTGGCACGTCATTCGTTCTGCGGCCGTAGCTCTCCCGATAAGTGTCGGTGGACGCCGAGAAGAACTGTTTTGCCTTGGTGCTCTCGGCCTTGTTGAAGCTATCCAACTCCCCCAGCTCTACGATCCACTTGCCGCGAATCGCCTGGAAGCTGTCCTTGTCACCGAGGGCAAAGGGTGTGTCCATAAACCACTCGCCACCGAGAATGCCCATGGCCGTGGACTTACCTTCACCCTGCCCGCCTTCGAGGATCATTACCGAGTCAGCCTTGCAACCTGGGCGCATCACCCGAGCCACCGCCGAGATCGGCCAGCGCTTGCCAACCTTCACCGAGTATTCACTGGCCTGGACGCCAAGCACATCAGTCAACCAGCTTTCCAACCGAGGCACGCGGTCCCATTCAAGTTTCTCCAGGTACTCGCGCACCGGATGAAACGCATGGTCGTGGGCAACCACGCTCACCGCCTCGATCACATGCGAGGCCTTGACCCGCAGGTTGTACTGCTGCGCGAGCCACTTCATCACCCGCATGTCATCGATGTCAGCCCAGTCGCCGGCACCGCCGCCAAAAGGGGCAGATCGCAGCTTGATGATCTTGGAGCTGAACACGCTGTAACCGATCACGCCGGCCCAGCGTTCGTCGTTGCCCAGGATCAGTTCGACGTTTTGCATGTGTGCGATCAGCGAGCCGTTTTCAGTACGGGCCAGTTGATCCTTCCAACCACCGGCTGCAGGAGGCTTGACCACCGCCAACACCTGACGGCGGACAGCCTCCAATCCCTCGGCGACATGTAGATCGTTGAAGTCGGTCCACTTGATCTCACGCTCGCCGGAGAATACTGGTGCGACCACTTGACCGCCGACGATCAACGCGGCGTTGTCGGCTTTATCTTGACCTGGGTTCCAGGGCTCACCGTTGGGGCGCTTGGTTTTCCAGTCATCATCCCGACAGATGATCAGCGGGCAGCCGGGAAAGCGCTCGCGCATTGCCTTGGAGACCGGCAACAGGTTGCCTGCATCGAAGGCGATAGCGACTGTCAGCGAGGTCGCCATATGCAGGCTTGCGCCCGTGGCGTAACCCTCACACACCAGCACCGGCTCGCCCGGTTCAGGGTGTGGGCCGATCAGATGAAAGGCGCCCTCTTTCGACATGCCGTAGGGCCAATAGGCCTTATCGCGCCCGGTGTCTTCTTGCTTCGCCGGGAAGATCACCTGCAGGCCGACGATCTGATCCCGCACGTTGCACATAGGCACCAAAAATGCGCCAGTTCGTGGCGCATAGCGGACCTTGAAGCCGACGATCTGTTTTCGATCCAGATAGGCGCTCTTGCCCTTCTCCGGCATTCGCTTGAACAGGCTGGCTGCACGGTTGGCCGCTCGGCGTGCCGCGTTGGCCGCAACCTCAGCGGCCTTGCGTTTGGCCTCTTCCTGGCGGGCGCGCATGACTTCACGCTCTTCCGGGCTCATGCGACCGGCCTTCACCTTGATCTTTTGCGACTCACCCGAACGCCAGTCACCGAAACTGCCGAAAATTAGCGTTTCGTTTTTCTCGGTGCGATGTTCGTGGACTACATACCAGCCGTTTTTTTCCTTGCCCTTGTCCTGGGAGGTCTTGCAGCGGGTCAGCTTGCCGAACACCAGAGGCTGCTCGGGCTCAAGGCCGTAATCCGCGAACTGATTGATGACTTCATCGAGCATAACGAGCCCTCTTCAAGTCATCCACAGACTGGCACTCAATGCAGAAGGTGCAGCCCGGCTGCGCTAACCGCCGAGCCTCTGGAATCGGTACGTCGCAACTCTCGCAGAACATAAGGGAGTGCAGCACCGTGACTGATTTGAGGGCACTACGAGCAGCAAGTGCTTGGTCCAGGCGCTCTTGCACCAGGTCATTAGCAAAGTCAGCAATATCAGCCACGGTCATTCCCCCGGGTAGACTGGTTGACGTACGTGGCGCGGTTAAACATCCCCAGCAACCCCCGAATACCGCGAAACACCTGTAGGCGGATCTCGGCCAGCTCCTGATCGCTGACCACTCCATCACCAATGCTCTTGGCCCAGGTGTCAGCCAGATCAGCCACCTGCCGAAAATAAACAGCAATGCCGGTGGTCAAGGTCTCGGGCATGTCGTTGGTGTAGGCCTCTGCCAGCTCCTGCCAGGTCGTGTCGCCAACCAACGCATGCACCGCATCGAGGATGCGACGGTCCTTGGTCAGTTCGAGGATCTCGCCGAACTCCTGAATATTCACGGAGTGGCTGGGATGGGTAGGAGAAAGCTTGTGCTGGAGTGTGGTGGGATTGCGGCCGGTGGTGACGGCGATTGCAGCAGCGCCACCGGGATAGTCCCGAGCAGCGTGGTAGAGCGCCAAATCGAGCGGCAGGACTTCCCGCGTTGCTCGATCAACGCAACTCAGAGCGATTCGGCTCATGGCATTAATCCTTATAAGTTGCCAGTGCCGCGCGACGTGCAGTGGTGGTACATTTGCCGCGTGGCTTGAAAGGGCCCAAACGCCGGCAAGATCCTCAAGATCGAAACCGGCACCGTGCCGGGGCGAGCGATCCGTCGCTTACCCCTGGCGCAACAGCTGCCCAATCTGTGGTGGAGAAGGCAGCAACACCAAGGCATCCGTGCCCTGGAAAGCGCGGTAAAGATCGACGGTTTGCATGTGGTGTGCCCGCCTATCTTTATCGCGACCCGACAGCGCTGTGGTGGTGCGTGTCGGGAGGAACTGGGCGGCCCTTGGGTCGCCTTTTTTCTAACTACGCTGCAGCTTTTTGCGGTGCAGATGCGGTAAGCAACCAAGCAGCCTCGAACGAGTTGCCCTTTTGCTTTGCAGCCGTTGCCAGAAGGACAGCATATTTCGTTTCACCGGTGTAATCGGTTCGCGGCAAGCTGGCTGCCAGGCGCCACTTATTCAGCGCCTGATAGCTCCTGTCACACACCTTCGCAGCGGCTCCGATACCACCGACTGCTTCAAAGGCAAACGCTATGGCATTTGGAAAGTCTGACGGGTTCAGCATTTGGACCTCCTTCAACTGTTGGTTGATAGTAAGGATCAACTGACAGATTAGCAACTCCTATGTGATCATCAACCTATGATTGATAAAGAAAACTTGCGCTACATGTTCGCTGAAAGACTCCATGCAGCACTTGATAACCAAGGTGTCCGCAAGCATGGGCGTGGGTCTGACATCATTAAGCAACTCAAGTCCAAGGGCGTCATCAAGACGCCCCAGGCTGTGAGTAAATGGCTCAACGGAGCAGCAATTCCGGAGGTTGATAGCCTCACAGTGCTATCGGAATGGCTAGGGTGTCGCCGAGAGTGGCTTGAGCATGGAGTGATGCCTGTTTTCCCTGAACGGCCCTCATCTCAAGCGGCCCATGAAACTACCGGCAATACCATCATCACTAGCGCTCATATGGGAAAAGTCCCACTAATATCCTGGATTCAAGCTGGATCGTGGTGCGAAATCCCTTCAAGCGTCGAATCCTTTGATGCAGAACTATGGCTCCCTTGCCCCGTCAACATCAGCAAGTCTGGGTACGCACTACGCGTAGTCGGTGACTCAATGACCAACTATGGACCAGGTAAAAGCTATCCGGCAGGATGCGTAATTTTTGTAGACCCTGAGCTAGCTGTAAACAACGGCGACCGGGTAATTGCCACGATCCCTGGCACTAATGAAGCAACCTTCAAAGTCCTAGTACAGGATGCAGGAAAGCATTTTCTAAAGCCTATCAACCCACAGTACCCAATCATAGAACTCACAGAAGACATGCAAGTCTGCGGCAAGGTCATAGGAACTTTCACTCCCGAATGACTAACTGAACAGCCACGGCTAGATACGCGCCTACCAGTCAACGCAATAATCTGTGCCTTTTTTCACCTGTAGGTTGTTGACTTATTTTAACCATTGGTTGATATTCGCCTCACTCTCCCACCACAGAGCGAGGCAACACCATGCACACCACAGCCACCCTGCACGTCCACCCGGCCGTTGCGAACCCCTTCCGCATCTTCGAGGTCCGCCGTCTGGCTCAAGATTGCGGCTGTACCTTCATCGCATCCAAACCCAAGCTGAAACAACGCACTGCGCCTGCTCCGTTTGATCCGAATGGCGGAGGGCATGCGGCATGAGCAAGCTCAAACTCGACAACCGCACCCTGACTCTGCTCAAAGCCCAGGTCAACTTGACCGAGACCTTCAACCACGTCCTGCGAACCGAACCACAGCGCCTGGCCCTGTCCTTTCGCCTGAAAGTTGAGCGCCGCAAAGCCGACACGCACTTCACCGTTGAGCTGGGCGTCGAACGCCACACGCTGACCCTGCCCAACAGCAAAAAGATGCATCTCAGCCTCGCGGACTTCATTGAAGAGATCGTCAACGGGCCAGCCGATCCAAGCAGCCAGGTCGAATCAGCGTCCCTGCCGCACGCAGACCGACGCTACGGCGTGTTTGAGATTGAACACAAGCAGCGCGTGTTCGACCTGGTGCAAACCGGCGGCGCGCTCAGCCTCGATATGGGCTTTGAGCAACCGATCAACCTGGCAATCCACCGCAACAAAACCCGCGCTGGCATTACCACCATCATGAGCATCGGTGTCAGAAAGCCGCGCACCAAGTGCTTCACGGTGTACGGCAGTGACGTGGAGATCTACTCCATGGTGGCCGAATCCATAACTCACCTGGCAGCCGTGGCGACTCCCGCCGCGCATGCAGCCTAGGAGGCAGAGATGGAACGTAGCCTGGATAAAGCCGCCAAGTACTTCGGCCTCACCCGCCCCAAACTGATCTCGCTGATGCGTGACAAGGGCTTGCTCACTGACCGCAACCTCCCGGCGTTCCCTGTCCGTGACCGGGAATACCTGCGGATCAAGAACGGCAACTGGTACCACGAGACGGCCGGGATGCAATACAGCCAGTCGACGAAGGTCCGGCAAGCCGGCATGCCCTGGCTGGCGATTCAGTTAGGCCTCGAACTGCCAGCCATCCCGGCAGACAACCGTGACGTGGCCTAGGGAGTACGCCCGCCAGATCGTCGCCATGCACACACGCGAGGAGCGCAATGCCGCGCTCCTCGAAGTGCCGGAGCATCTGCGGGAGTTGACTAAACGCCATTGTTTGAATGCCTGGAACCACCCTTCACGACTCAAACGCAAGGAGGCCGCCGCCCATGAGCAACAACAGTCAAACACCGCTACGGCTGCAACCCGCGCCGGATAGCGCAACCGTCGAGATGCTGCACCAACTCTTCGGAGACGTGCTTATCCCCCTGGAAAAGCTGCGCGTGCATTACTTCAAGAACCTCAACGAGAAGACCTTCACCGAGGCGATCAACAGCGGCCGCATTCAGCTGCCAGTTACCACCCTGGATCACAGCGTCAAAGCGTTGAGGTATGCCCACATCAAGCACGTCGCAGCACTGATTGATATCCGCGCCTACAGGGCGGATGAGGACATGCCGCGACCACAAACTGATTCAACCGAGCCAGAGCAGTAAAACCAACGGCTGCCACCACCAGCCAACAAACCACCAGGAGCACACCACATGACCGTAATTCAAATCTGCGCACTGATCAGCATAGTAATCGCCGCCGGTATCCTCTACTGGTTCGGCTATCGAGGCGGCCTCACGGACGGCAAAAATGATGGCTACGACGAAGGCTATTCTGACGGGTACGTCTTAGGCCGGGACGAAGCTTCAGCCGCATACGCAGCCTCTCTCAAAGAAATGTCAGATCAATGCATGCACACCGAACTCCTATTGAGCCGGGAGCCGCAAGACCGTTACACCCTTCTCGCCATTGCCGAAAAGCTGAAGCTCGCCGCAGACACCTTCCTCGCCGTTAGATCCGAAAGCCAAGCAACGCAGGCACTTGCCCTACGTGACAAGGCACTGAATATGGCTGCGCTGATGGACCGTTTCGAGCTGAAGGGGGATGCCGCATGAGCCGAGCCATCCCCATGCTGCGCCTGACACCCCAAGCCGCCGGCACACTGCAGCAGCAACAAGCTAAGGCCACCAAGGAACTGCGCGCACTAACCCTCTACAGCAAAGAGTTCGACCGTCAGCTGAAAGCGCTGATCGGTTATGACGCTCTGCGCCAATTGCACAAGGCCACGGACAACGCCCTGCTGCTGGCGGATCCGGTAAAGGAGGCAGCATGAACTGGATCCTCACCTCCACCGGTAAGCGCTTTGACTTGTTCGAACCCGACGCCGACATGATCGATCCACGCGATATCTCGCATTCGCTGGCCCATTTGTGCCGCTTCAACGGCCACACCCGCGAGTTTTACAGTGTGGCCCAGCACAGCTGCATCGTCGCTGAGCTGGTGCCGGAAGAGCACAAACTCGCGGCATTACTTCATGACGCACCCGAGGCGTACCTGGGCGACATGACCCGACCGCTCAAGCAGTGGATCTCTGCCTACCGGCACTTCGAGGATGTTATCTGGGAGCGCGTTTGCGAGCGCTTTGACCTGGTCCTTGAACTCCCTGACTGCGTGCACCAGGCCGATCTGATCGCACTGGCGACCGAACGACGCGACCTCATGCCAACCGATCCGGCTATCTGGGATTGCTTGGCCGGCATCGAACCCATGGTTGAAACAATCCGTCCTTGGTCTGCCGCCGAGGCCCGAGTCACCTACCACCAGCGGCTGATGGACCAACTCGCTATCGAACATCGGAGGAAAGCGGCATGAAGAACCAACAGGACTACACCAGCGATCTGCCCGCTTTGCTCCGCGCTGCAGACAGTGTCGACACGCTAGAAACAAACAGTCTCTGCTGCGTAGCAGCAGGCATTATTGCTCCTTCCAGCGCCACTGCCGAGGCACTTATACCCCACGAAAAGCTGCGCGGGGCAGCGCTCGCTGATGCAACGCTGAACGCTCAGACACGCCCGCTCGCGCAGCCTGCTGTGGGGTATGCGCAGCTCTGCGAGTCAAAACGCTGGGTAAAGATATCGATGAATGAAAGCCAGGAGGTGCCATGAACACGCTATTTTTACTCATGGCGCAATACAACGGCAGAGCGATCATTCCCCTCAGCCAAGTTTGTGGTGACTACATGGGGTTGACCGTTGAGAAGCTAAAAAGCAAATGCCTTTCAGGGGAGATCGATCTTCCCATTGTAAGGTTAGGTGCCGTCAGCCAAAAGGCAGCTCTCGGAGTTCATTTAGCAGATTTAGCTGACTACATAGATAAACAACGAGCGAAAGCGTCTGCAGAGCACGAAAAATTAATGGGTAGAAAAACGATTATACCAAGTTGACGACATGGGGGAGAGCATCTCTCCCCCATGAAAACTAATCAAGCAATCCCGCGATTAGCTAACCAGCTTTTGACTTTACCATGATCATCTCGAGCCCAATCAACGTAAGATGCAATGTCATATCTAGCCGACTTCATTAAACTCGTAGATGAATGAAGCATTTCTTCGAAAACATCGTCATCAGCCATATGCACATCAACATTTATTAACTTCGAAACGGATTCGACAATGGTTAATCTGGCTCGGCTAACAGCAGCAGCGACATCCTCTGCATTTAGATTCGCCCCGGCCCCAGCCAATCCAAACGCGTCTATGGCTTTATTGGGAATATGTTTGCACCAAAAACCAAAAGACATCATATCGCAAGCATCACCTTCCCGCTGAACCACGTTGTAGCCGAAAAGCTGTAGCATTTTTGACTTATGGGCAGGGGGACGACCTGCTAATGCGCTCAAGACCCACTTACCGATTCCAGCGCTCACCAGATTATTATAAGAAGGAGCGTCAACTTTATTGACGTCAATACGTCGTTCAACGAGCACTTCCTTTCCAAATATCTCAAGCTCGTTACATTTATTATAAACAGCCTCATCCAAATCAAAAATCTGCTCTAAAGCCTCAACAAACTTTCTAAATGCCCCCTCATGAACCATATCTTGATTTGTTCGGGTGGTGACAAAAAATAGCCAATCTTCAGTTCGATTATCTGCCTGATGCCTTAGCAGCTTAAAAAGGGCATCATAGTAATTGCTTTGCTTTTCCTGCGGGGGCGACTCAAGCATACTACGACACAAATCGATGTTTATAACATCATAACTAGAAGCTCGTTTAATGATATGTTCCTGTGCAATTGATTTATCTACACACAAACGCTCCAATTGATCCTCATAAACATCAGACGACGGATCTATGTATTGCAATCCATGAAGCTCATTGATAGAAATCAATTGATCCATGGTAGCTTCTTTATCACCCGCTGTAATCTCATTCAAACCAATAAATTTCAGCCGAACTTCTTTAGCAGCACAAACAGTGTAAAGCGAACGCACATCGAGCAAATCGGACCCAGGAAGACTTAAGTATTGAAGCGACCTACCCTTCTCCTTCAACCGAAGGTGATCAATCAAATTTGCTGCGGCAGTATTCCATTGTTTATTTCGAATATATTGCTTTCTAGGTTTATGCCAAGGCCAAAATTTTGTCTTGAGGGAAACCGAGCCATGGGCAACATCATCATAACCAAGACCAACATCCAAATCGTCTCCGCTATCCATGCTCATCATTTCTTGATATCCATAAGGAAAATTTTACCAATAGCACCTATGAGACGCTCGACCTCGACAGGACTCAAACTAGATAAAAGCCCGTAAGACTCTAGGATTTCAGCAACTGCTACAAGTTTATCTTCATGTAGCCCCAAGCGTGCCTTTTCAGTGGAGGTAGCACCTCGAGTGCTCGAAAGAACCGTCTCTCTATTAATAGAGATCGTTCCAGGTTCATCCAAGAGCGAAGGCTGATCACCTTTCAAAGCAGAATAGAAGCGCACGGATCGATTTTCAGTAAAATCAACCACAACTGAGTTAATATTTGATTTAACCTGCTCTATCTTTAACTTGTTTTGCAAAGTAGCAGTATCTTTGCTCAGCGCCTTGTGCTTGCTCATAAATTGGCGCAAAGCGTTATGCATCCACCGCTTCAGATATTGAAAATGCGGATGTGCAATATTAAACGATTCCCTATCGATATTTAGTGCCGAGTCAAGCCCTTTGATTGCAAACACCTCACCAGACAGTTGCCTCAATCGAGTTTGCTCTGAAATCTGGTAATCCAAAAAAGCGGAATCAAACAATGTACCATTAGCACCATTGATTCGAATCAAGCAGCCATTATGCTCAAGAGGAACCACCTTACTGTTCCAGAGCATATAATATTCAAACTCAAGCTCACCACCTCGATATGTTTCAGGCACGCTACTTAACGAAGGGCTAGCTCTACCAACGAACATTAATTGCCCTCTGGCCCTATCAGCTTCGCCCGCGATGGATATTGGCCGGCGCAGTTCAACCCCATCAATAGTAACCGAGAATGGAAGTTTACTTTCTTCATGCCTAGCCATTAATCCGAGCTTAGACTCTAGCGTCTCTTCACCTTGAAGTTCGAGTTTCTCCGCGGCACTACCTCTACCCCCATTGTTTATCAAGTAAATCTCCACATTATCGGAGGCAGATACTTCATAGGGGTGTTTTTCGATATACTGAATAGGCACTGATAAACTGATTGACCATATCATTCTTAGATATGAATCAAGGGAGTTTAGCAACTTAACATTTCCACGCTTCGAGTCCGCGACAAGCGAGCTCACCTGCGTAACTAATTTTCGAAATTTATCTACAGGGTCATCTGAAGGGAGCCACGGCAGCTTTGACGTAGTGATCAAGACATCTGGATTGTTTGGATCAATCTCACCAATATGAAAATCTGGCTCTCTAGGGAGATCCTTAAGCTCGTCCTCTAAATCAAACTCAACCTCTTCAACATCCCCACCTACAGCTTCCCGCTCAAACTGAATTGCATTCCACAATAGCTTCGACTGCAAGCTTTCTTGTACAAATGGTCGGACATTCAATAGTGTAATTTCTGTACCCGACGAGTCCAGATCTTCAGCAGGGACATATGTTATCTCTGCCTTCCCTGTAACATAATTATCTTCATCCGTCTCAGCTACAACATCGGCCTGCGGGCGTAACAAAATATCGCAGACCAGACGCTTATTATCCCCTTTAACCTTCGAGACGATAACAATGTGATGAGTAATCTGTGAAACCGAAAAAAGCCCAATACCAAGCTTCCCGATCAATCGGCGCTTCATGGGACTGAGATTTCTATCCAGTTCACTAGTTACGTCATGATATTTGCCATCCTTGCTGCGCTTTAAACTGCCGCCGATATTGCAAATAATATGAGCTAGTGTATTTTCATCCAATCCATGCCCATTATCTCTAACAACGATTTTCGAGAAGCGAGGCGCATCGGTAAAAACCCGCACCTCAGTTGCATCGGCGTCATAGGAGTTTGCTATTAATTCACGAAGCGCCGAAGCTGGCTCCCTGTAGATCCCATCCGTTATTCGTGCAAACACACGCTGGTTGGTTTTTAACGTCGCCTGCACAGGAGTATCATAAAACTTCGACGCGGCTAACTGACGACGCAATATTACTTCTTCATCAGAGAGTCCAATTTCACTGCTAATGTCATCCATAACCAGCTCACCTTACATAACTTGTGCCATTATCGATTCTGCTATCCTCTCCGCGACCGGAGGCGGCACAGCATTCGAAACTTGCTTGACCTGCTGACTCATATTCCCTTCAAGTACATATTTAAAAGGAAATCCTTGTAACTGCAAAGCTTCGTAGATGCTCAAACGTCGCTTACCATTCGGATGAACATGTATTTCACGATTCCCATACGCAACCGTCCTACTCGGTTTCATCCAATCCAATTGAATAAATGAACGACCACCGACAGGCATCACTCCCGTTTCAAAGCGCTTTGATTTTGGTCGGGAGGTCCAATGATTTTGATGAAATGGAATCGATTCTGCGACTAAATTTCTCGATAGATAAACGGGATCGGGCAAATCGCTAATGACATCACCGACGACCTTCTCTTTCAAAGGCGACGGCGCTGGAAATACAAACTCACTGACACCAGAACTCTTACACACACCAATTATAAACAAACGTCGACGGGCTTGGGCAACCTGATAATTTCTGGCGTTCAGCTCTCGCTCATAAATATTAAAGTTTTGCGAAAGCTCTTTTCGCAACCCTTCTAGGAAACTTTTATTCTTCTGAGCCCGGATTTCTGGTACGTTCTCAAATACGAAAAACTTCAAACCAAATTTATGATAAAAAGAATTCACGATAGCTGCATACTTGAGCGCTAATTGATTTCGTGGATCTTCTGCATGTCGCCCTGTGTTGCCACGAGAAAACCCCTGGCAAGGAGGTCCGCCAATGATTCCAGCAATTTCTGGATTTTCACCACACGTCTCAACGATAGAATCACACAGCTGCTCTACAGTTGTGTCCAAGAGATCAACAACGCGCCCTAAATCCCCTGGATGATTTCTGTTGTATGTTTTTATTGCCGCGGCGTCATAATCTGCGGCGTAGCAAACTTCAAAACCAGCGTTGGTAAACCCGAGATCAAGCCCACCCGCACCGCAAAATAAACTAACAACTTTATGTGAATGAGATGAGAGGCCGTTGCCTTCAGTCTTATTTTTTACTATAGCCATATTAGCGACTGAAGCTTCCATTAAAAAAACCTGCTCAAAAATTACAGCCTTATACCACATGCAGCAGAGGCGCTCAATCCACTATATTGAGACCCATGCACCTAAAATCATGATTGAATTGTTGCTTTAAGCCACACCCAACCTTCGTAAATATCTCCCCGGCCGCGCAAATGCGTGTACCTCCGGAGCGAGTTCCAATCTCTGTGCCCCGACACGCTCGACACCCTCGGAATATCCCAATCCATCTCGAACAGCCGACTCACCCCTTCATGCCGCAGGTCATGAAAATGCAGGTCTTCAATCCCCAGCATCGGGCAGGCCCGCGTAAAGGACGCCGACACCGACCTGGCGTTGTAGGGAAAGATTTCCTTCTCCGTTTTGGGCATGGACTGCAGAATTGCCCAGGCCTCATCCGGCAAATGACACCACACGTCATTGCCGATTTTTTGTCCGGGGTTCTTCATGTCCCTTACGAGGATGGCCTGCCGGGCGCAATCGAGATCCTCCCAACGAATCCGCGTAATCTCCTCCTGGCGGCGCGTCGAGAAGATCGCAAAGGCGATCAGCTTCGGCATGTCGATCTGGGCTTTGCGACGCGTCTGCATCTCGAAGTAATGCACCATGAGCTTGTCCAGCTCTACCAGCGCCGGCCGACGGTTGCGCTCTTTGCTTTTGCTGACCATACCCAGCTTGCGCAACACCTTTCGCGCATCCGACATGGCCAGCGGGTCTACCTCATAACCCCAAGCCGGCCGCGCCACAGACAACACCGCCCCCAGGTGCGACAGATCGTTGCCGACTGTCTGCGCCTGGACGCCACCGCCCTCACTGCTCATCCGCCATTGCGCGAATTCCACCAACTTCTGGCTGGTCAGCGCCGAGTCGTCGAGCTCGCCCAGCCAGGTATCCTTGATCGCCTTCAACGTGGCGTTCTTGGTCTTCCCCAGCGGACGGATCTTTTCGTACTCGTCCAGGTATTGCTCGATCATTTTCTTGATCGTCACACCTTTACGATTTGCGCGCTCGATGCCACCAGGTTCCGCCAGCTCTGTCTCCCGGCGCTTGATCCAGGCCTGGGCGACCTGCTTACGATCGAAGGTTTGGCTTTCCTGATAAACTGTCCTCCCATCCCGATTGATCCGTATCTGCGCCGTGTAGGCCGTCGAGTTGTCCTTGCGCTTACGTGATGTGATCGTGCCCATTTCCAGTTGCTACATTGCTGAATTCGATTGCTACATTGTAGCAACCCACTTCAAAAAACAAGGGAAAATGGGTAAAAACCGCTGTATAAAAGATCAGTATTAATGAATTTCGAAAAAGCTGAAGCCCACGTAAAACATAGCCATCGCCACCCTGAGCTGTCGCACCGCTTCAGCGTTGCGCCGATGATGGATTGGAACTGCTAATCCTACAGGCCCCGTAATACAAGCCTTTTAGCGCACCCCAAAAGTTCCCGTACCACTTCTGTACCACTCCCCATCTATATCCAACATTCCAGGCCGGGCTAACGCCGTCGTACGTGCGTGCCTGTCGCTCCAATCCTGACACCACCTACTCATGCGACGGCATCAACAAAACGATGCAAGCATTACGCGTGCGCATCACACGTATAGGGGCCTGGAATACACAATCTTGAGGGGGGGCAAAAAAAGAGTAACATAAGTAATCTTGACCGTTTTTTAAGCTCAAGCCATTGAAACTAAAGGGTTTTGTATTCGAGCCAAAAGGTAATCTTTAAGTAATATTGAAGTAATCTGATTACTCTTTATAAATGTAATTCTCACTTTTATAAAAACCCTTTAAAAACAATGGCTTGCCAAACAATTACCTTTTCAATTACTTCTCTGTTACTCCTTTTTGTAATACCAAACCCCACGGAATACGTGGCCTCCAGCCCATTCCCCACTGGTGGTTACTGAAATTACTCTTTTTGAAATACCCCCCCTCTACCTGCACAGCAAAGCCTCCAGACCTTTCGAATAAATACCCCCTCGGTGCAGGGTTCCGCAGGCTTTCAACCTCCCCACAACGCCGAGCAGAGCCCCAGCCTGGACCGCTGAGAATGGTCTGCAGGTGCGCAGAAAAAGTGACCCATTTAGCCCGCAGGCGAGGTGGGGGGACGACGGCGCGCGCCGAGTGCTGAAGCACGCTACTGCCCCGATGTAGCACGTCAGTGGCCCTGCATGTGGCACGCCAACTCCCCGGACCGACAGTGGCGAGCCAGGTACTGCCCTGGGTGCGACTGCTCGCGGGCCGAGACGTGCTGAAGGCCCCCGTGTTTATTGGGCTGCGTGGCCGCTTGCGCTTGCCGTGACACCTTGCAAATGCTATGTTTGACTGGGTTTTTTCATGCTATTGAAGGGCAAATTTTCATCTATCCCAGCTGACTTTTTTAGACCCGAATCCTCCCCCCTCCTACACTTCGTCGCCTCAAATCGCTTCATGGACAAACGTCAATTTCTGTATATACATACAGTATTGGATTCGTACCCATGAACAACGATGAAGACACCCTCGCTGGCTTGGCCTCTCTACTCCATTGCAAATGTACCAACAGCACTGCCGCCTACTGGAGAACGAGATCCAGGAACTGAACGTGCAATTGCGCAAAGCTCGGGAAGATGTTTTCGGAATCAGTCAGATGCTGCTGGATACCCAGGCGAAGAACACAGAGTTCGCCGGGTACCTACGTCAAAGGGGCGGCGAAGCATCTGAGATGCGAAAGCAGATCGACACCCTGACTACTTCACTGCGCGTATCTGATCCGCAGGCGGGATGGCGCGCCGATCCTGTGCGCAGCTATCGGCCAACTACCAGACGCCGATGAAGGCGCAGGCGAGCATGACGGCTTTGTGATCATCACCGCCGATAGCGCTGGTGGCATGGTGGACATCCACGACAGAAGGCCCGTGGTACTTGCGCCAGACCTTGCCCGCGAATGGCTGGACCCAACAACGCCGAAGGAGCGTGCCGAGCAGATGGTGTTGCACCAGGGCGTGCCGTCCGAGACCTTTGAATGGTTCAAGGTCAGCACCGCCGTGGGCAACGTAAGAAACAAGGGAGCCGATTTAATTCAGCCAATGCCCTAGAAATAAATTTCCACCGGAGATCTAAGCGGCCTTGCTAATGGCGTTGTAGTATCAAGTGTCGCTCGGTATTGAGCGAAGCCTGAGACGATGTAAGGAGACACGCATGCAAAGAGATATGGATTTGATGAGACTTGTGGTGCTTGAGGTTGAGAAGGACCATCAGGGACCAAATGAACTGGTTAGTTACGAAGACTTCGAAACCGACATGGTGATTGATGGGTTCACCCCAGCCCAAGTCGAGTATCACCTCAAACTGGCTATACAAAGCAGGATTTTTGATATTCCGGGTAACGCTGGGGGGCTTTATATTTTTTCGGGGCTAACTCCATCTGGGCACGATTTTGCGGACTCGGTAAGGGACGAAAAAATCTGGAAAATGACTAAGGAGGGAGCGCTGAAGGCAGGCGGTTTCACGTTCGAACTACTAGGCCAATTAGCGAAGGGATTGGTCAAGCAGCAAATCGAAAAGCGTACAGGTATAGCCCTGTGAAGAAGTAACAAGCCACTACCTCAGCAGCAGCTTGGTTACGCGGATATGGACTCATACCCGCTTTCCCTATTGATTCAGAACAGCATTCCAAGCGCTTCTGGCACCCAGTTCATTATTACTAATTCTCCGCTAACCTCCGCTTTCGCTTGGCGTTGGTTCGTAGTGCTGTATCGGATATCCAGCATTTCGAAGTGAAACCCGTCAAACACCTGCCGGATATCTGGGTGATCGTTGATGCTGACCATCACCTTGCCCTTGCAGCGGCGCATGAAGTCGGCCATCCGCTCGTAGTTTTCAAACGGGAAGTCCACGCCATAGCCTGCGGTCTGCCAGTAAGGCGGGTCCATGTAGTGGAAGGTATGCGGCCGATCGTACCGCTCCGCGCATTCCAGCCAGCCCAGGTTCTCAACGTAAGTGCCTGAGAGGCGCTGCCACGCGGCGGATAGGTTCTCCTCGATCCGCAGGAGGTTGATCGCCGGCCCCGTGGTGGCTGTGCCGAATGTCTGCCCACTGACCTTCCCCGCAAACGCATGGTGCTGCAGGTAGAAAAACCGCGCAGCCCGCTGGATGTCGGTGAGCGTTTCCGGCCTGGTCATCTTCTGCCATTCGAATACCTGGCGAGAGCTGAGTGCCCACTTGAACTGGCGCACGAACTCTTCCAAGTGGTTCTGCACCACGCGGTACAACGTCACCAAGTCGCCGTTGATGTCGTTGAGGACTTCAACCGGCGCAGCCTGGGGGCGCATGAAGTAAAGCGCGGCGCCGCCGGCAAAGACCTCGACGTAACATTCGTGAGGTGGGAACAGCGGGATAAGACGATCTGCAAGACGGCGTTTGCCGCCCATCCACGGGATAATTGGTGTGCTCATTAAGTGATCCTTGTTTCGACAATTGGATTCGCTTAGGCTTCGCCCCCCCTGCGCAGTGGGGCGAGGCCTTGGCTGGAGCACTCGGCTGGTTCGAGTGTTTCAGCGTCGAACCGGTGTTGACGCACCGGTTCGTCGCCTCGTTTACTGCGCAGGGGGTTTTAGGCCCCCACGGGAATTTCATAGGGTTTGAAGCGCACAACCTCCTCCCCGAGCCAGTCATTCACCTGCGCCATACGCGCCTGAATCGGCTCCAGTTCATTGGCTGCATAAATTTGCGCCGCCTCCCTGATTGACCCAAACCCACCCGCGTTCTGCGGCACGATGCCCATGAGCTGCGGCGGAATGCGTAAGCTGGCCAACACGTCGTCGCGGGTCTGGTTTTTGATCGAGTTGAATTCGTCCTTCGCCGTCACTTCGCTGACCGGGATGATCTGCAACCCATCCTTTTTGCCGTTCGGCGAGTACACGAACAGGTTGCGGAAGTTGCCAGGCCCCTTGGAGTCCTTCAGCGCTTTGCGCAGGGAGTCGACGTCCGCTTCGTTCTGTGCGGCGTCGGTCATGTAGAGGATGAAGCCGGCATGACTGCCGTTTTCGTAATACTTGCGGCGAAACAGCGTGGCCGACTCGTTCAGCAACGCCGATTGCAAGGCGCTGATCCACTCGGGCAGTCCGTACACCTCTTGGTGCAAATCCGCCTCCCTCAAATGGAAGACGGTGCCTAGTTCAAACTCGTGCTCTTCCTTCCAGCCCTGGACCATGAACTGCCGCCCGTCCTTGCCAGAGCGCATGTACTTCGCCAGCGGCGGCACCAGCTCGCGCACCGGGCCGAGCATCGAACGCCGCCCTTCCAGGTACCCGTTGCCCAAGCACAGAAAGTCCAGGGCGAACTGTTCGAAAGCCGCGCGCGACAGCAGGCGGTGCGGGATAAAGGTCTTACTCAGCAAGTTGCGCTTGAACATGAGCCCCGAGTGCAGATGCACGCTGGACCCCACCGAGCGCGCGAGGCCATCCAGTGAAAGCGGCGGCTCGTACCACCGCCCGTTAAACCAGCACTCCAGGTAATCGAACACCTCCCGGCCGCTAAGCACCGGTGATGGATCGCCAAAACTGAACGCCTCCATCTTGCTGTCACTGCGCGGAATGAATTCCTGCGTTGCAACCGTGGAAGCCTGGGCCACTTGCTTGGTATTTCTGCGGCGGTTCGACATCAAAAAATCTCCATCCGCCCGGTGTTGGCAGTGGTCTGCCCCTCCAGCGGTTCGTTGTGCAATGCGTGAAAGAGCGCCCATGCCAGATCGGCGTGGCCGGTGTTGTCGTTGCGGCCGGCGGTATAGGTGAATTGACGGCCGCCTGCGGTGATGGTCTTGCGGATAGCCATCAGCGACTGCGCCATGTCGGTCCAACCCGCGTCGAACTCCAGCCGGCCCTTGTGAATCACGTCGTACGCCTTCAGTACCAGGCGCGTCTTGACCTCGGGCGAGTAGCTGAAGGTGGTGACGTTGGGGAAGAATTGGCGCACCAGCTGCGCCACGCCGCTGCCCAGGCCGGTGACATCGATCCCGATGTACGTCACCCAGTAGCGGTTGCACACAGCTTTGATGAAGCTGGCCTGCGCTGCGAAGTCCATGCCGCGAAACTGATGCCGCTCCAGCAACCGAAACTTGCCCCCCGGTACCAGCGGCGGCGCGACCACCACCATGCCCGAGCAATCTCCGGTTTCAGCCGGGTCATAACCCACCCACACCTGGCGATCACCGAACGGCCGCATGGCAAACGGCTTGTAGTCCTCAGCCCACTCAACCCAGCTGTCGACCATGCACGGCTGCAACACTGTCAGCGGGAAGATGCTGGCACCGTCGTCGACGAACTCGCACATCAGCAGGTTGGCGAACGCCTCGGGGCTGTACTCCCGGCGCAGTTCCTCAATGTCGAACAGGTCGCAACCGCCCTGCTCTGCGTCGAGGATGGTGACGATCTGGCGCCACAACCGATCCTCACAGAACCGACCTTGCTGGAGTGCGCCGTGGGTCACGTCGACCTTGGTGTGCTGCGCCGCTGGCTTGCCCTTGTTGAAACGCTCACCAGTCCAGAAGGTGTAGGCCTCATGGGCCATGGTCGACGGCGTCGAGAAGTAGGTTTTTCGCCACTTCTTGTGCATCGCCATACCCGACGCGACCTTGTTCAGCTCCTCAAACTTGAACGTCCAGAAGAACTCGTCGAAGTAGAAATTGCCGTGGTAGCCCTGGGCGGTGCGCGCGTTGGTGCCGAGGAAAAACAGCTCGGCGCCATTCGGCAAAACGATGGGATCACCGGTCAACTCGACGCCGATAACCTCACGGGCAAATGCCTGGATGTAGCCACGAAATAGGTAGGCCTGGTTCTTCGAAGCCGACAGGAAAATCTGATTGCGCCCGGTCTCCAGCGCATCAATAAAGGCCTCGCGGGCAAAGTAGTAAGTGGCGCCGATCTGACGACTTTTGAGGATGACGCGGGTGCGCTGATTGCCCGCCCGGTACCAGTCCTTCTGGTAGTCGAAACACCCGTCGATAAACGCTTCACGCAGCAGCTCAATCTGATCTTCGCTGATGTCGTTTTTCGGGGTCTTTTTCTTTGGCCCTTCGTTGCGCTTGGCAAGGTTGGGGTTGAGTTCGGTTTCGGTACCACCGCCCTGGAAACGCTGAATGCGGGCCTGGCGCTCCAACTGCCGGTGCAGCAGGTCGATCTCTTTGAAGTCGCCGCCGCTCTTGCCTTCCTTGAGGATCAATTGCACCAAACGCGCTTCCAGTGCCCCACCGATGCGCTCGACGTTATCCGCCCGGTCCCACTCGTCGCGGGCCTTCCAGCTGTGTAGCGTTTTTTCCTTTTCGCCCGTAGCCTCGGCAATCTCGCAGATACGCCAACCCATCCAATACAGAAATTTGGATTGGCGCCGGGGATCGATTGGGAGCAGTTCAGTCGTAGTCATGGCCGCGATGCTGCCGCCCGCGCCTGCGAGTCAGTAGCGCCGCCCCTTGTAGTCACGATCTCTACAATCCCGTCCCGTTGCCGCAACTCGCGCGCGTCACGACCATGCCCCTCATTGCAACGCACTTAGCGCCCAACGCATTGAGGATTCCCGGCATGAAGAAATTTCGCAGCAATTGGTTCCGCGTCGCCGTCGAGGGCGCTACCTCCGACAAGCGCACTATCAAACGCAGCTGGCTGGAACAGGCAGCGAAGAACTTCAACCCGTCGACCTACGGCGCCCGTATCTGGCTGGAGCACTTCCGCAGCCTACTGCCCGACAGCCCGTTCAAAGCCTACGGCGACGTGCTGGCAGTAAAAACGGAAGAAGTGGAAATCAATGGTGTGAAAAAACTGGCCCTGTTCGCCCAGGTCGAGCCGACGCCCGATCTGATCGCCATGAACAAGGCCAAGCAGAAGATTTACACCTCGATTGAAATTGACGACAGCTTCTCGGACACCGGCGAGGCCTACATCGTCGGTCTGGCAGTGACCGACTCCCCGGCCAGCCTGGGCACCGACGTGCTGTCTTTCTCCGCGCAGAAGCCAGAATCCAGCCCATTCAAAGACCGTCACTATTCCGCGACGTCGATGTTCACCGAGGCCGTAGAAACCGAGTTGCAGTTTGAAGAAATTGAAGACAAACCCGGTCTCGGCGCCCAGCTCTTCAGCAAGGTGCAGGCACTCCTCGGCGGCAAGCAGGCGAAGGACGATGCCGAGTTCGCCCAGATCGGCCAGGCCGTCGAAGCGATTGCCGATCACGTCAAGGATCTGCCTGATCAACTCGCCGCCGAGAAGAAATTTTCCGGCGAGCTGAACACCAAGGTCGAGCAGCTCAGCAAAGACCTGATCGAGCTGAAAACCGTCCTCGGTGACACCCAAGACCACTCCCAAACCCAGCGCCCACCGGTAACCGGCGGCGGCAAACAAGCCCTGGCTGAGTTCTGACCTGCGGCCTTCACCGCCTAGCCCACTATCGGAGACACACATGCGTAACGACACTCGAAAACTCTTTACCGCGTACCTCGGCCAGGTCGCACTGCTCAACCGCGTTGAATCGGCTACAGCCACCTTCAGCGTCGATCCGACTATCCAGCAGAAGCTGGAGACCAAGATCCAGGAGTCGAGCGAGTTCCTGACCAAGATCAACATCATCGGCGTCGACGAACAAGAGGGCGAAAAAGTGGGGCTGGGCGTCGGTAGCACCGTTGCCAGCCGCACCAACACCGCCCTCAAAAAGCGTGAACCACGCGCCATCGGCACTCTGTCCAGCGACAAGTTCCGGGCTGAACAAACCGACTTCGACACCTACGTCAATTACAAGCAGCTCGACGCCTGGGCCAAGTTCCCGGACTTCCAAACCCGCCTGTCCAGTGCAATCGCCCAGCGCCAGGCGCTCGATCGCATCCAGATTGGTTTCTACGGCACCACTGCCGCCGAACAAACCGACCGCACGGCGCACCCGCTGCTGGAAGACGTCAATATTGGCTGGCTCCAGCAATACCGCACCCATGCACCCGACCGCGTACTGAAGGAAGGCGCAGTCGCCGGCAAAATTACCATCGGTAAAGCCGGCGACTTCAAGAACATCGACGCCCTGGTCTACGACGCCATCCAATTGCTGGACCCTTGGTTCCGCCGCAACCCTGGCCTGGTGGTGCTGACCGGCCGCGAGCTGGTGCACGACAAGTTCCTCGCCCTGGTCAACAAGGACCAAGACGCGACCAACACCCTGGCGAGCGACCTGATCATCTCGCAACGTCGCGTGGGTGGCCTGCCGCTGTACGAAGTGCCGTACATCCCCGAAGGCACGATCCTCATCACCACGCTCGCCAACCTGTCGGTGTACTGGCAGATCGGTGCCCGCCGCCGCTACCTCAAGGAAGAGCCAGAGTGGAACCGCGTCAGCAACTTCGAATCGTCGAACGAAGCTTATGTGGTCGAGGAATACGGTCTGGGCTGCCTGCTGGAAAACATCACGCCGGTTGAAGACGCAGGCAGCGAGGGTTAACCCCATGGCACTCAGCATCGCCCAAGCCCACCAACGCCGCGCTCGCGCGGCGATGGAGGCAGCAAAAACGGCACCACGGCAATCCATGGCCGGTGCAACAGCATACGAGCACCAGTTGAATCAGCTGCTGCAAGACCGGCTACGCCTGAAAGCCATCCAGTCCAACGAAGGCAAGGCCGCGCTCAAGCTGCAACTGCTGCCCGAGTACATCCCGTATGTCGAGGGTGTGCTTGCAGCCGGCAACGGCGCTCAGGACGACGTCATGACCACCGTCATGGTCTGGCGCGTCGACGTCGAGGACTACAGCGGCGCCCTGGACATTGCCGACTATGTGCTCAAACACAAGCTGATCATGCCGGACCGTTTTGAACGCACGACCGGTTGCCTGGTAGCGGAAGAAATCGCCACGGCCGCGCTGAAAGCGCAAAAGGCTAATGGCAGTTTCGACCTGGACATCTTGCACCGCACCGTCGAACTGACCGACGCCGAGGACATGCCGGACCAGGCCCGCGCCAAGCTGTACCTGGCAACCGGCCGCGCGACATTGGATGGCATCACCGCCGAGGAGCCAGGCCCGCCCGGACAGATTCAGGCCGGTATCGACCTGCTCAAACGGGCGATCGAGCTGCACGACGGTTGCGGCGGCAAGAAGGATTTGGACGGCGCCGAGCGCCTACTGAAAAAACACGCTGCCACTGGTAGCTAACCGAGCGTCCCCACGCACCCCGCCGGCTCGGGGCGGATCGGCCAGGCCGCTCCTCCTGAACGTGAAGCCCCGACCACCGGCGATCTATCGGAGCAGTCATGAACACCGCCTTTGCCAACCTCTACCAGAGTGATTTCACTCCTACGGAATCCGAACGGCGCCTGTCAGCTGCGGCAGAACAGTACATCGCCGAGACAGAGGCTTACGACCGCACCGTCTGCACCGGCCCAATCAAGCACGGCGCCATCATGCCGGCCAGTTCGCACGAGTTCGTCCTCGTGAATCGGAACGCCATGCGAACAATGGACCGCCTCTGTACGCAACACCCCGAATTCAACCGGCAGCAGATCCTGCGCGAAGTTTCCCGCGCAGACATCCGAGGCCCTTCCCATTGAGCGCATTCGTAGCCAGCGGTCCCATCACCGGCGGCCATATCAATACCGACCCGTTCTGGCCCTCAATCGACCTTGAGCAGCTGCGCGCGACGCTTCGCATCGACAACAGCGTGACTCCGGCCCGCCTGGAGACTGCCGTAATCGCTGCAGCCATCAACCTCAACCGTGAATTGAAGTCGTGGAAAGCAAAGCAACTGGCTGCCGGCTACGCCACGTTGGCCGATGTGCCCGACGACAAGATCAAAGATGTATCGGTTCAGGCCCATCTGTATCGCCGCGCGATCGAGGCCGGTACCGGCGCCGAAGTTTGCGAGCGATACCGCGACTACAGCGCGACCAATACCGGCTCCGATAAAGCCGAAGAAACAGCCCCAACGATCGACGATTACCGCCGCGATCTGCGCTGGGCCGTCCGTGACTTCCTCGGGTTAAGCCGCACTACCGTGGAGCTGATCTGATGCCCGTCGCCGTCCGCGCCAATCAAAACGACACGGTCGACGCCCTCTGCTGGCGGCACTACGGCCGTACCGCAGGCGTGACCGAGTCCGTGCTTGAAGCCAACCCCGGGCTGGCCGACCACGGCCCAATCCTGCCGCAAGGCCTTGTCGTCAACATGCCCGAAGCCCAAACCAGCGCGCCCCAGCGGCAGATGGTGCAGCTATGGAACTGACCCTCTGCAACCAAGGAACCCCCCACCATGGCTGATCCGACTTCCAGCGTTGTAACTGGTCTGCTCATTGGCTTGGGCCTGGCCAGCGTCACGCCAGTCATCGATGACGGCGCGCTATTCGGCGCCATCCTCGGTGCCTGGCTGGTTACCAGTACCAAGCGTGACCTGAAGGTCTGGCAACGGCTGGGATCTCTATTCCTGTCGGCCGGCGTGGGCTACTTGTTCGCGCCCATGGCCTTACAGGCAATCCCGTTTATCACCAGCGGTGGCAGCGCCTTTCTCTGTGCCCTAGTGGTCATCCCGATCAGCATCAAACTGATGGTTTGGGTGGAAAAGGCGGATATCTGGGACATCTGGCGTCGCATCAGAGGGGGCACCTGATATGCAGAACATCGAACTGGCCGTGCAGTTGATCGCGGCAATCGCCTACTTGCTAAGTGCCCTGCGCCTGGCTTGCTATACCCGAGGCGATGCTCGGTACCGGCGCAGCATCTCGCTGCTGGCAAGCGTGTTTGGCGCCACGTTGTGCATCTGCGGTCTGGAAATTCTGCTGGACCGCCAGCCCACCAGCCTCGGGCAGGCCGCTTCCATCGTGCTGCTCTGCATCCTGATTTTCCGTTCACGCGGCAACGTCGCCGCCCTGTTGAGGCCCAGCGCATGACAACCACCCTTCGCCACGGCAACCGCTCGCAAGCGGTGCTTATCCTGCAAAAAAACCTCAACAAGCATGGCGCCAACGTGGTGCCGGACGGTGACTACGGCGCCGCCACCGAAGCCGCTGTCCGCGCATACCAGGTCAAAGTGGGCCTGGTCGCCGACGGCGTCGCCGGTTCCAAGACTCAAGCCAGCCTTGCTGGTGGAGACTGTGCCCAACTGCTGCGCAACAACGACCTGGTAGTCGCTGCCGAACGTCTCGGCGTGCCGCTGGCGAGCATCTACGCGGTCAATGAGGTGGAATCCAAGGGCAAGGGCTTTCTCGACAACGGCAAACCGGTGATCCTGTTCGAGCGGCACATCATGTATCGCCAGCTCGCCATGGTTCGGCACCCTGGTGATGACCCGGCCGAACTCAAACGTCACGCTGACCAGCTCGCCACCTCCAACCCGGCGCTAGTCAACCCGAAGGCCGGCGGATACATCGGCGGTACCTCCGAGCACCAGCGCCTGTCCACGGCCCGCCTGATCGATGACACCGCCGCTCTGGAATCGGCGTCCTGGGGAGCCTTCCAGATCATGGGGTTCCACTGGAAGCGCCTCGGCTACGCCAGCGTGCAGGACTTTGTGGCGGCGATGAGTGCCGGCGAATCGCAGCAGTTCGACGCCTTCACCCGCTTCATTGAAACCGACCCGGTGCTACACAAGGCGTTGAAGGCCCGCAAATGGGCCGAGTTCGCCAAGCTCTACAACGGACCGGACTACCTGCGGAATCTCTACGACACCAAGCTCCAGCGCGCCTATGAGCGGCACGCCGGCTGCGAGTGCGGGCAAGGGGTGGCGGCATGATTGACTTCGAAGCGCTGCAAAAGCTGCGGGTGCAGGACGGCGATCTGCTGGTAGTACCGGAGTCGACCGAACAAAGCGACATGGAGTTGTTGGCCGAATCCATCCAGATCATGAGCGGCGCACGGGCCGTAATCGTGCGTGGCCCGATCAAGCAGCTCGATACCGCCGATATGAACAAGCTCGGCTGGTACCGCGCGTGAGCATCTTGCGCCAGGCCCTGTATGGCCTCGCCCTCCTCGGCGCCCTGGTGCTGCTGATCTGGGTCCAAGAAACCCGCATCGACGTCGCTGAAGGAAAAACCGAACGGGCGCACGATGCGGCCAAGACCGCCCGCGCCGACGCCGATCGCAACCTGAAAACCGCCAACACCCTCGAAGACACCCTGAAACAGGAACGCACTGCACAGAGCACCCTGCGTGCCCAGCAGGATCAGCTGCGCCAAAGCCTCGCCACACGCGAGCGAAAAATAGAGGAGCTGAAACGTGAAAATGACGAACTTCGGAAATGGGCTGATCAGCCTTTGCCTGGCGCTGCTCGCCGGCTGCGCGAGCGCCCCGCCCTCACCGGCGCCGCCGCTTATCGTGACTGGCTGTCCGGCCGTGGTGCCTTGCCACCTGCCGGCGACCAGCCCCCTCAAAAACGGTGACCTTTTGACCGAAGAAGATCGCGTCGAAGCCGCCTGGGCTGACTGCGCGGATCAGGTCGACATGGTCTACAAACACCAGCAGGCCAACCCATGAACAAGCCAGAAAGCCTGCGCGCTCACCTGCTGGCCACAGTCGCCGACTTCAAGCACGACCCCGACCGCCTGTTGATCTTCATCGACAATGGCAAGGTACGTTGCACGGCCGCACATACACTGTCTTTTGAATACAGCTTTGACCTGCAGATCATCCTCACCGAGTTCGCCGGCCACCCTGACAGCGTGATGCTGCCGATTCTGGGCTGGCTCAGCGTCAACCAGTCCGAGCTGCTCGAAAACCTCGACAAGGTAAAAAACGGTATCCAGTTCGAAGCAGATATCCTCGACAAGGATAAGGTAGACCTCAGCATTACCCTGGCACTTACAGAGCGCGTAGTCGTTGGCAAGGACGACCAAGGGCTCACTACAGTGAGGCATCCGAACGAACCGCAGTACGTGGCAAGCTACCTCGATCCGAACTGGAAGCCAGGGGCACAAGGCAACACCAGTGAATGGATGGTGCCTGATGGCAAGTAACCTGGAAGCACTGGAGACCTGGGCTGCGGTGCTGCTGGATCGGCTGGAGCCAGTGGAGCGCAGCAAGCTCGCCCGGAGCATTGGGCAGGAGCTGCGCCGCAGCCAGCAGAAACGCGTGATGGCTCAAGAGAACCCGGACGGGACGAAGTTTGCGCCACGCAAACAGCGAAACCTTCGCGGGAAGCAAGGACGTATTCGGCGAAAACTAGCGATGTTCAAAAAGATGCGAACTGCCTCATATCTGAAAGTTCGAGGCAACACTAACGCCATTACCGTTGGTTTCACCGGGCGTATAGCCCGGATTGCTAGGGTTCACCAGTACGGATTGAAGGACCGAGCGGAACGCGGGGCACCAGATACACGTTACGAACAACGTGAAGTGCTGGGGTTTACTGATGCGGACTTAGATATCGTCCGAGACCAGCTTTTACAACATCTGACTCAAAGCTGATCAGCCAATATCTCTTCAATCTCGATTTGGTCTGGTGATTTATAAAGAGCCGAGCGTTGAACGTTCCCTTCGAATCCAAGATGTTCTTGAAAAAAGAATTTGAAGGCGCGAACCAATTCATCCGGGGCTCTTGGATCAAGAAGAATTCTATCGATAAAGTTATGCGGATCGACTGGAACGGTGAATCCTTTATGCTCCTGCAAAAGATCCACAGACTTAGCATATAGCGTCCCACGCCATTCCTTTTCGTGGTCGAATGCTTGACGCTTCATATAAAGCGCATCTATCGCTCGAGAGATTTTAAAGGCCTCATTTAAATCTTGTCCTATTTTTTTTGCCTTCCAGTCCAACTCGCTCTGAGGATAATAGCTAACCTCCGCGACTCTAAACTGATAGTTTTTTAACTTAGCGGACGACTTCAAAGCAGCTCTCAACTTTGAGTCGGTGGTGGAGACTCTGACGCCCATACCATTATGTGAATAGATACGCCACATAGCATCGGATATTGGAGCACTGCTCCAGCACTGAGCGAAAACCGCATTAACCTTTGAATGCTTTATACGTTTCTCATATGGATCATCCCAAGAGTTTGGACTGGCAAAAAACAGCTCCTTCTTTTCAAAAATCTGAACAACCCTTGTGAAGTCCAAAATTCGATACAACCGTTGAGGCTTTTCCGTCTTTGCCATAACACTGCTCCTACTTATTTCCCGCACTGTAGCAATTCGAGGATCGCCTTGTAACGTGCAGTCCTACAAAGCCTGAGCGCTGCACTAGCGCGCGCGAGCAATCACCATCGGCGCCATGAACGACTTCGCCGCCCTCTCCCGCATGCTCGAAAACCTCATCCGCTTCGGCGTCATTGCCGCCGTGCAGATGGAGCCCCCACGCGTGAAGGTAAAAACCGGAACCCTCACCACCGCTTGGCTGCCGTGGCTAACCCTGCGCGCCGGTGCTGATCAGGAATGGGACCCGCCCACCGTCGACGAACAGGTGATCCTGTTCAGCCCATCCGGCCAGCTCGCCAACGGCGTCGTCCTGACCGGCCTATTCAGCGACCACATCCCAGCCAACGGCAACCGCGCCGGCCTGCACCGTCGCACCTACGCCGACGGCACAGTGATCGAGTACGACAGCGTCGCCCATCACCTCAACGCGACCCTGGCCGACGGCGGTACCACCAACCTGGTCAGCACGGGCGGCATCAATCTCGTCGGCGATATCACGCACCAAGGCGACTACACCCAAACCGGCAACCAGAACGTCACCGGCACCGTGACCGTCTCCGCTGACGTGATCGCGGCCAACATCAGCCTGGTCAAGCACCTGCACGGCGGCGTGCTGGTGGGCAACGCGAAGACGGGAAAACCAGAATGAACCGAGAAACCGGCGCAGCCATCGGCACTCTGGACCATATCAGCCAGTGCATAACAGACATCCTCACCACCCGCATCGGCACCCGAGTGATGCGCCGCGAATACGGCAGCCTGCTACCCGAGCTGGTAGACCACCCATTCAACGACGCCACACGACTGCGCGTGTACGCGGGCACGGTCATGGCGTTGATGCGTTGGGAGACCCGTATCAGCCTCAGCCGCGTGCAGTTCCTCGGTGCGAACCTGCAAGGTCAGTCGGTGCTGGAGCTGGAAGGCACCATCGTCGACACCAATGAGCCGCTAAGCATGAGCCTGCCGCTGCAACTGGGGGGGAGCGTATGAATTCCTTTGCTGCGATTGACCTCAGCCAGCTCCCTGCGCCACAAATCGTCGAGCAGATCGACTTCGAATTGATCCTGGCCGAGCGTAAGGCCTACATGATCAGCCTGTGGCCGATCGAGCAACAGCCCGAGATTGCTGCCCGCCTCGACATGGAGTCGGAGCCCCTAGCCAAGCTGCTGCAAGAGAACGCCTACCGCGAAACCATCTGGCGTCAGCGGGTGAATGAGGCGTCCATGGCGAACCTACTGGCCCTGGCTAAAGGCCCCGATCTGGACCAACTGGCGGGCAACTTCAACGTCCAGCGCCTGGTGGTTCAGGAAGCCAAACCAATGGCAGTCCCGCCTGTAGCGCATCTGATGGAGAGCAACGAAAGCTTGCGCGAGCGGGCGCAAATGTCCTGGGAAGGACTGAGCACCGCCGGGCCGCGTAACAGCTACATCTTCCACGCCCGAGGCGCAGACGGCCGGGTTGCCGATGCCACGGCTGAAAGCCCATCGCCGGCAGTGGCGGTGGTCACCGTGCAATCGCTACTCGGCGATGGCACGGCACCGGCCGATCTGATCGCAGCGGTCAAAACCTACCTAAGCGACGATGACCGCCGCCCGGTAGCCGACCGCCTGACAGTCCAGGGCGCGCAAATCCTCCGCTACCAGGTCAAAGCCAAGCTGTATCTGCTCACCAGCGGCCCCGAGTCGGAACCGATTCTCGCCGCCGCTGAGCAGCGCTTGCTGACATACGTCAGCCAACGTCGGCGCCTGGCAATGGAAGTGTCGGAATCCGCCCTGCACGCCGCGCTGTTTGTCGAGGGTGTGCGCAAGGTCGTACTGGAAAACTGGGTCGACATCGTTGCCACCAAGGCCCAAGCGCCCTACTGCACCAGCGTGACCGTCACGCGGGGTGCCGAGTAATGGGCGCTCAGCAGCTACTTCCGGGAAACTCCACGCCGCTTGAGCGTCAGGCAGCGCAGGCGCTCGCACAGATTCAGCGCGTACCGATCCCACTGCGGCAGTTGTGTAACCCGGATACCTGCCCGGTGTCTGTGCTGCCCTACCTGGCCTGGGCCTTCTCCGTCGACCGCTGGGACAGCAACTGGACCGAGGCCACCAAGCGCGCGGCCATTCGTTCATCCCGCTACATCCACGCACACAAAGGCACCATCGGCGCATTGCGCCGCGTCGTCGAGCCGTTGGGCTACCTGATCGAGGTGATGGAGTGGTGGGAAACCGTACCGGAAGGCGTGCCTGCCACCTTTGCTTTGAAGGTCGGTGTGCTAGACACCGGCATCACCGAAGAAATGTACCTGGAGCTGACCTGGCTGATTGATGACGCCAAGCCCCTCACTCGCCACCTGACAGGCCTCGCGATCAGCCTGGAAAGCACCGGCACCGTGTTCATAGGGGCCTGCGTGTACGAAGGCGACGAACTCAGCGTTTACCCACCGACGCAACGCGACATCGACGTCAGCGGCGCGTTTCGTATCGGTGGCCGCGAACATCATATCGACACGATGGACATCTACTCATGACCGACCAAAACAGCCAGTTCTTCGCGATCCTCACCGCTATCGGCGAAGCCAAACAGGCTAACGCTGCAGCTCTCGGTACGGCCTGGACCTTCGCCCAGATGGCCGTGGGTGATGCCAACGGCACGGACCCAATTCCCAGTCGCACTCAGACGAAACTGATCAACGAGCGCCGCCGTGCGCCGCTCAACCAGGTAAAAGTGGACCCGGGCAACGCCAGCGTAATCATCGCCGAGCAGATTATCCCAGAGAGCGTCGGCGGTTGGTGGGTCCGTGAACTTGCGCTGTACGACGCGGATGGCGACATGGTTGCCGTTGCCAATTGTGCACCAACCTTCAAACCGCTGCTCGCCCAGGGTTCGGGCCGGACCCAGGTGATTCGGATCAACTTGATCGTCAGCAGCACGGCCAATATTGAGTTGAAGATTGATCCCAGCGTCGTGCTGGCGACTCGTGAGTATGTCGACACCATGGTCGTCGAGGCATTGGCGAAGCTGGACTTCAAGCATTCGGTGTTGATGGCTACCACCGCGAATATCGTGTTGAGCGGTCTCCAGTCAATTGACGGGGAATTACTGTCGGCCGGTGCTCGGGTGCTGGTGAAGAATCAAACCCTGGCTAAGGACAACGGTATCTATGTCGTACCAGCGTCGGGCGCATGGAAACGCGCCCTGGACGCAGACAGCAGCGCAGAGGTAACGCCAGGACTGTTTGTCAGCGTTGAGAAGGGCACGGTAAACAGCGATAGCGTTTGGCAGTTGGTGACGGATGCGCCGATTGTCCTGGGCACCACCGCGCTTTCCTTTGAGATGGTCGCAGGGCGCACGGGTGTCAGTGCCGGGGCCTACGGAAAGGTGACAGTGGACAAGTACGGTCGTGTTATCGGCGGTACCAATCCGGCAACGCTTGACGGCTACGGAATTATTGACGGTTTCGCAAAAAGCCTTTCGGCAGCTGATTACGCCGAAGTCACCAAGACAGCGCTTTATGCGCTGGGCGGCGGTTCTACGGGCGGTCGTCCCCCTGGTTTTTCAGGTTCTGGCGCGCTGAATCAGGTTATGGGCGATTATGGATTTACCTTGGCTTGGAGCCTTGGGTCCAATGAAATGGCCTTTCGGCGCAAAGACCCGGCGGGCGTTCTTGCCTGGTGCAGCTTATGGAATTCGTCGAACTTTGACCCGACGCTAAAAGCCAACCTGAAAAGCCCGGTGTTTACGGACACACCAACCGCCCCCACAGCCGCTGCCGGGACCAACAACGGACAGTTGGCAAACTGCGCGTTCATCTGGACAGCCATCAACACCTATGCAACCACGGTTTCCAGCGCTCTTGCAGGAAAGCAGGCCCAGAGCCCTGTGCTTTCGAGCCTTGCGGACAATGCAGGTTGGGGAATTGGCAATCAATTTGTGTCCGAGGTATTGGACTTCAACAGTTATAAGACTGGGGGTAAGTTCATAACTCCGAATGCTATTTCCAATTTGCCTGCCGGGTGGGTGCAGAGTCGGTGCCTAGTTGACGTCAGCGGTGGTGCGTCCTACTCCCTACAGCTGATCGCTTCAGCGACCGAACGACGATTTGCCGCTCGTACCTCTGCCGGTGATTCCTATTCGGTCTGGTGTGAGTTCTGGCACAACGGGAACTTGAGCGAAGCGACAGCTGCCGAGGCGGCGGCTGGCGCTTCCGGTTCGACATGGATGAGCCCGAGGCGTTTTGCGGCCTTGGCTCTTGGCATCGGTCAAACCTGGCAGGACGTGACCGCCAGTCGAGCCTGGGCTACGACGTACACAAACAGCACCGGAAAGCCTATTCAGGTCTCGGTCGCGGCTCGCGATCCGTCAGCCGGGAATTTCTACATTGCGCTCTACGTCAGCGGGATAAAGCTGGCTGAGCATTATCTCAGCGCGAGTTCTCAGGCCACGGTGTCAGCAATCGTCCCTGCTGGCGCAACGTACAGGGTTGAAAGGCAGGACACTAACGACACGATTACCGGCTGGATGGAGTTGCGCTGATGAAATACTACAAGCACAAAAAGACGGGTGAAGTCTTCGCTTTTGCGGCAGATGGTTCGGACGATGAATGCATAGCTAAAGAACTTGTTCTTATGAGTGAGGCTCAGGTTTTCGATCACCTCAACCCGGCCTTGCCGCCACCGACTCGACAGCAAATTGAAGCTGCACGACTGCGGGCATACGCCGAACCTTTGACAGGATCAGATCGCTACTTTGCTGAGGCTCAACGCATGCAGGTGATGAATGAGCCGGGGTGGGAGTCCGTGCGTGATGCAGGTGTGGCGCGCTTTGAAGAAATCCAAGTTCAGTTTCCCTGGGCCTCAGTCGACGAGACCCTGTAGCCGTCGCCGTTACAAACCGTGCCGCTCGCCCAACCGGCGCGCGCGCGGCAGCCTGTGCACTGTCATTCCATCACAGCGTAGGCAACCACCCATGGCCGGTTCAGACTATCTCCACGGCGTGCGGGTCATCGAACTCAACGACGGCACCCGCCCCATTCGCACCATCCCCACCGCAGTCATCGGCCTGGTTTGCACGGCTGAAGATGCAGACCCACTTATGTTTCCGCTGGACACGCCCGTCCTGCTGACCAGCGTTCAAGCCGCCATCGGCAAAGCCGGCGTCAAAGGCACCCTGGCGACCAGCCTGCAAGCCATCGGCGACCAGACCAAGCCCTACGTCATCGTGGTGCGGGTCAAGGAAGGCGCCGACGAAGCCACCACCACCAGTGCCTTGATCGGCACCACCAACGCTAACGGCCAGTACACCGGCATGAAGGCCCTGCTCGCCGCAAAGGCCCGCGTTGGCATGACGCCACGCATCCTCGGCGTGCCAGGTCTCGACAGTTTGCCGGTGGCCACCGCCCTGGTGTCGGTTGCCCAAGACCTGCGCGCCTTCGCCTACGTCAGCGCCTGGAACTGCAAGACCAAGGAAGAGGTAGTCGCCTACCGCGAGAACTTCGGCGCCCGTGAAGTCATGGTGATCTGGCCGGACTTCCTCAACTGGGACACCGTCACCAGCAAGACCGTCACCGGCGCTGCCACGGCGCGCGCCCTGGGCCTGCGAGCGAAGATCGATCAGGAAATCGGCTGGCACAAGACCATCTCCAACGTCGCCGTCAACGGCGTGACCGGCATCAGCGCCGACGTGTTCTGGGATCTGCAAAACCCGGCCACCGACGCCAACTACCTCAACAGCAACGAGGTCACCACCCTCATCAACGAGGGCGGCTTCCGCTTCTGGGGTAGCCGTACGTGCAGCGACGATCCGCTGTTCGCCTTCGAAAACTACACCCGTACCGCGCAGATCCTCGCCGACACCATGGCCGAGGCACACATGTGGGCAGTGGATAAGCCCATGCATGCATCCCTAGTCAAAGACATTATCGACGGCATCAACGCCAAGTTCCGTGAGCTGATCGCCCAGGGCTACCTGATTGGCGGCAATTGCTGGTACCCGGAAGACATCAACGACAAGGACACCCTCAAGGCCGGCAAGCTGACGATCGATTACGACTACACGCCTGTGCCGCCCCTGGAAGACCTCACCTTGCGCCAGCGTATTACCGACCGCTATCTGATGACGTTCGCCAGCAAGATCAACAGCTAAACCGGGCCTCCCCGCAAGGGGAGTTAACCCCACGCCAAATACCCGGAGAACACCGCCATGGCACTGCCACGCAAACTTAAGAACCTCATGCTGTTCAACGACGCCAACATCTACAGGGGGGTGGTGAAGTCCGTCACCCTGCCTCCCCTCGGTCGGAAGATGGAAGCCTATCGCGGCGGCGGCATGAACGGTCCGGTAAAGGCTGACCTGGGCTTTTCCGACGACGGCATCCAGTTCGAATGGAAGACTGGCGGCCTGGATCTGATCAGCCTGAAACAGTTCGCCATGGTGAACGCTTCGGGCGTGGCGCTGCGCTTTACCGGCGCCTTTGAGCAGGACGACACAGGCGAAGTCAGCGCCGTGGAAGTCGTTTTGCGTGGCCGTCACGAGAGCATCGAGATGGGCGAAGCAAAGCCAGGCGAAGACACAGAACACACCATCAAAACTACCTGCACTTACTACAAGTTGACCGTCGACAACGAGGAAATCATTGAAATCGACCTGCTCAACTTCATCGAGAAGGTCGGTGGCGTCGATATGTTGGAGAAACAGCGCAACGCCCTGGGCATCTGACCTTCCGAACCTAAATTTGCAATTTCAACCGACATCAGGAGCTTTACCGATGAAATCCCAAGACACCCCAGAACAAGCAGGCGTCAACGACAACATCATCACCCTCGATACACCGATTCAACGCGGCCAGACGATGATCGAGACGATTACCCTGCGTAAACCGTCCTCCGGCGAACTGCGCGGCGTCAGCTTGGGCGACCTACTCAACCTTGACGTCGCCAGCCTGATCAAAGTCCTGCCGCGTATCAGCACGCCCACCCTCACCCCACAGGAAGCCGCCGCTCTGGACCCTGCTGACCTGGTCGCCATCGGCAGCAAGGTCATCAGTTTTTTGTTGCAGAAGTCGGCGAAAACGGAAGCATCCCTCGGTATGTAGAGGACGCCATGGCCGACCTGGCCGTGGTTTTTCATTGGGCGCCTACCGACATGGATCGGCTGGGCCTGCAAGAACTGATGGACTGGCGCGAACGGGCGCGGATTAGGAGTAGCGTCGATGGCGAATGATTTAAGACTGCGCGTGTTGCTCGACGCCATCGACAAAGCCACCCGCCCGTTGCGCCGTATCATGGCCGGCAGCAACGATACGGCCAAGGCGCTGAAGGCAGCTCGCGACCAGGTCAAAGCCCTGAACAATCAGCAGGCTGACATCAGTTCGTACAAAAAGCAGCAAGGCGCCATTACCGCTACCGCCACAAAGCTCAATCAGGCGCAGGAACAGCTACGTCAGATGAAGGCCGCCATGCGTGCCAGTGGTGGAGCAGCATCGGGTAAGTTCAAAAATGACTTCAGGAGAGCCCATGAGGCTGTCCGCGACCTCACCGGAAAGTTGCAGGAACAACGCCGCGCTTTGTCTCCCCATGCGGCAAGGCTCAAGGCTGCCGGCATCGCTGCCAACAAACTCGGAGAACACGAAGCACGATTGAAAAGAGAGGTCGACGCAGCCAACCGCGCCCTTAAAACGCAAAGAGACCGCCTGGCGGCTATCGGCCGCGCGGAACAGGCACGAGCCAAGGCACGTGGAAGGTACGACCAGCGCCAACAACTCGCCGGCTCGGCCGCCATGGGCGGTGCTGCCGGCACAGCGATGGCCTACGGTATAGGCCGTGGGCTGTATGCCCCTTTGCAGGAGGGCAAACAATTCGCACTTGAAGAGAATCGCGTCGCCGCCCTGGGGTTAGGGCAGGAAGACACGGGCAAAGCGATCGAATTTGCCAAACGCATGAAAACCTACGGCACCAGCGTCACCGAGAACCTGACGTTGGTGCGCGACGCCATGACCGTGTTCGCCGACGAGCATGAAGCGGAAATGGTCGCCCCTACCCTGGCAAAAATGAAGTTTGCCAACCACGCCATGTACGGCGAAGAAGAAGGTGCCGACAACGAACGCAAGTTCATGGACATGCTCAAGGTGATCGAGCTGCGCGGCGGCCTTGCCAGCAAAGAGGCCTTCATTAATCAGGCCGATATCGTGCAGAAGGTCCTTACTGCCACAGGGGGCCGTGTTGGGCCGAATGAGTGGCTGAACGTAATCAAAACTGGCGGCGTCGCGGCCAAGGGCATCAAAGACGAGGCCTTCTACTACCAGATGGAACCACTGGTGCAGGAGATGGGTGGACACCGCGTGGGTACGGCCATGATGAGTGCCTATTCCAACGTCTATCAGGGCAAGACCACTAAGCGCGCCGCCAACAACATGGAAAAGCTGGGGCTGGTCGACCCATCGAAGGTCAAACACGACAAGGCCGGCCAGATAGCCTTTCTGGACGTCGGAGCGATCAAAGGCAGCGAGCTTTTCCGGGAAAACCAGTTTGAGTGGATGGAAAAAATTCTGTTGCCGCAGTTGGCCGCCAAAGGTATCACGGACAAAAAACAGGTACTGGATAGCATCGGCAGTATCTTCTCCAACCGCACCGCATCCAATTTGTTCGCACAGATGTACCTGCAACGCGAGCAGATTCACAAAAATGCCAAGCTGAATGCCGGGGCCGATGGCATTGACCAACTCTATGACAAGGGCATGAATACCGCTCAGGGTATGGAACTGGAGTTGCTCGCTCAGAAGGCCAATGCCTACCGTGAAATGAGCCAAGCCATTCTGCCCACCTACATCGAGGCGCTGAGAAGCATCACCGCCGCTATCAAAGGTGTAACCGCCTGGATGAAGGAAAACCCAGCCGCTGCCGCTGCCATGGTGAAAACCCTGATGGTGGTCGGCGTGCTGGCCGGCGTCTTCGGCGCGCTGGCCTTGACCCTGGCCAGCTTGATCGGCCCCTTCGCCGTGGTCAGTTACGGCATGGCCTTATTTGGCCTCAAGAGCGCGGGCGTTGTGGGTGTAGCACAACGGCTATTTCCTACGCTGATCGGTCTCGCAAAAAACGCAATACCGATGCTCATGCAGGGTATTCGTTTGCTAGCCGTGACCATGGGTGGCGCGCTATTGACCGCCGTGCGGACGGTGGGTATTGCTCTGTGGGGCCTGGCGGCCAACCCAATTGTTCTGATCATCGCCGCTGTGGTCGCGGCGATTGCCGGCGGCGCTTACCTGATCTACCGGAACTGGGACGCAGTGAAGCTGTATTTCAGCAACGCCTGGACAGAAATCAAAGCGGGATTCGACGGGGGCATCGGCGGCATCATCGCCACGCTTGTGAATTTCAGTCCCCTCGGACTGGTTTACCAGGCCTTCGCCGGGGTGCTCAGTTACCTGGGCATTGAGCTACCGTCACGTTTCACCGAGTTCGGCAGCATGATCGTCAACGGTCTGATCAATGGCCTGCTCTCCGGCATGGGTTTGGTGAAAGACACTATCGTATCGATCGGTGATTCGACCATCGGATGGTTCAAGGAAAAGCTCGGAATCCACAGTCCATCACGCGTGTTTGCAGAACTGGGCGGCTTCACCATGGCCGGCCTGACGCAGGGGCTTGAAAAAGGTGAAGGGGGTCCGCTGGCGGCGCTAACCTCTTTCAGCAAACAGCTCACCGCCGCTGGAGCCATGACCCTCGGGACAATGAGCGGTACCGCCTTGGCGGTCGATGACCGACCTCCCATCAGCGCCATGAACAGCCCCAGCTACGACAGCCACGATCAATACGAAATCAATATCCATCCCGCACTGGGAATGGACGCCATGGCGATTGCGCGGGCAGTGCGCGCAGAGCTTGCCCGCATCGACAGCGAGAAAGGCGCCCGAACCCGTAGCAAACTGTCTGACCTGGAGTAACCCCACATGATGCTCGCACTAGGCATGTTCGTATTCAGCCTATCGACCGCCGCCTACCAGGAACTCCAACGCCAAACCGAATGGCGTCACGCAAGCAACAGCCGGATAGGTGCGGTACCTGCGCGGCAGTTCCTCGGACGTGGTGATGACACCATCACGCTGCCTGGCATCATCCTCCCGGAACTCGCCGGCAGTGCCCTCAGCCTGGACGTTATACGGCTGATGGCAAACACCGGTAAGGCCTGGCCGATGGTCGAGGGAAGTGGCCGAATTTACGGCCTCTGGGTGATCGAAAGCCTCAGCGAAACCAAGACCCTATTCTTTCGCGACGGTACGCCTCGGCGTATTGAGTTCAACTTGTCCCTCAAACGTATCGACGATGACCGTATCGACCTGCTCGGCGCCGGTACCGCCGTCGGCGTCAACATCCTGCGCAGGTTGCTATGATCGAAGCCGCCCTTTCCCGAGTCACTGGGTTCTTGAAAGACACCGTCGATCGCTACAAGCGCGATGCGGCATATCCAATACCGGCTTTCCGCTTGACTGTCGACGGCAACGACATCGCCCGGATCGTCAGCCCGCGGTTGATGGGCCTGGAGCTGACAGATAACCGGGGTATCGAATCCGACCAGCTCAGCATCACGCTCAGCGACCACGACGGCCTGTTGTCGATTCCGCCCAAAGGCGCGGTGTTGCGATTGTGGTTGGGCTGGAGCGACACCGGCCTGGTGGACAAAGGCACGTACACCGTCGACGAAACCGAGCACAGTGGTGCCCCGGATGTGCTGAGCATTCGCGCTCGGTCAGCCGACCTGCGCAAGGGTCTGAAAACAAAACGCGAACGCAGCTGGAGCAATACCACCCTTGGCGACGTCTTGGGCGATATCGCCATTGGCAACGGCCTCACCGCCACCATTGCCGGAGCCTTAGACGGCCTGCCCATCCTGCAGCTCGACCAGGCTAACGAATCGGATGCCAATCTCATCAGCCGGCTGGGGGAAGAATTCGACGCGGTGGCCAGCGTCAAGGCAGGTTGCCTGCTGTGTCTGCCAGCTGGCGGCGGCAAGACCGCCAGCGGCCTGGACCTGCCCCACATCACCCTGACCCGTGCCGATGGCGACCAGCACCGCTACTTACAAGCCGACCGCGACAGCTACGACGGTGTGCGGGCCTACTTCTACGACGTGAACAGCGCGAAGAAACAAGAAGCCATTGCCGGCGGTGGCGAAAACCTCAAGGACTTGCGCCACACCTACAGCGACAAACAGTCAGCCCTACGCGCCGCCAGAGCCGAGTTCAACCGACTGCGTCGCGGCAGTGCCACCCTCAGCTACACCCTGGCGGCTGGCCGGCCCGATCTGATTCCGGAGCTGACCTATACACTCCAGGGTGTGAAAGACGAAATCGACGAAATCATCTGGTACGGCGGCAATGTGCAACACAGCCTCAGCCCGGACAGCGGGTACACCATGAGCCTGGAGCTGGAAAGCAAGCTGCCAGAAGATACCGTCGAGGATTTGGCGGAAGACAATAAAGTGAGTTACACCGGGATCATCGCCTACTACCGCGAAGAGACCACCGGTAAAGAGAAGACCATGGCGGCAGGAGACCAGGCCAAGCCGAGACGGTTGTTGTGGCTGTACACCAACAAGAACACGGCGAAGCGCGCCGTGGATCGGGAGTGGAAGCGGTTGCAGGCGGTGAGGGCCGAGGCGGACGACCCTCCAAGCAGCGGGGCCAAAGCGTAGGGACGTTACTCGGAAAACACGGTAATGGTCGTGCCACCACCGTCACGGGCGAAGGCTTGGCATTCAATGGCCAGGCCTTTTTGCTCGACAGTGGCAATTTCGCTTTCGTCCTTCAGGGCCTCTTTACGGCACTGCTTGGAGGCCTTCACAACGTCAGCGGCGGACCGGGTTGAAACCAGGCTGCCGGTACGGCCGACCAGGTCATAAAAGCCCTGGTCTGGTGCTGGGCCATCCCAGGTGACGGCGATGTTGGGTTTGCCCAAGGCGCAGCTGAGAGACAGAGCGATGTTCGGGCCGTCGAGATACTCAGTGGTTTGTTTGCCTTCGGTCTGCTTGACCTGGGACAGGTGGCGCTCCTGCTGGAGGGCAGCAAGCACAGTATCGCAGGGTTCGGCGAGCGCATTGGTAGAGAGCGCCAGTAGTGCCAAGCCGGTACCAACTACCATCAGTAAATCGGTTCTCACAACAGTCCCTCTCTGGATCATTCCTTGATACCTTCGCATCTGATGTGTTGCCAAGGCACATAGGCTATTGGGCAATCACTGTTTCGGCAATAGCTGCACGCCTGACTTGCACCGCATTTGTCCGACTTAAAAGCCCGGCGGACCGGGCTTTTCCCCCTACTGAGCGCTCAAGAGCACATCAATAAACCGAAGGATGTCGTTCCGGTGTTCTTCGCTTAGCTGCCTGAACCCCTTCACCAGATGCAGCTCAGCTGTTGTTAAACGCTGGTCTTCACCGCCTTCGGCTTGATTGGTCTCTGCATCGCTGTTCACCAACATGTCCTACTCCCTTTACAACACGTAACGGGCGCCCGGCACCATCAGTAGTACCGTCGAAAACACCCGGCGAACGAACGATTCTCTGCATGTTTGAGTGTGTCACCACCCCTGCCATGCAATAAAAAGCGACGGACGCTGTGGGCAGAGAAGCAAGTAGGTGTAGTACATCGAGAGGTGAGACAAGTGCCTGCCCCTGAACCGTTGATACGGCGGAAAACTTAATGAGCCGGCGCTACTGCCAATGCATTGGTGAGTCGCACAACGGACGCTTTATCGCCGTCGGAAAGCGAGCGGTAACTTTCAATAATTTTGGATTCGACGCTATCGATCGCATCCTCTGAAAGCAGGGCCTTGGAACCTGTCAGTACGTAGTGAACATCCACCCCCGCCCTTTCAAGCGCTGACAGATAACGCAGATCTGGCGAATTCATGCCCAGTTCGTACGCCTTTTGTGTCCCACGACTGACGCTCCCCAACGCCCCAAAATCGGTCTGATTCAGGCCCAAGCGATCGCGCTCTTCTCTCAGGCGATCGCCCACTCCTTCAGAAATGTACATTTTTCTGCTCAACCTTCTATTGACTTGAACATTTTTATATTCAAGAATGGCCCCACATCAACACGAACGAACACACATGAACACTATGCCCGCCCCCCTTACACCCGAGCAAGCCCGCGCGGCTCTTGACCGCAACGGTGTGAGCATTGCCGAGTTCTGTCGCAAATATGAGCTGAACAGAAATCTGGTCAGCGATTTGCTCAACGGCCGCAAGAAAGGTCGTCGTGGTGAAGCGCATCGAGCAGCTGTTCTGCTCGGAATCAAAGACGGCGTGATTACAAACTAGGGCCTCTGGCTCCAAGGGGAAACCAGAAGATGAAACGCCCAGTTCTAGACAGCAGAAAGAGCGTCGTTATGGCCGTCATCGGCGCCTACCCAGGCGGTCGGTCGTACGCCTCGGCAGACCTCGGCATGCCAATCAAGAAGTTCGACAACCAGGCCTACGAGAACGCTGGCAGCCGCCCGCTGACCGACGAACACATTCACCGTCTGGAGCAGGTCGCCGGAACTACGTTCCTGGCTGACTACATCGCGGCAATGTACGGCGGCATGTTCGTGCCGCTGAGCATCCCGCAGAACCTGGACAACGTGGAACTGTACAGCCGCTCGCTCAAGGCTTCGGCCAAGCGGGGCAAGGTCGACCAGATCATGTCTGCCGCCCTGGATGACGGAATCATCGAAAAGCGTGAGGCCGACGCGATCATCAGTGCCCTGATCACTTACATGTCCGCCCGCTACGCCGAGGTGTTCGCGACCATCCAGCTTTACAGCAAAGGAGCTGTCCAGTGAGCACTTACAAACTGGTCTGCCCCCACTGCCACGGCCGCATGCGCATCCGCACCAGCGAAGGGCAGCATATTTTCCTGCGTATCACCTATATGCAATGCACCAACGAAGCGTGCGGCTGGGCCGTGCGTGCTGAATTTCAAATGACCCATGAACTGAGCCCCAGCGGCATGCCAAACCCGGCTGTCCGCCTTCCAGTTGCAGATGTGGTCATTCGTCGCCAGGCAATGAAAACAGCCAACGATCAACCCGATCTGCTGGATCAACTGGAAATGGAGCGCGCGTGATGAAACTCGATCAACAGACTCATGACTACCGCAGCAGCATGCAACAAGCTGCTTTCGCCTACCTGAAACGCCATGAAGCAGAACACTTGGTGGATTGCGATTTGTTGTTTGATCGCTGCATCCGGCATCTGACCCTTGCACTGGAAGTGCCAGTATTCATGGCGCCCAAGCTGGTCCATAACGCCTGGACTGAATTGCAGGTCATCAAAAAGCGCCGTTGGATTGGCATCGACTGGGCCAGTGGCTCGGACAGTACCCGTGTCCACTTGGTGGACGTTCTCGCAGGTCAACGCTTCCCGGTATCAGCTCGGTTTTTGCCACAGAAGCTGCTCGACCAGCGCAACACCGAATACAAGCAACACCCTCAGTAACGCTCCCTTTTTAAACCCCGCCCTGCCCCATTCCCAATGGGTTTGGGTGAGCTTTGCCCGCAATCCGAGGTGGACCATGGAAATCGACATCGCCATCACCGCAAAACTGCCCCGCGACCAGGCCGAGGCCCTGCTCCAGGACCTGCGCGCGCAGTACGCGCTGCTGTTCAACGAGCATTGGTATGACGACCGTTTTCGCATGATCCCCGAGGGTTTACGGCACGGCTCGTTGCTGGTCGCTTTCCCTGCGCTGGCTGCAAGAAAAAGCCTGATAGGCGCCCTTAAACACAGTCTCGACGAAGCGAAGTAAGCCACGATGGAAATGAAAGAAAGGCTGCGCGCCGACGTCATCCAACGCATTGAGCGGGATTACCAGCTCAAGCACATGCGCGGCACCGACTATATGCGTAAGGGTGTTTGCCCTGCCTGCGGCCAGAAGACCCTGTACACCTTCTACGACTCGCCTTGGACGTTGATCTGCGGACGTCCGGAAAAGTGCGACCACCGCGTCCACGTAAAGGACGTCTACGACGATTTGTTCAACGACTGGAGCAAGACTGCTCCGTCGACGCTGGACAACCCGCTTGCCACGGCGCGCGCTTACCTTGAGTTTGCGCGGGGCTTCAAATTTGAACTGATCGCCGGTTGGTTCACCCAGGATAACTACTGGGATGGTCGGCAGAACATCGGCAGCGCCACGGTGCGTTTCGCGCTGGAAAAAGGTGGGTACTGGGAACGCCTGATCGATCGGCCAGACCGCTTCGGCAAGATGAAAGCACGCTTCCGCCCGACCGGCGAAGGCTTGACCGGTTACAAGGGCGTTTGGTGGTGCCCACCGAGCGTGGACCTGCTGGAGGTCGATGAGCTGTTTATAGTTGAAGGGATCTTCGACTCCATTGCATTGCTGCATAACGACGTGTCGGCCGTGTCGATGATGTCCAGCGCACCCTGCCCGATTGACTCGCTTAAAGCCCTGGTAAAGCTGCGCCACGACGCTGGTAAGCCCTTGCCGCTCCTGGTGTGGGCACTGGATAACGAGCCCGTAGCCAAGGCCAACATGCGCCGCTGGGCGAAGGAAGCGCGCGACCTGGGCTTCACCTGTAAAGCGGCGGTGGTCCCGCAGCCCAATGGCAAAAAGGTTGACTGGAACGACCTGCACCTACGGTGGAAGTCGATCGAGGGCGATGACAAACGCGCCGAGCGGATCGAGCAGGACATCGACGAAGCCCGCCACCACGGCGATTTGCTGCTGGCTGACTCTGCTGAGGAAAAGGGCTTCCTCATCTACCTGCGCGACGAGCGCAAGGAATTCAACTTTATATTCCGCAAGCGCCTGTACTGGTTTCGGCTGGACCTTGATAAGTACGACCGCGCCATGGGCGATCTGGAAAGCTCTGACCGGCATGAAGATCAGTTGCTCACCGATGAACAGCGGCGCTACAAGGCCCTGCGCCAATCCGGCTCAGTGACCAGCATCGCCAATTGCAATTTCCAAGCGCTGTACTACATGCGCAACGACCTGACCGACGAGGCCTGGTATTACTTCCGTATCGAGCGCCCGCAAGGGCCTGCCATCAAAAGCACGTTCACGGCCAAGCAGCTCACGTCGGCACCTGAGTTCGCAAATCGCCTGCTCAACGTCTCCAACGGCGCAATGTTCGAGGGCAGCGCCCAACAACTGAAGCGGATTTTGGCGCCCCAGCTGGACTGCCTGAAAACCGTCAACACCATCGAGTGGATCGGCTACAGCCGCGAGCACGGTGCTTATGTGTTCAACGACCTGGCCTTCTTCGGCGGCGCAGCGCAGGTGCGCAACAAGGAAGACTTTTTCGACCTGGGAAAGCTGAGCATCAAGTCGCAGAGCCAGTCGCCCTTGTTGCACATCAATACCGACCTCAATGAATACAACGAAGGTTGGTTCGACATCTACTGGCGCTGCTTTGGCGTACAGGGCCTGGTGGTGCTGGCCTGGTGGCTGGGCGCGTTGCACGCCGAGCAGATCCGCCAGATCCACAAGTCGCTGATGTTCCTGGAACTGGTGGGCGAAGCCGGCTCGGGCAAGACCACCCTGGTAGAGCTTCTGTGGAAGTCGGTCGGGCGTACCGATTACGAAGGCTTTGACCCGTCCAAAGCAACCGCCGCAAGCCGTGCGCGCAACTTTTCGCAGGTCAGCAACTTGCCGGTTGTACTGATCGAATCCGAGCGTGAACAAAAGGAAGGCCAGCCGGTTAAACACTTCGACTGGGACGAACTGAAAACTGCCTATAACGGACGCAGCGTTCGCTCCACTGGCGTGAAAAACAATGGCAACGACACCCACGAACCGCCGTTCCGCGCCGCCCTGCTGATCGCGCAGAACAACCCTGTGAACGCCTCAGAACCGATCCTGCAGCGTATCTGCCACGTCCACCTGACACGCGAGCACCACACCCCGGAAACCAAGCAGTACGCCGAGCAGTTGGAGCGTATGCCGATGGACAGCATCAGCGGCTTCCTGGTCAAGGCGCTGCAACGCGAAGCCGACACCATGCGCCTGATGGAGGAAAACACCTCCCGCTACGAGCAGGAGCTGCTGGCCTTGCCTGGCGTGCGCACCGTGCGTATCGCCAAGAACCACGCCCAACTGCGCAGCCTGATAGACGCACTGGCCGGCGTGGTGCCGCTCGGCGAACGTCGAACGGCCCTCGCTCATGCCGAGATCAGCCGCATGGCCCTGGAGCGCCAACAGGCAATCAACGCCGATCACCCAACCGTTACTGAGTTTTGGGACCTGTACGACTTCCTGAACGGCTTGGACGAGAAAGGCGCGCTCAACCATGCGCGCCGCGATGAACTGATAGCCGTGAACCTCAACGAATTCGTGGAGATGGCTGCCAACAAGCGCCAGCAGGTTCCGCCGCTGAGCGACCTAAAACGTCTGCTCAAGACCAGCAAGTCACCCAAATTTCTGGAGTCGAACAAACCCGTCAATTCAGCGCGGACGCTAGACGCCTTCGACAAACCTAAAACCATTCGCTGCTGGGTATTCCAGGGCGAAAAACCAAAAAAACCACAGGAGCAACACCATGCAAAACGAACTTAAAACAGCGATTCAATTTGACGATTTTTATGCCGTATTTGGCCCGAAAGGGGTTGTCGCAATGGCCTGGTGGCTCGGCGCACTGCACGCCGACCGAATCCGAGCGGAACATACCAGCTTCCCGTTCCTGCACATCGAAGGCGAAGCAGGCGCCGGCAAAACCTTCTTGATGGGCTATTTGTGGAAACTCGTCGGCGAAGAAACACCTAGGGCTCACACACCGGAATACTCCACTCGGGCAGGACGTTCGCGCTGGCTTGCCGCCGCAGGAGCAATAGGAAAGACAGTCGTGGTTCTGGAGTCGGTGCCTACCGAAAACTCTGCCTTTGACTGGGAGGAACTCCGCGACCTCTACAGCGGCGGAGTCATTAGCCGTGACCAAGCGCAAGGGACAGAAGACGCTTACTTCCATGGCGCGCTAGCAATCGTTAGCAGCCAGCCCATCCAGTGCAGTGAAGCCCTCGAAAGTCGCATTGCCCATATTCACCTCGGAATTGCTCACACAACAGAAAGCCAGAAAAGCGCTTCTGCCTTGAATCAACTTACCGCCCAACAAGCGGGGGCTTTCGGCCACGCAGTAGCTGAACGTGAAGACCAGCTTGTCAGTACCTTCAACAAGCTCGCGCATGCCTACACGGCCTCGCTACTTGATGAACACGGCCATCAACTCAGTCTGCGTGCAGCCAAAAACGCTGGGCAGTTGATGGCTCTTGTGGACGCTCTCAGCCTGCTGCTCAACCTCACCAATGAACAACGCCTCAATTCATTGAGCGCGGTTCGGCATGTCGTCGAAACCGACTTCGTTCAGTTCTGAAATCCTCGGTTTTGGCGCTGCAACGCCTGCCACCCAAAGGAGAAGCACCATGCACGTACAAGTCATCACCGGTGACGGCCAGAACGGCGAAACAATCCGGCTCAGGCTTCTGAAAGGCCTTAAGGACTGGATTGGCGAGACCGGGAAAATCGTTCACGCCGAAGCCTACGACCCAGCCGGGCTGGTCGCGATCCTGGAGGTTCAAGCGGTTAACAACGAAGAGATCCTGGTGCTGGAGTGCAGCCGGGACCAGATCCAAGCAGTTCTGGAATGGCAATCAGCAACCGATGAAGTTGTTGAGTTTGAAAATCTGCTGGTGCACCTGGTGCGCAAGCAAACCCCAATCGGCGAAAGCCAGTAAGAAGGTGGTGTCGAGGGGCTGCAACCCCTCGACACCGACCACCCAAAGGAGAAGCACCATGCAAGTGAATCAACCCCAAGGCGGCACCGTAGAGGCTACCACAACCCCGATGGCTGTCGGCGACAAGGTCAGTTACGTCGCAATGAGCGGTGGTGGTCGGGAATACCGCCTCAGCGCCCGTACCGGCGTGATCGAAGCGATCGATGGCAACGTTGCCACCTTGCGTACCGCGAATGGTCGCACCACCACCCAACCACTCAACAAGCTGACGCCCGACGGCCAGCCCAATGCACTGACGCGCATGCTCATGGGAGGGCAATGATCATGGCCGACTTTTTCTACAAGTCCAGCGAGCCGGCGGTCGTCTCAACTGTCCACGACTTTTACGTCCAGAAAAACGCGCTAAACGCTCAGTTGGTGGCGCTCGGCATGAAGTTCGGCGGCAAAGTCGCACCGATGCGGGATGTCGACTCGCACTTCGCCGGCGGCGTGAAACTCAGCGGCGGCGCGGAGCTGGATGTGCACTGGTGTCGTCCTGATGACCACGGCTATCGCTCACTGCGTACGGCTGCGAAGCCTGGCAAAGGCATTTCAAAAGAGGATCGAGCAGCGATTCGGGCGGAACACGAGCGCCTTATCGCACTGTGGAATGAGCATTGCCCGGCACGCTTGAGCAGCACCGAGTTCTGGGATCGCCTCGGTGTTAACAGCGGCAACCTGTGGCTGTGTGGCGGGATCAAGTTCGAACTCGACGGTACCGCCTATTTTCATCTGGGATTCCAGATCAACAAAGCCGATCACGACTCCCAAGTTGCTGCGGGGGAACCAACCAGCGGGTGGATAGGTGGCGCAGTTGAGATCCTGGCCAGTGAGTACGAAGCCGCACGCCTCGCAAAACTGAAGGCAATTGAGGTGGCAAATGCCTGAGCATGTCAGCCCAGAGCGCGAGCGGCCGACAATGGCAAGCCACCGCCTCGACCTGCCGAGTCGCTGCGACATCTGCGGCAAGGCGCGCTCCACTCGCAAGCACCAGGTCTGTAGCCGTATCCGCCAGCAGAGCAAAACAGCGGAATGGGCTGCATTCATGGCCGAGCGTGAAGCAGCCAAACAGAACAAACCGCGTCGATACGCGCACTGATACCCAACACAGGCGGGACACGGGGAGCTGCAACTCCCCACCGCTTGAAAGGAGAAGCACCATGCTTAAACGCACCCTCACCCATTTCCACCTCTGCTGCGGCGTCGGCAGCGGCGCCGCTGGCTTCAGCGACTCCAAACCAGTTCTGGGCCCAGTGCAAGCTGAATGGCGCTGCCTGGGCGGCGTCGACGTCGACCCAGCCGGCTTGCGCGACTTCCAGATGATGACCGGTGTACCGGGTACGCTGATGGATCTGTTCACCCGCGAGCAATACACCGCCTTCCACGGCCACCAGCCGCCCGCCGGCTGGAGAGAAGCCACCGCAGAGGATTTGCGCCGTGCCGCCGGCAACGAAGACCCTGATGCGGTGTTCATCAGCAGCCCCTGCAAGGGCGCCTCGGGCCTGTTATCCGAAACCATGAGCCAGACGCCGAAGTACCAGGCGCTCAACGAGCTGACGCTGCGCTGTGTTTGGCTGATGTGCGAGGCTTGGAAGCACAACCCGGTGTCGCTGATCGTGTTTGAAAACGTGCCTCGCCTTGCGACACGTGGCCGGCACCTGCTGGACCAGATCAACAAACTGCTGTGTTTCTATGGCTATGCTGTGGCCGAAACCACACACGACTGCGGCGAAATCGGCGGATTGGCGCAAAGCCGCAAGCGCTTCTTGCTGGTGGCCAGGCACGTCGAAAAGGTGCCTGCATTCCTGTACGAGCCGGAAAAGCGAAGTCTGCGGGCCGTCGGCGACGTGCTGAGCCGTATGCCACTGGCCGGCGATATCGATCAGGCAGGGCCAATGCACCGGGTGCCAGCGTTGCAGTGGAAAACGTGGGTGCGCCTGGCCCTAGTTGAGGCCGGGAAGGATTGGCGTAGCCTGAGCCGGTTTGCGATCGAGGACGGGCACCTGCGTGACTTTGTAATCGTGCCGGAATACCACAACGGAGTGCTCGGGGTTGTCGATTGGGACGATACAGCAGGAGTTGTAGCCGGTGCGAGCCGTCCAATGAATGGAAAGTTTTCGGTTGCCGACCCGCGGCCCACCAGCAAATTTGAATACACCCAATACGGCGTGCTGCCCTTCAACCGGCACTGTGGCGTTGTCACCGGACAGCGTAGCCCAGGACAAGGTACGTTCAGCGTTGCCGATCCTCGCCATGCCGGCCCAGCCAAGCACAGCAACGAATTCCGCGTTGTGCCTTGGGATCGATCTGCGCAATCAGTGACCAGCGCCCATGGCTCTGGGCATTGCGTCCAAGACCCGCGTCGCGTCGGGAAAGGCTTCGGCAAGTACCTAGTCACCGACTACACCAAACCCGCCGGCACCGTCATCGCCGGCAGCACCACCGGGCAAGGCGCTTTCGCTGTGGCAGATCCCGCCTACAAAAATTGGCACCCCGCAGCCAGCACGCAAAAGCTGCGGATCACGCCCTGGTGCGAGAGCGCCAAGACCGTGACCGGCTCGCAACAGGTAGCCAGCGGGGCTTTATCGATCGCAGATCCGCGCCCAGGCATGTCACGCACCAAGGGCGACGCGTACCTGACTGGCGGGCATTACGGCGTGGTCGCCTACGACGCCCCGGCCGGCGCCGTTTCTGCCAGTGCCTGCCACGACAACGGGCGGTGGTCGGTTGCCGATCAGCGCATGCCGGCGCCCAACGAGCGGCTGACCTGCATGATCACCAGCCTCGACGGCACTTGGCACCGTCCGTTCACCACCCTGGAGCTGGCCGCATTGCAATCGCTGTTTGATCCAGAGGATCACTGGTCAACAGATCCTCAGACCGCTCACGAAATTCAGGTGATGCAGAGGGTGCGCAAGATTGAGCAGGCTCAGTTCTTCCTGTTGGACGGCATCAACGACGGCAACCACAGGGAGCGGATCGGCAACGCGGTGCCACGCGCAGCGGCAAGGGCGATGGCGGATGTGTTCGGCATGACACTGCTGCTTTCTGAGGCTGGAGAGACGTTCATGCTCAGCAACGTGTCGATTTGGGTGCAGCCGGTGGCGATTGCGCTGAGCGTTGCTCAGCGGGAGATTGATCATGTCTGACCTTTTCTTCTTGCAGGACAGCCGCAGTAACGTCGGTAGCCGGGCGATGTTTTGGCGCAACGGTGGCGGTTACACCTCGAATCTCGACGAGGCGGAGCAGTTCACGCGGGAACACGCGTTGAAGAAGTACGAGAACAGACAAACCGATCTGCCCTTGCCCGTGAGCTACACCAGGGATCGGACAGAAACCGGTGTGGATTGCCAGTACCTCACCCGCTCCGAAGCTGACGCGTACCGCAACACGGACGGCCGCTTCTATGTGGCCTACGAACGCGACTGGGATGGAAACGATCTGGTGTGGCTCGGTGGTTCTGGTCCGACGGCCAATTTGGAAGACGCAATTCACCCCGGCGGCGAGGATGCACTTAGTTACCGGGCGCAGGGCTTTGACCTCTGGCCTTGCGGCTACATTGCTGCTCGTTCGCGGCCGGTTGTGCGCGCCTTGTTGCTGGACCACAAGCAGGCGCTCCGAGCTTTCGGCCTGCGGTTGCCCAAGGTCAAGGTCGAGCGAACAAGGACATATCGCAACCTCACCAACTGCGAGGGGTGCGGGCGCTTCCTCACCGAGCGCCAGCGCTTCGACGACTGCCCGAACTGCGGCGCAAGGAATGCACCATGACCGTATTCCTTTTGCTTTACCTCTGCGCGGATGCGACCCGAACGGATTGCCAGGTGGTGAAGGCTGATAGCTGGAATGGCCCTAACGCCTACGAGCAATGCACCGACGTCGTGCCAGGCCTGACCGAGGCCATGACTGTACCCAACAGGAAGCGGCACAGGTTCGTTTGCGAGATCCAGGGCGATATGGCGAAACCTGCAGAGCACAAGGCTCAGCCGGTGTTCATTCATCAATCGTTTCGGATGTAACAGGGAATAAATCCATGACTATTACATCACCAGTCATCCGCTATCACGGCGCAAAGTTTCGACTTGCTCCTTGGGTCCTGCAGCACTTTCCGCCGCACCTTTGCTATGTCGAATCTTTTGGCGGCGCAGCCGGCGTCCTGATACAAAAATCTCGATCATATGCCGAGGTGTACAACGACCTAGACGGCGACATCGTGAACTTGTTCCGTGTGTTGCAGGATCAGGATTCCCGATCGGCACTTGTGGAACGCCTAGTGTTCACACCCTACTCACGCGAAGAGTTCGAACTGTCCTGGGAGCCGAGTGCCGAACCGATCGAAACCGCAAGACGAACCATCATCAGGGCACAGATGGGGTTTGGCTCTGCCGGTGCCACAAAGGGCGTGACCGGCTTCCGCATCGACACCAAGCGTCAGTACGGTACCGCCCAGTCCCTGTGGGCCACCTACCCCGAACAACTCGCAGAGGTTGGCCAGCGCCTGAGTGGCGTGCTTATCGAGAACAGACCCGCGATCGAGGTCATCAAGGCGCACGACGGCCCGCAAACATTGCATTACGTCGACCCGCCCTACGTGCACGACACCAGGTACAAGGGGGCGTCAAGTGGCCGGTATTACCGACATGAAATGGATGATGCCGAACACCGCGAACTGCTTGGCATGCTGCTCGATCTAGAAGGAATGGTCGTGCTGTCTGGATATCCGAGCGACTTGTACGCGGAGCTGCTACCCGGATGGGCCAGCTACAGCACATCCGCCCGGATCAGCGCCGGGCGCGGCACCGCGAATCGCACAGAGTGCATCTGGCTAAACCCACAATGCGAACGTCAGCTCCATGGGCTGTCACTGTTCGGAGGCAGTTCACTATGACCAAAATCGCAATATGGGGCTTCTTAGCTGGCCTTGGATTCATGGCATCGCAGGAGCTGTGGTGGGTGGCCACTGGAATGGTGGGCCTCTGCCATGGTTGAGAACCCCGAACAGCCGCAAACACCGGTTCGACAAACCTGGGGGTCAGCATGAACACAGCCTTTATTTTGATGGCCCAATATGACGGCCAGGCGATTATCTCGCTGGAGCTGGTGTGCCGGGATTACTTCACACACCTGACGCCGGAGATGTTCCAGCGCAAGGTGATGAGCGGTCAGATCAAGCTGCCCATCACCCGCATGGAGCCGAGTCAGAAGTCGGCCAAGGGCATCCACCTCAGCGACCTGGCCGCTTATCTGGATTCACAACGCGCGGCCGCAGTTAAAGAGCACTGCCAGCTCAACGGGTTAAAACACGTCGTTTGAGCCACTTCATTGATGCGGCGCCCAGTTGGACGGGCGCCCTCAATATCTTCTCGTGCCACTCCCATCCCACATATCGGTCACCCTTGCCTCGCAGGTGGGTGTATCGGCGCATCGAGTTCCAGTCTCGGTGGCCGGAAACGCTCGCCACACGCGGTATGTCCCAATCCATTTCAAACAGGCGACTGATACCTTCATGGCGTAGGTCGTGGAAGTGCAGATCTGCGATCTCCAGGAACTTGCACGCTTTCGCCCAAGAGGTGGAAATTGACTCAGGGCTGTAGGGGAATATGTCTTCGCCGGCCTTGGGCATTGTCTGGAGGATGTGCCACGCTTCGTCCGGCAGGTAACACCAAACATCGTTGCCGATCTTCTGCCCGGGGTTTTTCATGTCACGCACCAGCACCCGCTGACCTGCCTCGTCGACGTCTGCCCAGCGGATACGTGTTATTTCATCCAGCCGGCGCGTCGAGAACAGGGCGAAGCCCACGACCTTCAGCATATTGGTGACAGTCGGGCGCCTTGCCTGCATCGCTTGGTAGTGCGTCAGCACCTTTCCCAACTCGTCCAACGTCGGCCGTCGGTCACGCTCCCGGCTTTTCAGGTTGTAGCCCAGCTTGCGCAGCACCCGCCGGGCGCCGCCCATGGCGAGAGGATCAACCTGGTAACCCCATGCGTCTTTGGCGATTGCCAGAACAGCACCGAGGTGCGCCAGGTCGTTTCCGGCGGTTTGCGGCTGGACCCCACCACCCTCTCCGCTCATCCGCCAAAGGGCAAAATCGACAAGGCACTGGGTGTTGACGTCGGTGTCGTTCAACTTGCCGAAGTGCGTTTCACTGATGGCAGTGAGGGTGGCCTTCTTTGTTTTGCCCAACGGCCGAGCCTTTTCCACTTCCACCAGGTACTGGTCAATCATTTCTTTGACGGTGACACCCTTGCGGCTCGCACGCTCGATCGCACCAGGCTCATCCAGCTCCGACCCACGTTTGCGGGCCCAAGCTTGGGCGGCCTGTTTTCGGGCGAAGGTCTGGCTCTCTTGGTAGACTTGCACTCCGTCGCGCTTGATGCGGATCTGAGCCGTGTAGCTCACCGTCCCATCTGCCAGTTTTCTTGCCCTGATAGTCGCCATATAGAAAGTGGTACGCGTCAGTTTTTGAGTGGTACATCGTACCACCGAGCCTTAAAAAACGCCTGAAAACGCCCCAAAACACGCCCAGAATACGTTGAGTAAAATGCTAGATAAACAGAGCTTTAGCCCAGCAGAATCAAGCCCCGCACTGTCTCGGCGCTTTAGCGTTGCACCCATGATGGATTGGACCGACCACCACTGCCGCTTCTTCCTGCGCCTACTCTCCAAACACGCCCTCCTCTACACCGAGATGGTCACTACCGGCGCCATCCTCCACGGCGACCACGAGCGTTTCCTGCGCCATAACGATGCCGAACACCCGCTCGCCTTGCAGCTGGGCGGTAGTGTCCCGGCGGACCTAGCCGCCTGCGCCCGTATGGCCCAGGCCGCAGGTTACGATGAGGTCAACCTCAACGTCGGCTGCCCCAGCGACCGCGTACAAAACAACATGATCGGCGCCTGCCTCATGGCTCACCCTGCTCTGGTAGCAGATTGCGTGAAAGCGATGCGTGATGCGGTATCGATCCCGGTGACGGTGAAGCATCGGATCGGGATCAATGGCCGGGACAGTTATCCCGAGCTGTGTGATTTTGTCGGGCAAGTGAAGGACGCGGGCTGCACCAGCTTTACCGTGCATGCGCGGATTGCGATTCTGGAGGGGTTGTCGCCCAAGGAGAATCGGGACATCCCGCCGTTGCGTTATGACGTGGCGGCGCAGTTGAAGCGCGATTTTGCCGAGCTTGAGATTATTCTCAACGGTGGGATCAAGACGCTGGAGGAGTGTGAGGAGCATTTGCAGACGTTTGACGGGGTGATGCTGGGCCGAGAGGCCTATCACAACCCGTATGTGCTGGCCGAGGTGGATCAACAGCTGTTTGGGAGTACGGCGCCGGTGATCAGTCGGGCCGAGGCGTTGGCGCAGTTGCGGCCTTATATAGCAGAGCATCTGGCGATAGGGGGCTCGATGCATCACATTACCCGTCATGTGCTGGGGTTGGGCACGGGCTTCCCGGGGGCGCGGAAGTTTCGGCAGTTGTTGTCGGTGGATATTCACAAGGCCAGCGATCCGCTGGCGTTGTTGGATCAGGCGGCGGGGTTGCTGGAGGGGCGCTAACTGAACAGCCCGGAAGCCGATCGCGTTTTTTCTGACAGAGCGCAGTCGCTCAATTGGGGGCGCTTCGCACCCCAACGGGAGCAAGTACCCTCGCCAGAAGGGCTGGGCTGGCCGAGAGTGTGTGGGGAGTCATGACCATCCCTGGCTAATCACTCCTTTAGACGAATCGTCGTTGGGTTACTTAGGTTGAACCTGTCCCGCCTTTTGCCCTCCTATTTACCAGCAAGGCCCGCCATTCAAACAACCGTTTTCAGGTTGTTGCCGCTGTGGGCCGTTGAACGCATTCGCACCCTTGAGCGGCTGTCGGCGCTCGGGTAATGTCATCAGACCCATAGGACAGAGCACGCCCATGACTTCCAAGCTGGAACAACTCAAACAAATGACCACTGTGGTTGCCGATACCGGCGACTTCGAGGCTATCGCTCGCGTCAAGCCGGTGGATGCCACCACCAACCCTTCGCTGTTGCTCAAGGCGGCGTCCATTGCAGGTTATGCCAAGTTGCTGGACGAGTGCGTTGCTGACTGCAATGGCGACGTCGGCCTGGCCAGCGACCGTTTTGCGGTAGCCGTCGGCCAAGAGATTCTGAAAGTAGTACCCGGCCGTATTTCCACCGAGGTGGATGCCCGCCTGTCGTTCGATACCGATGCGGTGCTCAAGCGCGCACATCGCTTGATCGACCTGTACGAAAAGGCCGGCATTGGCCGTGACCGCGTACTGATCAAGATCGCGTCCACTTGGGAAGGCATCCGCGCCGCCGAACAACTGGAAAAAGAAGGCATCCAGACCAACCTGACTCTGCTGTTCTCCTTCGCTCAAGCCGTGGCTTGTGCTGAAGCGGGCGTATTCCTGATTTCGCCATTCGTGGGCCGTATTTACGACTGGTACAAAAAGGCTAATGGCAACGACTACACCGGTACCGATGATCCGGGCGTGCAGTCAGTAACGCGCATCTACAACTACTACAAGGCCAATGGCTACAAGACCGTGGTGATGGGGGCGAGCTTTCGCAACCTGAGCCAGATCGAGGAGTTGGCCGGTTGTGATCGCCTGACCATCAGCCCCGACCTGCTGGAGAAGCTGGCAGCCGACAATGGCAAACTGGAGCGTAAACTGGCGCCGGGCCATGCCGGTGAAGCTCGTGTGCATATGACTGAAGCGCAGTTCCGTTGGGAATCCAACGAAGATGCGATGGCCACCGAGAAGCTGGCCGAGGGCATCCGTCAGTTTGCTCGTGACCAGGAAAAACTCGAAGTGCTGTTGACCGCAAAGCTGTAAAATCGACGGTAAAAAGGGCGGCACCCTCGCGGGCCCGCCCTTTTTCGTGGCTGCAATTCTATAAGATCAATGCCGCTCCAGCGCATTCACCAGGTCGTGGAACGCCTCGCGGTTGGAGTCGTTCAAGCCCATCAGGATCTTGTGAGCTTCCAGCACCTTGATCCGTACCACTTCCTCGGATTGATCCTGGGACGGCAGGTCGGTCAGGCATTCCGTGCACGGGATCGGGCGATCAACAATGTTGAACACTTGATCGAAGCCCATGGACTGCAGGAGCCGGGTGATGTCTTCGTGGGTGGTGACCACGGTCGGCAACAGTCCGACCTTCTGCCGAGACAGAATGGACAACTTGGCCAACAGCCCAAGGGTGGTGCTATCGATGCTGCGGGTTTCGGTCAGATCGATCACGATCGCCGAGAAGTTCAGGGCAGTGAAAATCCGCTCAATCGTCGCATCCAGCGCCGAACACAAGGTCAGGCGCACTTCACCGACAAATTTCAGGACAAAGGTCCCGTCTTGCTCGGCGAACTGGATTCTTCCGGTACTCATCAAAGATTCCTGCTCAACACCAGTAGGGCGATATCATCCGGCATCTCCCCCAGCGTGGCCAATCCAAAAACCTGCCGCAGGCCATCCAGGCTGCCGCCCGCCGACCTGACCCGTTGAGGCAAGGCGGCTTCTTTCTCTTTGAGTGTAGGCTCTGGCAAAAGGTCCAGAATGCCATCGGACATCAGCGTCAAGCTGAAGGTCGGCGGCAGTTCCAATACGTGGTCTTCGTAGGTGGCTTCATTGAACAAGCCCACTGGCAAACCACGCCCTTCCAGATAACGAACACTGTCCGGAGTATACAAAACCGGCAATGGCAGGTGACCGCCAATGCTGTAGGTCAGAAGACCCGTTTCTTCATCAATCACGCCGCCCACCATCGTCACGTGCTTGCCCAGCTTGCAGCTGATCAGGCCTCGGTTGATGTGGCCCAGCACTTGCGAAGGAGTGAACTCTGGCAAGGTACCGTTGCGCTTGGATTCGAACAACAGCCGTGTGGTCATGAATTTCAACAACACGGTCACGAATGCAGAAGATGCACCATGGCCGGAAACATCAGCCAGGTAGAACGCGACACGCCGCTCATCAACGCGGAAGTAGTCGACAAAATCACCCGATAGGTACAGCGACGGGATGATCTGGTGGGCAAACTGGAACTCGTCGATGGTCCACGGGCTGACCGGCAGCATGTTCATCTGCACCTGGCGACCGGCGTTCTGGTCTTCCTGGAGCAGGTTCAGGCTGGCTTCGAGTTCTCGGTTGGCTGTTTCCAGCTTTTCGCGGTAGCGCTGGTTTTCCAGCAGCAGGCGCGAACGATCAAGGGCACGGCGCACCGAGTGCTCCAGCACCGCCAGGTCTTCCAGGGGTTTGATCAGGTAATCGGCGGCGCCCAGGCGCAAGGCCTCGACAGCATCGTTCATCACGCCAGCACCCGACACGACAATGACCGGCGTCTGCGGGGAAAGGTCGGTGACTTGGCGGATCAGTTCGAGACCGCCCACCTGAGGCATGCGCAGGTCGCAGATCACAAGGTCGGGCTTGTCGCGCCCGAACACCTGAAGACCCTGGAGGCCATTGCTGGCCTGCAGGACGCTGAAGCCACTGTCTTCCAAATAGGCCGCGAGGCTCGCACGCACTACTTCGTCGTCATCGATTATCAGCAGCGTGGCACTGGTTTTCTGCATGTGGGCAAACGGCGCCAGAATTAGGTTGGCGTAGGCAGACAGGCTTTGGCCTGGCTCACACTACTGGATTCGCTTTCTAGCCTCTCTGTCCTACAAAACATGAGTTTTCAACTCACGCACAAAGGTAAAGCAGAGGTGCCCTTCTAAGGCGCAGACGGTACTCCCATCCGCCAGGGGTTTCAAGCTCATGCCGATGGTCGCCGGACGTCTTTACATCGCAAATCACCGGGAGTTATAAGAACAGACAAAACCACAACGCAATGGATGGATGAAACCTATGAGCGGAAACGAGCGTGACTACGCTGAGAAGCGTGATTTCATTCGCATGCGGGTGGATGCCGAGGTATCTCTTATCCATGCAGGGCAAGTCATTGCCGCCACGTGCATGGACCTTTCCAGCTCGGGAATGCAGGTGCAGGCGCCACAGCTATTCAAGATCGGGGACAAGGTAAGCGTACGCATCGATTCCGAGCATGCCGCACTCAAAGGCCTGGAGGCTGACACCGAAGTGGTGTGGGTACAGAAATTGGATGATGGCCAACAGAAGCTCGGCCTATCGATCCTGAAGATGGACTGAAATCAGCACATACAAAAAAGGCGACCCGAAGGCCGCCTTTTTCATTTAAGACTTAAACCTTAAAAATCGTCCACAACCTTGCCATCTTTTACCTTGAACTCGCGGTTCTGCAGGTAGGCATTGCGGATGAAAGTGTATTTGTCGCCGTTGATAAGCTTTTCAGCAGACAGCAGGCTGGCACGGGTGTCGACGATGTCGAGACCCATGGCGCTGTTGCGCCACCCAATGTCATTCATGTAGCGGTACGGTTCGGTGAAGCTGTCCACATACTTGGACGGCGCGTCACGCAGGGTGCTTGGGCCCAGCAGCGGCAGCATTACGTACGGACCGCTGCCGACGCCCCAGTAGCCGAGGGTCTGACCGAAGTCTTCGTCATTACGCTGCAGCCCCATTTTAGTGCCTACATCGATGACGCCCAGCACGCCAAACGTGGTGTTCACCAACAAACGGGCGGTATCGACGCCAGCGGCGTGGGGTTTGAGTTGCAGCACATTGTTGGCAAGGTTGCCGACGTCGCCGATATTGCGGAAGAAGTTGTGGACACCGTCTTCAACAAACTGCGGGGTGATCCACTGATAGCCTTGAGCCAAAGGCTTGAGGGCATAAGTATCAACGGTATCGTTGAAGGTAAAGATTGGGCGGTTGACGTTTTCCCATGGATCGTCTTCCGCGGCCTGGACGGCGAAAGGAACCAGCAGGACACTGGCACACACGGATAGCTGAGCTAGACAATGGCTCCAGCGCATACCTTGAACTCCTTGAATGATCTGTCATGGGCGCTATGCCCTGAATTAGGCGTCAGTATATGACGGAAGTGTTAGATTAGGCAGCCTTAGGAAAATGTCATTCATAAAATGTACAAAATTCCTACAATTGGAATTGATGTAACCTGCCTGTCATCCGCGTCCGATAGCGTCACTGCTATTTCAGGGACGTCGATATGCCCCACGCCGAGATTGTTGTCGCCAGCGCCCCGTCCTTGACCGCCGTACTGTTCGGCCTGAGTGGCTGCCTGGTGGACTTTGGTTCCCTGGCCCGCACCGACATCGCTCCCGACACCGAAACCCACGCCACCCCGGGCGCCTTGAAGATCCTGCAATCCCTGGAAGAACAAGGCATGCCCTGCGCCTGGCTGGATGAACTGCCCGCAGCCGTCGCCACGCCCCTGGCCGACGTGCTGCCTCGCTGGATTAAAGCAGCGACGCCCGCTACCACCCGCTGGCCCGCACCCCACGCCTGCTGGCAAGCCTTGATGGACTTGAACATCGAACGCCTGGAAGGTTGCGTTCTGGTCAGCGGTGAACCACGCCTGCTGCAGTCGGGGCTCAACGCCGGGCTCTGGACCATAGGCCTGGCGTCGTGCGGCTCCCTATGCGGGCTCTCCCCTGCACAATGGCAGGCGCTGAGCGAGCGGGAGCGCGAGCACAAACGCGCCAAGGCAACGATGGCACTTTACGGTCTGGGGGTGCACTCGGTAATCGATCACTTGGGCGAGTTGGGTACTTGCCTCGCGGATATCAGTCTGCGGCTGCTCAAGGGAGAGAAACCCTGAGCGGCAGATTGATCAGGATCATGCACAGCACGCGGGAGTGGATTAATCTACAGGCCAGACCATAGACTTTTATCGGCGTGCCGCGGTCTATGCCAATGCCTATCGATAAAAGGAAGAACGCCATGCCTGCCCGCGAACTGCAAGAACAGCTCAATACCCTGCGCGAGCAATTGGAGCAGAATCCGCCGCTGTCGGAAGCCGAGCGTGAAAATCTGCAAGAGTTGATGGCTCAGATTGAGCAGGAACTGAACCTCGAAAATACCACCCAGAATCCCAGCCTCGCCGACGGCGTGAACCTCGCGGTAGAACGCTTTGAACTGGAACACCCAGCCATTGCAGGGACCTTGCGCAACATCGTGCTGACCCTGGGCAACATCGGGATCTGACACAAAAAGCCCCGCGATCAAGCGGGGCTTTCCAGTGTTACTGGCGGGCCAGACGCAAGTTCTGGAACTCCACCGCCTCGGTACTGCGGTACGGATTGATATCCAACCCACCCCGACGTACATACCGTGCATATACCGTCAATTTCTCCGGTTTCAGCAAGCGCTGCAAATCCAGGAAGATCCGTTCCACACACTGTTCATGAAAGTCCGAATGCTGGCGAAAACTCACCAGGTATTCCAGCAGGCTGGCGTGATCCAACGCCGCGCCGCGGTACTCCACCGCCACGCTGCCCCAATCAGGCTGGCTGGTCACCGGGCAGTTGGATTTGAGCAGATGACTGTGAACGCTCTCCTCCACAATGCGCGACTCATCACAACGCAACAGTTCCGGACGCGGATGCTCGTAGTTGCTGACGCTGATATCCAGATCATCAATGCACACGCCCGGCAGGCTGACCACGCCTTCGGCTTCCACATCGCCAAGGCTTCGGATTCGCACGCCAACCGGTTTTCCGGCGGCGGTGCCCAGGTCCGTACGCAAGGTAGCCTCAAGGCTTTGCGTATCGACAAACGCCGTCTGATTCAGCGAGTTGAGGTAGAGCTTGAACGATTTCGACTCGATGATGTTCGGCGAATCGGCCGGGATGCTGAATTCACCGATAGCCACCACCGGCTTGCCGGACGGCAACAGCCAGGACAACTCAAAGCAGTTCCAGAAATCCACACCCTTATAAGGCAGCGTGTCGGCGCTTAGGCCGAGCTCGGCCCACTTGGCGGCACGGGGAATCGGGAACAGCAATGAAGGGGTATAGGTAGAAATGTATTCACTGGACTTGCCCAGCGGCGAATGTTCGGCTGCGGGATGCATGGCGGAAACCTGGCTAAATAAACCCCGCCAGTCTACCAGCCTTTGCTCCCGCCTTTGAACGCCAGGTGCTTACTGACTGACGGTGAGCTTACCCACCATGCCCGCCTGATAGTGCCCGGGGATGTTACAGGCAAACTCCAAGGCACCGGCCTTGCTGAAAGTCCAGGTCAGCTCGGCGGTTTTGCCTGGCTCCACCAGCACGCTATTGGGGTCGTCGTGTTTCATGCCGCCCATGTTGTCATGGCCCATGGTGCTGTGGTCCATGTTGCCCATCTTCACGCCCGTCGCCGTCAACATACCGCTGGCCTGCATCTGCAGCATCTCCTTCTGGTGACTGGCGTGCATGGCCGCGTCGCCGAGATTGAATTCGTGAAGCAACTGGCCTTTATTGACCAGCACGAAGCGCACGGTCTCACCGGCCTTTACATCGAGGGACTTGGGCGAGAAGGAATTGTCCTGTAGCACCACCTCTACCGTACGCGTGGCCTTGGTGGCAGGCGCAGCCGCGCCGAAAGCATAGGTGTGAGCCCCGGATGCCAGGACTGGAGCACTCAACACCAGCAAGCAGCCCGCTAACAGCCAGGATTTACGTAAAAACATGTTCACTCTCCAGAAAGTTTGGAATTAACCTGTGAAAAACTCTACGGATGCGCCGCTGCCAGCCAGCTGACTGTTAGATTACAACTTTGTCAGGTTGCGCCTGCACCGTGGCGCTCACGGTATAAAGCCTGCTGTTACCCGTTGCCATGAGCCACCCATGAAACTACTGATCGTCGAAGACCAACCGAAAACCGGTCACTACCTGCGCCAGGGCCTCGCCGAAGCTGGGTTCAACACCGAGTTGGTGGCCGACGGCACCACCGGCCAGCACCTGGCGCTGACCGGCGACTACGACCTGTTGATCCTCGATGTGATGTTGCCGGGCCGTGATGGCTGGCAAATCCTCCAGGCAGTGCGCAGCGCCGGGCTCGATATCCCAGTGCTGTTCCTCACCGCACGAGACGCCGTGGACGACCGGGTCCGCGGCCTGGAACTGGGCGCCGACGATTACCTGGTCAAGCCCTTCGCCTTCTCCGAGCTACTGGCGCGAGTGCGCAGCCTGTTGCGCCGTGGCAGCAGCGCGCCCCAGGAAACCAGCCTGCAACTGGCCGACCTGCGCCTGGACCTGATTCGCCGACGGGTAGAACGGGATGGCCAGCGCATCGACCTGACAGCCAAAGAATTTTCCCTTCTGGAACTGCTCTTGCGACGCCAGGGCGAGGTGTTGCCCAAGTCGCTGATTGCTTCCCAGGTCTGGGACATGAATTTCGACAGCGACACCAACATCATCGAAGTAGCTATCCGCCGACTGCGCCTGAAAGTCGACGATAGTTTCCCCAACAAGCTGATTCATACCGTGCGCGGCATGGGGTATGTGCTTGAGGAGCGGTTCAGTTGATGAAGCGGATTTCCCTGGCCAGCCGCCTGGCGCTGCTCTTTGCGGCGTGTACGGCCGTGGTGTCGCTGTTGGCGGGCGTGCTGTTCAACCATGCCAGTGAGACGCACTTTATCGAACTGGATCAACAGTTGCTCGACGCCAAGCTGGTGGCCCTGCGCAGCGGGCTACAAGGCGCCGACACGCCAGAGCTATTTGCCCAACGGGAAACTGCACTTCGAGAGGAACTCAGCCACCAACCCGACCTGTCTCTGCGGATCAACGCCGCCGATGGGCAGCGCTGGTTCGACAGTTCGCCGGCGATCCCCCTAGACTTGCCAGCAGCTCCCGGCCTGCACAGCCTGCAAAACGCTGGAACGGACTACCGCGTGTATAACGCGACGTTAGTGCCTGGCAACGCTGGCTCCCCACAATTGACCCTAATGCTCGACATCACCCACCACCAACACTTCCTGCAACGCATGCAGCACCTGATTTGGCTGACCGTCGGGCTCTCGGCCCTGGCCACCGCCCTGCTCGGCGCCTGGGCAGCCCGCAGTGGGTTGCGCCCCTTGCGCCGGATGAGCGAAGTGGCAGGCAGCGTGTCCGCACACTCCCTGGCCCAGCGCCTGCCCCAAGAACAAATGCCCGTAGAACTGGCGGAACTGGCCCAGGCCTTCAACGCCATGCTCGGTCGCCTGGACGATGCCTTCCAGCGACTCTCGGCGTTCTCCGCCGACATCGCCCATGAACTGCGCACGCCTCTGTCGAACCTGCTGACCCACACTCAGGTCATCCTCACCCAACCCCGGCTTCTGGAGGATTACCGCGAGGCGCTGCACAGCAACCTGGAAGAGCTGCAGTGGATGGCACAGTTGGTCAATGACATGCTGTACTTGGCCAAGGCGGACCATGGGTTGCTGGCTCCCAAGCGCGAACCCTTGGCGTTGGGCGATGAAGTGGATGCGTTGCTGGAGTTTTTTGCGCCGCTGGCGGAGGACACTCAGATAAGCTTGCTTCGGGACGGTACCGCCAGCACGGCGGGCGATCGAAGCATGCTGCGCCGTGCATTGTCCAACCTGCTGGATAACGCGCTGCGCTTCACCCCGCAGGGTGGCGAGGTCCGGGTCAGGATGAACGAGGCCGCCCAGGGTGTGACACTAAGTGTGGAAAATACCGGGCAAGGCATTCCCCAGACATTGCTGCCGAGGTTGTTTGATCGGTTCTACCGGGCGGACCCGGCCCGGCATGAGGGGAGCAGTGAACATGCCGGGCTTGGACTGGCAATTACCCAGTCAATTGTGCAGGCCCATGGCGGGCAGATTCGGTGTGAATCAGGCACCGGGTGGACAAGATTTGTCATTGAGCTGCCCAAGACAGCCTAACGATCAGGTCAGGAATACCTCAGCGCATGCGCCGGCTCAATCTTCGCCGCCCGATACGCCGGATAAATCGTCGCAAGGAAACTCAACACAAATCCGGCACCGCAAATCAGCAACACATCGCCACCTTGCAGCTCCGAAGGCAGGTTGCTGACGAAATACACATCGGAACTGAAGATGTGCTGCCCCGTCACCCGCTCCATCCAACCCACCAGTTCACTGACATTCAGCGCCGCAATTACACCGAGCACTCCGCCGATCAAGGTACCGACAATACCGATCACCGTACCCTGGACCATGAAGATCGCCATGATCTGCCGGGGCGTCGCGCCGATGGTGCGCAGGATCGCGATGTCCGCGCCCTTGTCGTTCACCACCATGATCAAGGTGGCGATGATGTTGAAGGCGGCAACGGCGACGATCATCAGCAACAGCAGACCGATCATGGTCTTTTCCATCTTCATCGCGCTGAACAGGCTGCCCTGGGTGTGCGTCCAGTCGTCCGCCTTGTAGTCCGCGCCGAGGCTGGCAGCGATGTCCGCCGAAACCTTGGGCGCCGCATACAGATCTTTCACGGCAAGGCGCACGCTTTGCACCTGATTCGGTTCCCAATGCTGCATCTGCGCGGCATCGGCGACGTGGATCAAGGCCATGGAGCCATCCAGCTCGGCACCCACCTTGAACACACCGACCACATTCAAACGCTGCATGCGCGGGGTGATACCACCAGGAGCGCTGCTGATTTCCGGGACGATCAGAGTCAGTTTGTCGCCGACATTCAGACGAAAGCGCCGAGCAGTGATCTCGCCGATCACCACACCAAACTCGCCAGGTTTCAGATCATCAAGACGGCCCTGGACAATATGCTGGGCAACGATGGAGACCTTGCCTTCCTGGGCCGGATCAACGCCGCTGATCTGGATCGGCTGCATCGACCCCTTATAGGACAGCATGCCTTCCATCTCGGTGAACGGCACGGCGGCGGTCACTTCGGGGTTTTTCATCGCGGCAGCAGCTACCGGCTGCCAATCGCTGATCGGATTGACGCCAACGATGGTGGCATGAGGCACCATGCCGAGGATGCGCGTGCTCATTTCGCGCTGGAAGCCGTTCATTACCGACAACACCACGATCATCGCCAGCACGCCCAGGGCGAGGCCAATCATCGAGGTCATCGAGATAAACGAAACAAAACGGTTGCGGCGCTTGGCGCGGGTATAGCGCGTGCCGATGAAAATCGATAACGGTCTGAACATTCGCGGGCACCGTTGAAAAAATAGAGAACTCGGGCGCGGACGCCCGGGTTTGACACAGGTCAGATGGCGACCAGATGACCTTCCTGCAGGTGCAACACGCGGTCCATCTGCCGGGCCATGCTCATGTCATGGGTCACCACCAGGAACGCTGTGCGCATCTGGGTGCTCAGTTCCAACATCAAGTCTTTGATGCCCTGGGCGGTGTGGGAGTCGAGGTTACCGGTGGGCTCATCGAGCATCACCAGGCCTGGGTTGTTGACCAGGGCGCGGGCAATCGCCACACGCTGGCGCTCGCCGCCGGACAATTCCGACGGTTTGTGCTCCAGACGATGACCCAGGCCGACCCGCTCCAGCAACGCCGTGGCCCGTTGACGAGCTTCAGCAATAGCAGTCTTGCCGATCAACAGCGGCATGCAGACGTTTTCCAGGGCGGTGAACTCTGGCAGCAAGTGGTGGAACTGGTACACAAAACCCAGCGAGCGATTGCGCAACTGGCCGCGCGCCTTCTCGTTCAAGGCCGACAGCTCTTCACCAGCCAGCCAGACGCTGCCCTGGGATGGTGTATCAAGACCACCCAACAGGTTGAGCAAGGTACTTTTGCCAGACCCGGAACTGCCGACGATCGCGACGCGCTCGCCCGGATGCAGTTCAAGTTGCAGGTTGGACAGCACCACCACGGATTCCGGGCCTTCCTCGTAGGATTTGCCCAGGTTGCGGCAGCTCAGGATTGCTTTTTCACTCATGCCCGATTCACTCATAACGTAAAGCCTGCGCTGGCTGGGTACGTGCCGCGCGCCAGGCTGGATACAGGGTGGCAAGGAAACTCAGGACCAACGCGGCGCCGCCAATCATCAACACGTCCTGGCTCTGCACCTGGGACGGCAAGTAGTCGATGAAGTAGACGTCGGCGTTGAGGAACTTGTGGCCGATCAGCGTTTCCAGGGCGGCGATGGCGGCGCTGACGTTCAATGCGGCGAAAATCCCCACCACCGTACCGATCAAGGTACCGACCACGCCAATCACTGTGCCCTGGACCATGAAGATCGCCATGATCTGTCCCGGCGTGGCGCCAAGGGTGCGCAGGATGGCGATATCGCCCTTCTTGTCGTTCACCACCATCACCAGTGTGGAGATGATGTTGAAGGCGGCAACCGCGACGATCAGCAGCAACAGCAGGCCGATCATGGCTTTTTCCATGCGGATGGCCTGGTAGAGGTTGCCGTGGGTACGGGTCCAGTCGCGGGCGTAGAACTGGCTTTCACCCAAGTGCTGGGCAATTTCCCACGAAGTGCGCGGCGCGTCGAACAGGTCGTTGAATTTCAGGCGCAGGCCCTGGACCTGGTCCGGCTTCCAGCGGTGCAGGCGCGCCAGGTCGGTGAGGTTGGTCAGGCCGAGGAAGCCGTCGATCTCGCCGGCGCCAACGTGAAACACGCCGACCACGGTGAAACGCTTCATGCGCGGGAACATGCCGGCCGGGGTCACGGTAACTTCCGGGGCAACGAAGGTCAGTTTGTCACCGATGCCCACGCCTAGCTTGGCCGCCGCCCTGTCGCCGATAACAATGCCGAAGCTGCCGGGCGACAAGTCGTCCAGTTTGCCCTGTTGCATGAAGTTATCGATGATCGAAACGTTGCGCTCCTGGGTCGGATCGATGGCATTGAGCAGGACTTTCTGCACCTTGCCGTCGTTGGTCAACAGGCCCTGCATCTGGGTAAAGGGCGCAACCGCCAGCACTTTCGGGTTCTGCTTGACCTTGGTGGCCAGGCTTTGCCAGTCACTGATGGGTTCACCGGTTTCGATGGTCGCGTGCGGCACCATGCCCAGTACGCGGGTGCGCATCTCATGATCGAAGCCGTTCATCACCGAAAGCACCACGATCATCACGACCACCCCGAGGGCGAGTCCGATCATTGAGGTCAAGGAAATGAACGACACAAAATGATTGCGACGCTTTGCACGGGTATAACGCGTGCCAATAAATACGAAGAGAGGTCTGAACATGTCGGGGCTTGTTCGAAGGAAAAGAAGACGTCCTTGTGGCGGGGTCAGGTAAGCAGCTTTACACTCAGACCATCACCGCTACCTTGGGTTCGCCATGTCGACATTAGATGAAGAAGATCGTCGCGAATACTACCGTATCGACGACATGATCGCACTCCAAATCAGCAGCCTGTCTGCCGCGCAAGCGCAGAGCAAGGAAATGTTGCTGGATGATTCCCAACTGTTCAATCTGCTCAGCGAATTGCACCTGAGTGAATTCGAATCCCAGCACCTGCTGCGCCAGATCGGCGAGCACGACCGCACCCTGGCCGCGTTCCTCAAAGTGCAGAACAAACGCATGGACCTGCTCAGCCAGGTCATGGCGCAGAGCCTGCTGGGCAAGATCGGCGCACCGCAGCCGGTGGTCATCTCCGAAGGTGGCATCGAGTTCCAGCACCCCACGGCGCTGGCGCCCGACAGTCATGTAGCGGTCAAGCTGGTGCTGATGCCCCAGGCGCTGGGCCTGCTGTTGCGGGCCAAAGTCACCCATTGCGATGCCAGGGGGGACCGTTTTGACGTTGGCACCGAATTCGAAGCCATGACCGACGCCCAACGCCAGCTACTGGCGCGCTATATCCTGCAGAAGCAGGCCCAGGAGCGACGCCTGGCACGGGAACAAAGCGAAGCCCAAGACACCTGAATTCGAATACCGTCTGGCACGCTGTGCCATTCATCCCGCCAGGACGCCTGGCGTAAAGGAGCAATTGTGACCCTGATTTATGGCCACCGCGGTGCCAAAGGCGAAGCACCGGAAAACACCCTGACCAGCTTTCAGGAATGCCTCAAGCACGGCGTTCGACGCTGCGAACTGGACTTGCACCTGTCCATGGACGGCGAGCTGATGGTCATCCACGACCCCACCCTCAAGCGCACTGCCGAACGACGCGGCAAAGTGGTTGAGTATTCGGCGGCTGACCTTGTGAAGATCGACGCACGCAAGGGCGGCCCTGGCTGGGTCAATCCGTGCCCGATTCCGCGCCTGGAAGAACTCTTCGAACAGTGCGATTTCGACCACTGGCAACTGGAAGTCAAAAGTGCCTCACGCACCCGCGCCGCCACCACAGTGTTGGCGATCAGGGAAATGGCTCAGCGTTTTGGCTTGATGGACAAGGTCACGGTGACCTCAAGCTCGCGGGAAGTATTGAAAGCGGCGCTGGACCTCACCCCGGACCTGTCTCGCGGGCTGGTCGCCGAATACGCCTGGCTCGACCCATTGAAGGTCGCGCAAAGTTATGGCTGTGAGATTCTGGCGTTGAACTGGACATTGTGCACCCCTGAGCGACTGGCCAAAGCCCAGCGCCAAGGGCTGCACGTGTCCGTGTGGACAGTCAACGAACCGGCGCTGATGCGCAGGCTCGCCGACTTCGGCGTAGATAGCCTGATTACAGACTTTCCCGGTTTGGCCACTGCCACCCTCGGGAATTACTGAAATCGGTCTCCCCGGCCGGCTCAGGCCACCGGCCGGAGCCGCTCAAAAAAGCCGGTTGAGGCCGTCGTAGGCCGCTACTCGATAGGCTTCAGCCATGGTCGGGTAGTTGAACGTGGTGTTGACGAAATACTTGAGGGTATTTTGCTCACCCGGCTGGTTCATGATCGCCTGGCCGATGTGCACGATCTCCGAGGCCTGGTAGCCGAAGCAATGCACGCCAAGGACTTCCAGAGTCTCGCGATGAAACAGGATCTTCAGCATGCCCTGGGGCTCACCGGCAATCTGTGCGCGAGCCATGCTCTTGAAGAACGCCTTGCCCACTTCGTAAGGCACCTTGGCCTTGGTCAGTTCGTGCTCGTTCTTGCCGATAGAGCTGATCTCGGGAATGGTGTAGATCCCGGTCGGCACATCGTTGACGTAACGCCAGCTGCCGTTGTCCACAATACTGCCAGCGGCCGAGCGGCCCTGGTCGTGGGCGGCACTGGCCAGGCTCGGCCAGCCGATCACGTCACCGGCACCGTAAATATTGGTCACGCAGGTGCGATAGTTCTCGTCCACCTCGATCTGACCACGGCTGTTGACCTTGACCCCGACGTTCTCCATGCCCAGCTTGTCGGTGTTGCCGGTACGGCCGTTGCACCAGAGCAAGGCGTCGGCCTTGATCTTCTTGCCGGACTTCAGATGCAGGATCACACCGTTATCCAGGCCTTCAACGCGGTCGTATTCCTCGTTGTGGCGCACGGTGATGTTGTTGTTGCTGAAGTGATAGCTCAACGCCTGGGAAATTTCCGAGTCGAGGAAGCTCAGCAACTGGTCGCGGTTGTCCACCAGTTCCACCAGTACACCCAGGCCACTGAAGATCGAGGCGTATTCACAGCCAATCACGCCGGCGCCATAGATGATCAGTTTGCGCGGGGTGTGGCCCAGGCTAAGAATGGTGTCGCTATCGTAGATACGCGGGTGATGAAAATCGATATCGACCGGGCGGTACGGACGCGAGCCCGTGGCGATGATGATGTGCTTGGCCACCAGTGTTTCGACCACGCCATTGGCGCAGACCACTTCGATGGTTTGCTCGTCGGCGAAGCTGCCGGTGCCGAAGAACAGATCGACGCGATTGCGGGCGTAGTAGCCGGTACGCGAGGCGACTTGTTTGGCAATGACTTTTTCAGCGCTCTTGAGCACGTCCGGGAACGAGAACCAGCGCGGCTCACCAATGGCCCGGAACATCGGGTTGGTGTTGAACTGCATGATCTGGCGCACCGAGTGACGCAAGGCCTTGGACGGGATGGTACCCAGGTGGGTGCAGTTACCGCCAACCTGGCGACGGGTATCGACCATCGCCACCTTGCGCCCTGCTTTCACGGCGTTCATCGCCGCACCTTCTCCAGCTGGGCCGGAACCCAGTACCACCACGTCGTAGTTGTAGACAGCCATGCGTACTCCTCAGAACAGGCCAGGCGCACGGTTGGGCGCCTGGCTAAATCATGCCGCGGCCAGCGGTCATGAAGGATCAATGTGGCTCAGGTGTGTGAACCAGGGCACAGTCTATATAAGCCTCAGCGCCGCGCACATTAACCCTTGGTCGCGTCGTAGGCCAGTTTTGCCTTTACTACACAATGCTTGTTATGGCTTGGGCGCCGTCAGTTGCTCAAATGCCTTGTTGCTGCGTGTGACAAAACCAGTCCCCTCGCGCATCACAAAAAACGCCGCTATCTGGTGTTTTTCTGCGTATTCCCAGCCTTGCTCAGGCCCCAGGACCAGTAACACTGTCGACAGGCCATCGGCCATCAACGCCGACGGTTGCAGCACCGTGACCGACGCCAACTGATGGGAGATCGGCGCACCGGTACGGGCATCCAGAGTATGGGAATACCGGCGACCATCCTGCTGGAAATAATTGCGATAGTCACCCGATGTCGACACACCGAAGCCATCCACGGCGATGATGCGCTCGGCGATTTGCTGGTCGTCGCGGGGTTCTTCCAGGCCCACGCGCCAGGGTGATCCGTCGGGCTTGCGGCCGGCAGCCTTGAGTTCGCCGGTGGCTTCGGCAAGGTAGTCGTGGATGCCCAACTGGTTCAGCCGCTCGGCGATACGGTCTACCGCGTAACCGGCGGCGATACTGTTGAAGTCCACCTCAACGGCGGCGTCCTTGCACAGTTGATTGCCATCGATGCGCAAATGCTGGTGGCCGACACGCTGGCGGGCATCGGCAAGGGTCGTGGCGTCCGGTATTTTTATCTCGCGAGCCTGAGGGCCGAAGCCCCAGAGGTTCATCAACGGCTCGACCGTCAGATCGAAAGCACCATCGCTGGCCTGGGACAATTGCTCGCCCGTGCGCACCAGATGCAGGATCGGCTCCGGCATCCGCTGGCAGCTGTTGGCCGGCAGGTCGTTGAAACGCTCGATGTCGGAATCACTGCGGTAGGTCGACATCTGCCGGTCGACCTCGCCGAGAATAGCTTCCACCTGCCGCTGGACCTCGGCTGGTTCCGGCGTACCGGGGCCGCGGACGTACTTGATCGAATAGGTGCTGCCCATGGTTGGGCCGCCAAAACTTTCCAGGGTCTGGGCAGCGTTACAACCCGTAAGCATTACCAAACAAACAACCACTACATCGCGTAAACCGCCCATGGGCATCAAACCTTATCTCTATCGAACTGATTGAGCCTGTACTCAAACATAGTTTCAGGACTGGCCATTATGCGGCATTCAGCCGCCCGCGATATCGCTTCAGAAAAAACAACAGCTGCGGTAATTAGCCAGCTTGCTAACGGTTTTTATTGCCCACGCCGCAAGATACACATATCGTTACAAAACTGTTCAGAGCAGCCTCGTGCCAAGACTTTGCAGCCAGGACGAGTAGCGACCAGGGATTTCCAACAAGATAGCCAGTTGAGTAAACGACATGTCCACCACCACGGGCAAAGGCAAGGCGATCTTTCGCGTTGTCAGCGGCAACTTCCTTGAAATGTTCGACTTCATGGTCTATGGCTTCTACGCCACGGCCATTGCCAAGACCTTCTTCCCTACCGACAGCGCCTTCGCTTCATTGATGCTGTCTTTGGCCACCTTCGGTGCCGGGTTCCTGATGCGCCCGCTGGGGGCGATTTTCCTCGGTGCCTACATCGACCGTCACGGCCGTAAAAAAGGCCTGGTGATCACCCTGGCAATGATGGCCGCCGGTACGGTGCTGATTGCCTGCGTTCCAGGCTACGCCACCCTGGGAGTGGCCGCGCCGTTGATCGTGCTGTTTGGCCGCCTGCTCCAAGGCTTTTCTGCCGGTGTCGAGCTGGGAGGTGTGTCGGTGTATCTGGCGGAAATCGCCACACCCGGCCGCAAGGGCTTCTTCGTCAGTTGGCAGTCCGCCAGCCAGCAAGCCGCAGTGGTATTCGCAGGCCTCCTGGGCGTCAGCCTGAACCACTGGCTAAGCCCGGAAGAAATGGGTGACTGGGGCTGGCGCGTGCCGTTCCTGATCGGTTGCCTGATCGTACCAGTGATTTTCGTGATTCGTCGTTCCCTGGAAGAAACACCGGAATTCCAGGCTCGCAAACACCGCCCTACACTGCAGGAAATCGTCCGATCCATTGGCCAGAACTTCGGCATTGTGCTCGCGGGCATGGCGCTGGTGGTGATGACTACCGTGTCGTTCTACCTGATCACCGCCTACACCCCGACCTTCGGCAAGGCCGAATTGCACCTGTCGGACTTCGACGCGCTGCTGGTAACCGTGTGCATCGGCATCTCCAACTTCATCTGGCTGCCGGTGATGGGTGCGGTGTCCGACAAGATCGGCCGTAAACCGCTGCTGCTGGGCGCGACCATTCTGGCAATCCTCACCGCTTACCCGGCGCTGTCCTGGCTGGTAGCCAACCCGAGCTTTACGCACCTGCTGATTGTCTTGTTGTGGCTGTCGTTCCTGTACGGCTCATACAACGGCGCCATGGTCGTAGCACTGACCGAAATCATGCCGGTAGAAGTACGTACAACCGGCTTCTCCCTGGCCTACAGCCTGGCGACCGCGACCTTCGGCGGCTTTACCCCGGCGGCCTGTACCTACCTGATCCATGTGCTGGACAACAAGGCGGCACCGGGGATCTGGCTCAGTGGTGCGGCGGTGTTGGGGCTGGTTGCAACCCTGGTGCTGTTCAAGGGTAATCGCCATGAAGTACGCACCGCAGAGGCTGCTATAGCTCGCTAAGGGGTTAAATCGCAGATAAAAAAACGCCCCGACTAATCGGGGCGTTTTCATTTACCGCTGATGCTTAGCGCGGGAACGCTGGCGGGTTGACCCCGGCCATGTCTTCCATCACGCGAACCACCTGGCAGCTGTAACCGAACTCGTTGTCGTACCAGACGTACAGAACAGCGCGGTTGCCTTGGCAGATGGTCGCTTCAGCGTCCACCACGCCAGCATGGCGCGAGCCAACGAAGTCGGTGGAGACCACTTCCTGGGAATTGACGAAGTCGATTTGCTTATGCAGATCAGAGTGCAGCGCCATGTAGCGCAGGTACTCGTTCATCTCTTCACGGGTGGCTGGCTTCTCAAGGTTGAGGTTTAGGATAGCCATCGACACGTTTGGCGTCGGCACACGGATCGCGTTACCGGTCAGCTTGCCAGCCAGCTCAGGCAGGGCCTTGGCAGCAGCGGTGGCAGCACCGGTCTCAGTGATCACCATGTTCAGCGCGGCGCTACGGCCACGGCGATCGCCCTTGTGGAAGTTGTCGATCAGGTTCTGGTCGTTGGTGTACGAGTGAACGGTTTCGACGTGACCGTTGAGGATGCCGAACTTGTCATTCACAGCCTTGAGCACCGGCACGATGGCGTTGGTGGTGCAGGAAGCGGCAGACACGATCTTGTCGTCAGCGGTGATTTCAGCGTGGTTGATACCGTGAACGATGTTCTTCAGCTTGCCTTTGCCAGGCGCGGTCAGAACAACGCGGTCGATACCCGGGCAGGCCAAGTGCTGGCCCAAGCCCTCGGCGTCACGCCACACACCGGTGTTGTCCACCAGCAGTGCGTTCTTGATGCCGTACTGGGTGTAATCCACCTCGGTCGGGTTCTTCGCGTAGATCACCTGGATCAGGTTACCGTTAGCGGTGATGGTGTTGTTTTCTTCGTCGATGGTAATGGTGCCGTTGAACGAACCGTGCACCGAATCGCGACGCAAGAGGCTTGCGCGCTTGGTCAGGTCGTTGTCGGCACCTTTACGCACAACAATGGCACGCAGGCGCAGGCCGTCGCCGCCACCGGTTTTTTCGATCAGGATGCGCGCCAGCAGGCGGCCGATACGACCGAAACCGTACAGGACAACGTCGGTGCCTTTACGGGCGCAAGCGCCCTGCTGGCCAACCACAGCGGCCATTTCTTCACGGACGAACTGCTCGGCAGTTCGGCCATTGCCCTGGGCCTTGAACTTGACGGCCAATTTACCGAGATCCACCGAAGCCGCGCCGAGCTTGAGCTCGCTCATGGCTTTAAGCAGAGGGAATGTTTCGTGGACGGAAAGTTCGACATCGTCAGACTGACGGTGGCGAGCAAAGCGATGAGCCTTGAGAATCGCGATGACTGACTGGTTGATCAGGCTGCGGCCATAGATCGAGCTAACCACGCCGTTATTGCGGTATAGCTGACCGATAAGTGGAATCATCGCTTCCGCAAGTGCTTCACGGTCGATCCATTCACCAAGACACTGGTCGGGCTTCTGAGTCACGGGAACCTTCCACATGTAGGGGCTGAAAAAAGGGGCTACATTATGCCGCCCAGTCGCCCTCTGAGCAATGCGCGCGCCACAACAAAACCCTTTGCGAAAAACACACGCCCCGCGCCAGCCCAGTAAATACGCGGCCTTCAGGACACCCCCAAAGCGAGAGCCCTTGGCCACTTGTCCGTAACCCTCCGAAACATATGGCTAATCCGGCACTACATATTGAGCTAAATGGCCCCATTGTTTGTCTTAGCCACTACATTTTCCTCAATACGTATTAGGCACAGTCTACAACTGACAGGCGGCACCCGAGGCCGTTACAATTACCGACTTTGTCGCAACGCTTGGAGCTCAACCTTCCGTGCCCGTTCTGCGTCTACCGCTACTCCCTGCCGCGGCAGGTAAACAGCACTGGGGCAATCTCCCCGGTGCAGCCCTGAGCCTGGCGATTGCCGAGGCTGCCAGCGCTGCCAAGCGCTTCACCTTGCTGCTGACCGCCGACAGCCAAAGCGCCGAACGGCTGGAACAGGAGCTGAGTTTCTTTGCCCCGGACTTGCCGGTGCTGCACTTTCCCGACTGGGAAACCCTGCCCTACGATCTGTTCTCGCCGCACCAGGACATCATTTCCCAGCGTATCGCCAGCCTGTACCGGCTGCCGGAACTGGCTCATGGCGTGCTGGTGGTGCCAATCACCACAGCCCTGCACCGCCTGGCACCGACCAAGTTCCTGCTGGGCAGCAGCCTGGTACTGGATATCGGCCAGAAGCTCGACGTCGAGCAAATGCGCACACGGCTTGAGGCCAGCGGCTATCGCTGCGTCGACACGGTGTACGAGCATGGCGAATTCGCGGTACGCGGAGCGTTGATCGACCTGTTCCCGATGGGCAGCAAACTGCCGTACCGGATCGACCTGTTCGACGACGAAATCGAAACCCTGCGCACCTTCGACCCGGAAAACCAGCGGTCCATCGATAAGGTGCAGTCGATCAAGCTGCTGCCGGCTCGGGAATTCCCACTGCAAAAAGACGCCGTCACCCGCTTCAAGGCGCGTTTTCGCGAGCGCTTTGACGTGGACTTCCGCCGCTGCCCGATTTTCCAGGACTTGAGCAGCGGGATTACCCCTGCCGGTATCGAGTACTACCTGCCGCTGTTCTTCGACGAAACCTCCACCCTCTTCGACTACCTGCCCCAGGACACCCAGGTGTTCTCCCTGCCGGGCATCGAACAGGCCGCGGAGAACTTCTGGAATGACGTGCGCAACCGTTATGAAGAACGCCGCGTCGATCCCTCCCGTCCTTTATTGCCACCCGCCGAGCTGTTCCTGCCGGTGGAAGACTGCTTCGCCCGGCTGAAAAATTGGCCGCGAGTGGTCGCCAGCCAGCAGGATGTGGATACCGGCGTCGGCCGCGAACGCTTCCCGGCGCAAGCCTTGCCGAACCTGGCCATCGAAGCCAAGGCCAACCAGCCACTGGAAGCCTTGTCCAATTTCCTCGCTGACTTCTCCGGCCGCGTGCTGTTTACCGCCGAATCCGCCGGCCGGCGTGAGGTTCTGCTGGAACTGCTGGAACGCTTGAAGCTGCGGCCGAAAACCGTCGACAGCTGGCCGGATTTCATTGCCAGCAAAGAGCGCCTGGCGATCACCATCGCCCCGCTGGACGAAGGTTTGCTGCTGGATAATCCGGCCCTGGCGCTGATTGCCGAAAGCCCGCTGTTCGGTCAGCGGGTAATGCAGCGTCGCCGTCGGGAAAAACGTGCTGACGGCAATAATGACGCGGTGATCAAAAACCTCACCGAGCTACGCGAAGGCGCGCCGGTGGTGCATATCGATCACGGTGTCGGCCGCTACCTGGGCCTGCAGACCCTGGAAATCGATAACCAGGTCGCCGAATTCCTCACTATGGAATATGCCGAGGGCGCCAAGCTCTACGTGCCGGTCGCCAACCTGCACCTCATTGCCCGCTACACCGGCAGCGACGACGCCCTGGCGCCGTTGCACCGCCTGGGCTCCGAAACCTGGCAGAAAGCCAAGCGCAAGGCCGCCGAACAAGTGCGCGACGTCGCCGTCGAGCTGCTGGATATCTACGCCCGCCGTGCGGCCCGCGAAGGCTATGCCTTCGCCGATCCAAAAGCCGACTATGCGACCTTCAGCGCCGGCTTCGCCTTCGAAGAAACCCCGGACCAGCAAACCACCATCGACGCCGTGCGCGCCGACATGCTCGCCCCCAAGCCGATGGACCGCCTGGTCTGCGGCGACGTGGGTTTCGGCAAGACCGAGGTGGCGATGCGCGCCGCCTTTATTGCCGTGCATGGCGGCCGCCAGGTGGCGATCCTGGTACCCACCACCCTGCTCGCTCAGCAGCACTACAACAGCTTTCGCGACCGCTTTGCCGACTGGCCGGTGACCGTGGAAGTGATGAGTCGCTTCAAGTCGGCCAAGGAAGTGAATGCGGCCATTGCCAATCTGGCCGAAGGCAAGATCGACATCGTCATCGGCACCCACAAGCTGCTGTCGGACGATGTGAAGATCAAGAACCTGGGCCTGGTGATCATCGACGAAGAACACCGCTTCGGTGTCCGTCAGAAGGAACAGCTCAAGGCCCTGCGCAGTGAGGTCGACATCCTGACTCTCACCGCCACGCCGATCCCGCGAACGCTGAACATGGCCGTGTCGGGCATGCGCGACCTCTCGATCATCGCCACGCCGCCAGCGCGGCGTTTGTCGGTGCGCACCTTCGTCATGGAGCAGAACAAAAGCACGGTCAAGGAAGCCCTGCTGCGCGAGCTGCTCCGTGGCGGCCAGGCCTACTACCTGCACAACGACGTAAAAACCATCGAGAAATGCGCCGCCGACCTTGCCGAACTGGTGCCAGAAGCGCGGATCGCCATCGGCCACGGGCAGATGCGCGAACGCGAACTCGAACAGGTGATGAGCGACTTCTACCACAAGCGCTTCAACGTGCTGATCGCCTCGACCATCATCGAGACCGGCATCGACGTACCGAGCGCCAACACCATCATCATCGAGCGCGCCGACAAGTTCGGCCTGGCGCAGTTGCACCAGTTGCGCGGCCGGGTCGGGCGCAGTCACCACCAGGCCTACGCCTATTTGCTGACGCCACCGCGCCAGCAAATCACCTCCGACGCACAGAAGCGCCTGGAAGCCATCGCCAATACCCAGGACCTGGGGGCTGGCTTTGTGCTGGCCACCAACGACCTGGAAATCCGTGGCGCCGGCGAGTTGCTGGGCGACGGCCAGAGCGGGCAAATCCAGGCCGTGGGTTTCACCCTTTATATGGAAATGCTCGAACGAGCGGTGAAAGCCATCCGCAAGGGCGAGCAGCCGAACCTCGATCAACCCCTGGGCGGCGGCCCGGAAATCAACCTGCGCTTACCGGCGTTGATTCCCGAAGACTACCTGCCGGATGTCCATGCACGGCTGATCCTGTACAAACGCATTGCCTCGGCTACCGACGAAGAAGGCCTAAAAGACCTGCAAGTGGAGATGATCGACCGCTTCGGCCTGTTGCCGGAACCGACCAAGAACCTGGTGCGCCTGACCCTGCTCAAATTGCAGGCCGAGCAGTTGGGGATCAAGAAGGTCGACGCCGGCCCTCAGGGCGGGCGCATCGAGTTTGAGGCGCAAACCCCGGTGGACCCGTTGGTACTGATCAAGTTGATTCAGGGCCAGCCCAACCGCTACAAGTTCGAAGGGGCTACGCTGTTCAAGTTCATGGTGCCGATGGAACGCGCCGAAGAGCGCTTTAATACATTGGAGGCGCTGTTTGAGCGACTCATCCCGAAATCTGCTTGAAGGACGCCCCATGCGCCTGTTCCGTATCCTGAGCCTGTTGTTGGTAGTGGTGTGTGCACCTGCGGCATTTGCCGATAGTTTGTATCAGGTAGAAATGATCCTGGTCCGCCAGAATGCCGAGCCGGTGATCGGCAGCCGGGCGGCGCCGGAAGACTGGGACGCCGGGGCGCGACGCCTGGGCAGTGACAAAATGAGCCCGCCGCGCCTGAACAACATCGTCGACAAGCTCAACGCCGACAGCAACTACACCGTGCTGTTGCACAAGGCCTGGGAACAGAACCTCGGCGAGCAGCCGGTCAATATCGCCATCAGCGACGGTGCGGAGCAGTTCGGCCAGTTTCCCCTCCAGGGCACCCTGAAGCTGCAACTTGGGCGCTTTACCGACGTGGACGCGAGCTTCTGGATCAACCAGTTCGACAACAATGGCAACGTAACCGCCAGCGAACACCTCAAGCAAACCAGCCACACCAAGAACAACCAGCTCAACTACCTGGATAACGGCCAGTTGGCGCTGCTGATCAAGATCACTTCGCTGACCGCCAAGCCGCCCAGCGCTGCGCCGCCCGATGTTCAGGACTGATCCAGCACCATGCCCCTGACGTCGTCGCTGACCAAACCCCTGGCCCCTTCGTGGGCCAATCGTTTCAAAGAGCAAAGCCTGGAGCGTGGCCGGCGCTACGCCCTGGAAAACCGCGTGCGCATCGTCGAATCCGGCGACAGCACCATCATCGCCAGTTGCGAAGGCTCCGGCGGCAACGTCTATCGCCAGACCATCTCGTTGCGCGAGTCCACCAAGGGCATGCTGATCCTGGTGGACAGCCGCTGCACCTGCCCTGTGCATACCAACTGCAAACACATTGCGGCGGTGCTGCTTAAAGTCCAGGAAACCCTGGCCTACCCGGCGGCGGCACAGGATGCCGAGTTGCTGGAGAAGCTCCAGGCAGTGCTGGATAACCGCGTGGTGCTGCCGCAAGTGGTGCTGGATAACGTGCAGCCCATCCCGCGATTGTGGCTGGCCAGTATCGAGTTCAGCGCCTTCGAGCCGCGTAACGGCAAGATGCAGCGTTATATCCAGCATCGCGCGGCGCTGTCCTTCAACTACCAGGGCAACTACGTCAGCGGCCAGAAGAACGCCGACATCATTGTCCGCCAGGAAACGCAAAGCCTGCGAATCAAGCGCCACCCCGAGGTCGAACAGCAATTTCGCGAACAACTGCGCCTGCTCGGCTTCAAGATCGCCACCCGCCAGAGCAAGGCTCTGCCGGAAAGTGCAGGCGAACTGTTCGAGATGGTCAACGACAGCGCTTGGCTGAATTTCACCCTTAATGCTTCACCCGGATTACGGGCCCAGTGTTGGGAGTTGCAGATCGATGAGGATTTCGGCTTCGACCTCAGCACCGTGGACGACTGGTACGCCACCGTCGACGAAGTGCCGGAGCGCGACTGGTTCGACCTGGAACTGGGGATCATCGTTAACGGCGAACGGCTGAGCCTGCTGCCAATCCTGTTGAACCTGATGCGTTCCCACACCGAAATCCTCAATCCGGAAAAACTTGCCCGCAGGCGCGATGACGAGCTGATTCTGGTCAACATTCCCGGCCTACCCAATGGCGGCCACGGCCCGCTGCAAGTGGCGCTGCCCTATGGCCGGCTGAAACCGGTGCTGGCCACCCTTGGCGAGTTTTACCTGCAAGAGCCCGGCGCCACCACCTTGCGCCTGGCCAAGGCTGACGCGATTCGCCTCAACCCACTGGAAGACCTGCCACTGCAATGGGAAGGCGGTGATCAGATCCGCAACTTCGCCCAGCGGCTGCGGGACATCAAGGACTTCGCCGTTGTCGCGCCGCAGGACTTGAACGCAACCTTGCGTCCCTATCAGCTGGAAGGCCTGAGCTGGATGCAGTCGCTGCGGCAACTGGAAGTGGGCGGGATTCTTGCGGATGACATGGGCCTGGGTAAAACCCTGCAAACCCTGGCGCATATTCTCATCGAGAAAATCGCCGGGCGCCTGGACCGGCCGTGCATGGTGGTGATGCCCACCAGCCTGATCCCCAACTGGCTCGATGAAGCGGCGCACTTCACCCCGCAGCTCAAGGTGCTCGCGCTGTACGGTGCCGGGCGCAAGAAACATTTCCCGCAACTGCAGGACTATGACCTGCTGCTGACGACCTACGCCCTGCTGCCCAAGGACATCGAGCAACTGGCCGCCCAGCCCCTGCACGTATTGATCCTCGACGAAGCGCAGTACATCAAGAACCCCAACAGCAAGGCTGCCCAGGCCGCCCGCGAGCTGAATGCCCGCCAGCGCCTGTGCCTGAGTGGCACGCCGCTGGAAAACCACTTGGGCGAACTCTGGTCGCTGTTCCACTTCCTGCTGCCGGGCTGGCTCGGTGACGTGAAAAGCTTCAACCGCGACTACCGCGTGCCCATCGAAAAGCGCGCCAGCGAGGTGCGATTACAGCACCTTAACGGCCGGATTAAACCTTTCCTGCTGCGCCGTACCAAGGAACAGGTGGCCACGGAGCTGCCGCCCAAGACCGAGATCATCCACTGGGTCGAACTCAATGAGGCGCAGCGTGATGTGTATGAAACCATGCGTTTGGCGATGGACAAGAAAGTCCGCGATGAGATTACCCGCAAGGGCGTGGCCCGCAGTCAAATCATCATTCTGGAAGCGCTGCTGAAGTTGCGTCAGGTATGTTGCGATTTGCGGCTGGTGAATGACGCCACCCTGCCCGCTCGCGGCAGCAGCTCCGGCAAGCTCGACAGTTTGATGGAAATGCTGGAGGAACTGTTTGCCGAAGGGCGCAGGATTCTGCTGTTTTCCCAATTCACCTCGATGCTCAGCCTGATCGAAATCGAACTAAAAAAGCGCGGCGTCGCCTATGCGCTGCTCACCGGCCAGACTCGGGATCGACGCACACCGGTGAAGGACTTTCAGAGCGGCAAGTTGCAGATCTTCCTAATCAGCCTCAAGGCTGGCGGCGTTGGCCTTAACCTGACGGAAGCCGATACGGTGATCCACTACGACCCATGGTGGAACCCCGCCACGGAAAACCAGGCCACCGACCGAGCGTATCGTATTGGCCAGGAGAAGCCGGTGTTCGTCTATAAGATGATCGCCCGCGGCACCGTGGAGGAAAAGATTCAGGCGCTACAGCAGGAGAAAGCTGATCTGGCTGCAGGTGTGCTGGATGGCCGGACGACCGGGGATTGGAAATTGGGCAATGAGGATATTGAAGCGCTGTTTGCGCCGCTGCCCAATAAGCAGGAAAAGCGCTGACTTTTACGGTGACTCTTAAACCGTCATCGCGGGCAAACCCGCGATGGCTGCGACTTGGTCTTCAGCCAGGCAACGGAGCAAACAGCGCCTCGATGTCCCGCGGTTCCAGCTTCCAGCCCGCACTGGCGCCGCCTTCAAGCACGCCGCTGGCCAGAGCAGCTTTCTCCTGCTGCAATGCCTGAATTTTCTCCTCAACCGTACCGCGGGCGATCATCTTGTAGACGAACACCGGCTTATCTTGCCCGATACGGTAAGCACGATCCGTCGCCTGGTTTTCCACCGCAGGGTTCCACCACGGGTCGTAGTGGATCACCGTATCGGCAGCCGTCAGGTTCAAGCCCGTACCGCCCGCCTTCAAACTGATCAGGAACAACGGCGTCTTGCCGTCCTGGAAGTTCTTGACCGGTGTACGTCGATCAAGGGTTTCACCGGTCAGGATCGAATAATCGACCTGACGCTGCTTCAACTCTTCTTCAATCAGCGCCAACATCGAGGTGAATTGCGAGAACAGCAAAATACGCCGCCCCTCGCTGAGCAGCTCCTCCACCATCTCCATCAAACTGCCCAGTTTTCCCGTGCCTGCGCGAGCGACTTTGAAGACCGGTGCCGACTTGACCAGCCGCAAGTCACAACACACCTGCCGCAGCTTGAGCAGCGCTTCCAGAATGATGATCTGGCTGCGCGCCACACCATGGCGACTGATCTCGTCGCGCACCTTTTTATCCATGGCCACGCGTACGGTTTCATAGACATCCCGTTGCGCGTCGCTCAAGTCCACCCAGTGGACAATTTCGGTCTTGGGCGGCAATTCAGTCGCCACCTGTTCCTTTTTGCGGCGCAACAGGAAGGGTTTTATCCGGGCCGTAAGGTGCTGCATCCGCTGCACGTTACCGTGCTTTTCGATGGGTGTGCGGTAATCACGATTGAAGGTTTTGCTGTCGCCTAGCCATCCTGGCAACAGGAAATGGAACAACGACCAGAGCTCACCCAAATGGTTTTCCAGCGGCGTTCCTGAAAGGCACAAGCGTTGACCGGCTTCCAGTTGCCGTGCGGCCTGGGCGGCCTTGCTGTTGGGGTTCTTGATGTTTTGCGCCTCGTCCAGGATCAACACACTCCAGCGTTGCGCCTGCAAGACTTCGAGGTCCCGGGGCAGCAGCGCATAGGTGGTGAGTACCACGTCGTAATCGGTCAAACGCGTGAACTCTTCCTGGCGTTGAGCACCATGCAGTGCCAGCACCTTGAGTTGTGGGGTGAAACGGGCGGCCTCATCCTGCCAGTTGGGGATCAGACTGGTTGGCATGACGGCCAGCGCAGGGGTAAGCAAACGACCGACCTGTTTTTCGCAGAGTAGATGCGCAAGAGCTTGCAGGGTTTTGCCCAGGCCCATGTCATCGCCCAGGATGCCGCCGACTTCCAGTTCACGCAGGGTCTGCATCCAGTTCAGGCCTTCGAGCTGGTAGCCGCGAAGTTCGGCGTTCAGCCCTTGGGGGGCGGGCACATGGGCATGAGTGGAGTCCTTCAAGCGTTTGGCAAAGTTGCGCAGGCGCTCACCGCCTTGCCATACCAGAGGAATGCCATCCAGATCGCTCAGCCGTGCAGCGTCCGGTGCATTCAGACGCAGCGAGGTCCCCTCGGGCTCACGCAAATAGAGTTCGCCAAGGGTCGCCATCAACGGTTTGATGCGTCCGTAAGGCAGCGCAACCTTGGTTTTCTGACCGGCACCTAGAGCGACCAGCAGGCGCTCGTCATCATCGCGATCTGCCAGATAAGCCGGTTGAAGCAACTGCGGCTGACGGCGCATCAAGTTCAGAACGATAGGCAGCAGGCTGTGGCGCTCGCCATTGACCTCAATACCCAATTCCAGATCAAACCACTCCCGCCCGGGGGACTCCTCGATGTCCGCGTACCAGTGGTCCACCGCTTCCACGTCGTAGTAAAAGCCGGGGTTGACGATCACTTCCCAACCGGACTCACGCAGTGCGGGTAAACCGGCCTCAACGAAGTTCAACCAGGCCTCATCGCTGGGCAGGTCAAACATTTCTCCCGCACTCTCGGGCAACGCCTGGGTCTTGCGGGTTACCTTGGCAAACCCCAACCCTGCAAGCGCCTTGCGCAGGGATTTTTCGGCGGCAGGCTTGCGCTGGATACGCTGGGTTTCGGTGCCCGTCAGCAGCAGGATTTCCGTGGAGGCCTTATCACTTCCAAGACTCGCTCCATAGCGATAGGCCAACGCTGCGCGATGCTCAATGGATGGCATCTGGCGGTGGTAAGCAGCATTGTAGGAATGAGATTCATGACTGCCCAAGGTCAGGCAAGCTCGTGGTTCAATATCGTCGATGACTCGCTCAGTCAGCTTCTGCGGTGGAGGAATGGCCGAAGCCACCGCGCTGATGCGATGGCTGAACAGGGCAACGTCGCGTGCGGGAATCTCGGGCAACTGGCACATATGGCAGGCCAGGGTTGCATTCATATCGTGTTCCAGCGGCCCAAGCTCCATACGCGTGCGGTCGAGGTAATAGAGTGGCTTGAGGGCCAGGACATCAGTCAGCGGTTGCTCAGCACTGTGCCACTGCGGGCGGTAGTCACCATTGGGCTGCTCGACCCATCTGAAATGGGCGACTTGGCTGGGGCCCGAAGTGAGCAACTGCACCGGATCGAAGTCGTAAAACAATCTCCCGGTCTTCATCGCCAGTTCAAGGATTTGCGCACCAGCCTCTCCCTCCAGTGGATAACTGCTGCTGTACCGACCGTACGTTTGGCCGAGCAGCAGCAAACGCGCGATCCGCTTGTCCACCTCAAGGAGATAAGCAGGCGAACGTATCAACGTTTCGTCCAACGAATAGAGCGACTTGATGTCACTCAGACCGCCATTTTTCAGCTGACGTGCCTTGTACACTGCCAATGACCACTGACCTGCAACCCGACTTGTCTGGAACTTGTACAACACTCGGGTATTGGCGCCCTTGGCGTAAGTCTCGACCTCAGGGACGGGGGCAGGAATGCTGTTGAGCCAACGTTCAAGGTCAGGGCTCAGACGGGAATTAGTATTGGCAGCCGACTGTTTGAAATAAGTCGTCTCAAGATAGATAAGGACCGCAGCGCAGTGTTTGCAGTCACTGACCATCGGGCAGGAGCACTCACAATCAAGCCTGGGCGAACCTGAATATTCTTCCAGTGAAATAATCTGCTGGTAGAGGTTTGTACCTGAACCTCGACACTGCGCATGAAGGATGTTCGAGCCCGTATCCACTATCTGGACCCGGTCATCCTTTGCGTAATTGATGGCGCGATCAAAAGTACCCTGATCAAAAAGCTCAGCCCAGTCCAGTTCTAGAATTCGGTCAATAAGTATCGTCATGGGCTGGGATGTTATCGCAGCCGGACATTTCTTCAATATGGTTTTTCTCACAGAGAACTATGAAAAAACCACACTTCAAGACTGATTTATCTGACACCAACAAAAGTGAATAAACACGCCCCAATCAGCCATTCAAGACTCTTGCCAGCCGGGTGATTTCAAGGTGCGGGCCCTGGGTGCAGGCGCCCGCTAGTGGTGCCGCCGATAATCGCGTAACCCGTTAATCGATCAGTTGAGCTTCTCTGAGGGCGCCCAGAGCAGCCAGCCAGCGTGGGTCCTGCTTGTATTCGATGGAGGCAATGCCTTGCCCGCGCATCCGAGCAATACGGGCCGACGGTGTGACCTTCATGCGCTGGGCGGCGCTCAGGGCCAACTCGGCAGCAGCGCGGTCGTTGCACACCAGGCCCATGTCGCAACCGGCGGTCAGCGCCGCTTCGATACGACTGGCGGCGTCACCCACCACATGAGCACCGGCCATGGACAGGTCGTCACTGAAAATCACCCCGTCGAACTGCAACTCACCTCGCAGGATGTCCTGCAGCCAGCGGCGAGAGAAGCCGGCGGGTTGTGCATCGACTTGTGGGTAAATGACATGGGCCGGCATCACTGCGGCCAACTGCTTGCTCAGCCGTGCGAAAGGCACCAGATCATTGGCCCTAATCTGTTCCAGGCTGCGCTCATCATTGGGAATCGCAACGTGGGAATCGGCTTCAGCCCAGCCGTGACCGGGGAAGTGCTTGCCCGTAGCAGCCATGCCGGCGCTGTTCATGCCGCGGATAAAGGCGCCAGCCAGCAAGGCGGCCCGCTCGGGATCGCCCTCGAATGAACGGCTGCCAACAACGGCGCTGCGCTGGTAATCCAGGTCCAGCACCGGGGCGAAGCTCAGGTCCAGACCAACTGCCAGCACTTCGGTGGCCATGATCCAACCACATTGCTCAGCGAGGTATTCGGCGTTGGGGTTATCGGCCAGGGCACGCATGGCTGGCAGGCGCACAAAACCTTGGCGCAAACGCTGAACGCGACCGCCTTCCTGATCGACCGCCAACAACACGTCCGGGCGCACGGCACGAATCGCCGCGCTCAACTCACGCACCTGGCGTGGATGCTCGATATTGCGCGCAAAAATGATCAGGCCGCCTACCTCAGGCTGTCGCAACAAGTGGCGATCTTCAGCCGTCAGCCAGGTACCGGCGACGTCCACCATCAATGAACCTTGCAGGGCAGCAGTCATAAACCTTCCTTAAATAACGCGCGCAAACCGAAGCCCTCGCGAGGTCGCATCGCCAGAATTGAACCTGGCAATGAACGCTCGGCGAGAGCAACGGGTTGTGGATAAATAGCTGTAATCGGCATGGGTGGCTAGCTTAGCGGATGCAAGCCGCCACGCACACCCAAGAGCGGTTAAACCTTGGCGGCGGCTGGCGCCGACTTGCTGCGCGGGCGCAACTGGGCAGCGGCCATGGCCTGGTCAGTGACGCCGGTTTCGGCGCGCATGCCGGCCGCGAGGAACGGCACCATCAGGCGCATCACCTGCTCGATGGAGGTGTTGACGCCAAAGTCGGTTTCGGCAATCGCCCGCAAGGCCTTGATTCCGGACATGCTGAACGCTGCAGCGCCGAGCATGAAGTGCACGCGCCAAAACAATTCGATAGGAGGGATGCGAGGTGCTGCTTCGTTGACCAGCAGCATATAGCGGCGGAACACCTTGCCGTACATGTCTTCCAGGTAACGACGCAAATGCCCCTGGCTCTGGCTGAATGCCAGGCCCAGCAGGCGCATGAAGATCGATAGGTCGTTGCCGCTGCGTGGCTGGACCACCAGCGCTTGCTCGACGAGAATTTCCAGCAGGTCTTCCAGGCTTGGCTTGTGATCTGCCTTGGCCTGGCGGCGCTCCAGTTCACGATCAAGGCTGGCGCAGAACGGCCCCAGGAACCGCGAGAACACCGCCTGGATCAGGGCTTTTTTCGAGCCGAAATGATAGTTCACCGCCGCCAGGTTGACCCCGGCTTTGCTGGTGATCAGCCGCAATGAGGTTTCAGCAAATCCTTTTTCCGCGAACAGCTGCTCGGCAGCATCGAGAATGCGTTCAACGGTTTCCGACTGGGCCATGGCTACTCCGCCTGACAAACACTTGTTTGAAACATACGTTTCACCTTATGTATTGTCAAGCCTGCGGGTCCGCTTTCCGGCTGAGCAGTCAGCTATTTCATCACTATTTAATCACATCTGGCGGGGCCTGTAGGCAGCGCTGTCGCTGGAGCGTTATACGGCTGATGGATGACCGTCCAGCGGAGTTAATAAAAACGATGATTGCCAAGCGCAGTTCACTGTATATAATCCCAGTCACTGTATAAAAAGACAGAGCGATCAACATGCTAAAACTGACGCCACGCCAAGCTGAGATTCTGGCTTTTATCAAGCGCTGCCTCGACGACAACGGTTATCCGCCGACACGGGCTGAAATTGCGCTGGAGCTGGGATTCAAGTCACCCAATGCCGCTGAAGAACACCTGAAGGCCCTCGCCCGCAAAGGCGCGATCGAGATGACGCCAGGCGCTTCAAGAGGCATCCGCATCCCTGGTTTCGAGGCCAAGGCCGACGAATCGACGCTGCCGATCATTGGCCGTGTTGCTGCCGGTGCGCCGATCCTGGCCCAACAGCACGTCGAAGAATCCTGCAACATCAACCCGACATTCTTCCACCCTCGCGCTGACTATCTGCTGCGGGTTCATGGCATGAGCATGAAGGATGTCGGTATTTTTGACGGTGACTTGTTGGCCGTCCATACCACTCGCGAAGCCCGTAATGGCCAGATCGTCGTCGCCCGCATCGGTGATGAAGTCACGGTAAAACGCTTCAAGCGTGAAGGCAGCAAGGTCTGGCTCCTGGCCGAAAACCCTGAGTTCGCCCCCATTGAAGTGAACCTCAAAGACCAGGATCTGGTGATCGAAGGCTTGAGTGTCGGCGTTATTCGCCGCTAACGGAGGCATCATGCAGTTTCCACACGCACCGCAACACACACAACTGCCGTTGTTTGAGGCCTTCATGATGGCCCAGCCCCTTGCGCCGATTCTCAAGGAAGCGGTCGAGTCACCCTGGATCACCGAACCCGAGGCATTCAGTGAATTGTCGTTGCGCGGCGCTGCCGGGAACTGCCTGAGCCTGCTGGCCCCCATTCTTCGCGAACTGAGCGAGGAACAGGACGCCCGCTGGCTGACCTTGATCGCCCCGCCCTCAAGCCTGACCCAGGCCTGGTTACGGGACGCCGGTCTGAATCGCGAGCGTATCCTGCTGCTGCAACCACGGGGCACTCAAAGCGCCCAGCAATTAACTTGCGAAGCTTTACGCCTGGGGCGAAGCCACACCGTGGTCAGTTGGCTGAACCCGCTGAGCACAACAGCCAGGCAACAGTTGATCAGTGCAGCACGCACGGGCGACGCACAGAGTTTGAATATTCGACTTGGATAAAGCCGGTGTTCACGCGCAAAGCGTTACCGCTGCAAGCACGAAAGACCGTCCGATTGCAGCTCTGACTTTCAGCCAGTGCCTGCGATGGACGCCAGGCTTCTCCAGGATTGAGAAGCCGGTCTGTAACTTTGACTCACACCAAAAAAAACCGACAGACGGACTCAGTGAAGAATCCGTGGGCCGTCGTCTTTCTCCGGCTCGCCTTCAGCCAGGCGCCCGGCCATCTGCACACCGACGCTCAACATGGCTTTTGCCACTTCCACGTACTGGCCTTGCAGGAACGCCTTCGCGTCCTCGGAGAAGTCCAAAGTCACCAGAGAACCCTCGTCCTCAGCCCTGCGCAGCTCAATTCGGCCGTCGGGCAATTCAACAATTTCCAGAAAGGAAGTTGGCATAAAAGTCTGTTCTCCACGAAAGGCCGGGATTATATCAGTCTTGTGGCAAGCGGGCTTGTTGTGGCGAGCGGGCTCGTCACAACAAGCCCGCTTTCACATTGAGTGATCATTGATCTATCGAGCGCGCGCGACTTAGCACTCGTTAAGCCCATCCCGAAACCGAATTGCCAGTTTCTTCAGTTCCTGGCGCCAGCTTTCCAGCTCTACCCTGCTCAGCGGCGCCGGGCCCTCCTCCAGGCTCACCGCCACGATCAGCGGTTGGGTCACATCGCCCTTGGGCTTGTGCGGCACCCGTGGCGGCTGGAACATCGCCGCATGGGCCACCAACAAACGCGCCAGCCAACTGTCCGGGCTCTGTGCCATTTCCACCAGTTCGGCCAACTCCGGGATCGCCATGGACTCCAGCACTTCGCGGGTCAGGATCATCTCGGCCCGTGGCGCACCGGCTTGAGGCAAGCGGTAGAACCCGGCGATTTCATGGCACAAGCCCAGCAACGCACCATAAAGGTGAAACAACGCCGATTCACGCCCCGCCTGCACCAGCGCGATAGCGTTCATCTCCTTGCCCTCCTCCGCACGGCCAAGGGCTTCCAGGGACAAACCCGCGAAGTAAATTTTCTGGTTGGTACGGGTATAGAGTTCGTTGGCCATGAAGGCAGTCTCCACAACGAATAAGGCGTAATACTGGCTGTGTAGGAGCGAGCTTGCTCGCGAAGAATTCAAGAATAACGCGTTTAGCCAGAATGCCCGCGTTATCGTTAACGACCTTCGCGAGCAAGCTCGCTCCTACAAACCGAATCAAGCGCCTTGACGCTTGTCCTCGACCTTCCACTTGCCACCGTCGTAGAACGCTTTCCAGCCGGTAGGCTTGCCCTCGACTTCGGTCTGTACGTACTGCTCCTTGGTCTTGCGGCTGTAGCGGATCACAGCCGGACGACCGTCGGGATCTTTCTTCGGAGCTTCGCAGAGGAAGTGGTACTTCGGATCGATCTCGTCCTTGTGGGGCACGATCTCGATCACCAGTGGCGCGCGAGTCTCACGGTTTTTCGGGAACTGGCTGGCTGCCAGGAACAAACCAGAAGCACCGTCGCGCAGGATGTAGGTGTCGTTGACCTTCTGGCACTTGAGTTCAGGCATCTTCACCGGGTCCATCTTCGGCGGCGCCGCATCACCGCTTTTGAGCAGTTTGCGGGTGTTCTTGCAGGTCGGGTTGGTGCAACCGAAGAACTTGCCGAAACGGCCCGTCTTGAGCTGCATCTCGCTGCCGCACTTGTCGCATTCCAGGCTCGGGCCTTCGTAGCCCTTGATACGGTAGCTACCTTCCTCGATCTCGTAGCCGTTGCAATCCGGATTGTTACCGCAGATATGCAGCTTATGCTTCTCGTCCAACAGGTAGGCGTCCATCGCCGTACTGCAGATCGGGCAACGGTGCTTGCCGCGCAGTACCAGGGATTCAGATTCACCCTCGTCATCGGCAGCGATCTCGTCACCCGGCACTAGGTTGACAGTGGCCTTGCAACGCTCTTTCGGCGGCAGGCTGTAGCCCGAGCAACCGAGGAATACACCGGTGGACGCAGTACGAATCTGCATCGGCCGCCCACAGGTGAGGCACGCAATGTCCGTCATCACCGGCTGGTTGGCGCGCATGCCATTCTCAGCGCTTTCGGCGACTTCCAGTTTCTTCTTGAAGTCACCGTAGAACTCGTCGAGTACGTTTTTCCAGTCGCGTTCGCCCTGGGCAACGTCATCGAGGTTCTCTTCCATACCGGCGGTGAAGCCGTAGTCCATCAGGTTGGAGAAGCTCTCGGATAGACGCTCGGTAACGATGTCGCCCATCTTTTCCGAATAGAAACGACGGTTATGCAGGGCCACGTAGCCACGGTCCTGGATGGTGGAGATGATCGCCGCGTAGGTCGAAGGACGACCGATACCGCGTTTTTCCATCTCTTTCACCAGGCTGGCTTCCGAATAACGGGCCGGCGGCTTGGTGAAGTGCTGGGTCGGATCAAGCTTGATCAGCTTCATCACGTCGCCCTGAGCCATGTCCGGCAGCACGTCGTCGTCGCCCGGCTTGGCGATTTGCGGCATGACGCGGGTGTAGCCATCGAACTTGAGGATGCGGCCCTTGGCCCGCAACTCGAAGTCCCCAGCGGCGACGCTGACGGTGGTCGACAGGTATTGTGCCGGCAGCATCTGGCAGGCCAGGAACTGTCGCCAGATCAACTCGTAGAGGCGCTCAGCGTCACGTTCCATGCCAGTCAGTTTGCTTGGCTCGGTGTTGGCGTCAGACGGACGAATCGCCTCGTGAGCCTCTTGTGCGCCTTCCTTGCTGCTGTAGACGTTCGGGTTTTCCGGCAGGTACTTCTTGCCGAACTCGCCTTCAATATAAGTACGCGCCATCGCGACTGCATCCAACGACAGGTTGGTGGAGTCGGTACGCATATAGGTGATGTAGCCCGCTTCATACAGACGCTGGGCCATCATCATCGTCTTCTTCACGCCGAAGCCCAGCCGGTTGCTCGCGGCCTGCTGCAAGGTGGAGGTGATGAACGGCGCCGAAGGCTTGCTGCTGGTGGGCTTGTCTTCACGCTTGACGATGCTGTAGCTGGAAGCCTTGAGCTTCTCCAGCGCGGCCATGGCCTGGGCTTCGTTGAGCGGCTTGAAGGCCTCGCCTTTCTCGCGGGCCACGTCAAAGCGCACGGTTGCGCCCTTGGCGCTGCCGAGATCAGCATGGATTTCCCAGTATTCTTCAGGGTTGAACGCACGAATCTCGCGCTCACGCTCCACCACCAGCTTCACCGCTACCGATTGCACACGGCCGGCGGACAGACCACGGGCGATCTTCGCCCACAGCAGTGGCGAGACCATGTAACCCACGACGCGGTCGAGGAAACGACGGGCCTGTTGAGCGTTGACCCGATCGATGTCCAGTTCGCCCGGCTTGGAGAAGGCTTCCTGAATCGCCTTCTTGGTGATTTCGTTAAACACCACGCGCTTGTAGCGGCTGTCATCACCACCGATGGCTTCGCGCAGGTGCCAGGCAATGGCTTCCCCCTCGCGATCCAAGTCGGTTGCGAGATAGATGATGTCAGCATCCTTGGCGAGCCGGCGCAGCTCTTCGATGACCTTTTCCTTGCCCGGGAGGATCTCGTACTGGGCTTTCCAGCCATGGTCGGGATCGACACCCATGCGCGAGACCAGCTGCTTGCGCGCTTTCTCTTTAGGCGTTAGTACCGGACCTTCGCCCGCAGCCGCCTTGCCGCGCTTGGCGGCAGGCTCCTTGCTGGCGCTAGCCGAACCGCTGGTGGGCAGGTCTCGGATATGGCCGATACTCGACTTCACCACGTACTCGTTACCCAAGTACTTGTTGATGGTCTTGGCCTTAGCCGGGGATTCCACAATGACCAGCGATTTGCCCATGGATCGGAAAATTCCTGAATTCGAGAAGTGAAAGGCGGTTGGCGCCTGACGCGGCAACGCTATATATAGTGGCAACAAGGTGAGGTCAAGCGCAGCATTGCGCGCGGCCTGCCTTTATTGCGCTGAAAAAAGGCTCGGTTCGACCTGGATCAAAGCAAAGCGCGGGACCTGCTCGCCGTCAACTTCGACGGTCTCCAGGAACATGCTCAAGGGACGCACCCAAAAGCCGTAATCGCCATACAGTGCTTGGTAAAACACCACTTCTTCTTCGGTCTCGGAATGCCGCGCAACATTAAAAACGCGGTACTGCGGACCTTTATAATGCTGGTAGAGCCCGGGTTCGACTTTCATGCTCTGGCGCTCTTACAAAACTTGTTAAAAAAAAATACAAAAACTTCCAAAAAACAAAAAACCGGGGCACTTGGCCCCGGCTTCCGTCAACACAACGTTTAGATACGTTCGAAGACGGTGGAGATGCCTTGGCCGAGACCAATGCACATGGTGGCTACCCCGAGGTTGCCGCCATTTTGCTTCATCACGTTAAGCAACGTGCCGGAGATTCGCGCGCCAGAGCAACCGAATGGGTGACCCAGGGCAATCGCGCCGCCGTGCAGGTTAACCTTCTCGTTCATCTTGTCGAGCACTTTCAAATCTTTCAGCACTGGCAGGGCCTGTGCGGCGAAAGCTTCGTTGAGTTCGAAGAAGTCGATGTCGGAGATAGTTAGGCCCGCGCGCTTCAGTGCTTTTTGTGTGGCCGGTACTGGACCATAGCCCATGATCGCCGGGTCCACACCTGCCACTGCCATCGAACGAATCACTGCCATCGGCTGAATACCCAGGTCCTGGGCACGCTGGGCCGACATCACGATCATGCACGAAGCACCGTCAGTGATCTGCGACGAAGTACCGGCTGTCACGGTGCCGCCCTTGGGATTGAAGGCAGGCTTGAGGGCCGCCAGGCTTTCCAGGGTGGTGTCCGGACGAATGGTTTCGTCGTAGTCAAACAGTTTCAGGAAACCGTTCTCGTCGTAGCCGTTCATCGGGATGATTTCATCCTTGAACTTGCCTTCCAGGGTCGCCTTGTGGGCGAGCTGGTGGGAGCGCACGCCGAATGCGTCCTGGGCCTCACGGGTGATGCCGTGCATCTTGCCGAGCATTTCTGCGGTCAAGCCCATCATGCCCGAGGCTTTCGCCGCGTAGAGGGACATGTGCGGATTCGGATCGACACCGTGCATCATGCTGACGTGGCCCATGTGCTCGACGCCACCCACCACAAATACATCACCGTTGCCGGTCATGATCGCTTGCGCGGCAGTGTGCAAGGCACTCATGGACGAGCCACACAGGCGGCTGACGGTCTGGGCAGCAGCAGTGTGCGGGATCGGTGTCATCAGCGACACCATGCGCGCGATGTTCCAGCCCTGCTCCAGGGTCTGGTTCACACAGCCCCAGATCACGTCTTCGACTTCGCTCGGATCGACCTTGACGTTGCGCTCCAGCAACTTGCTGATCAGGTGCGCCGACATGTCTTCGGCGCGGGTGTTGCGGTGCATGCCGCCCTTGGAGCGGCCCATTGGAGTGCGACCGAAGTCGACAATCACGACGTCTCTTGGATTCAAGCTCATAAATATTCTCGCTCTAGTCGTTTGGGCGCTTAACCGAAGAAGCTCTGGCCGTTTTTGGCCATCTCACGTAGCTTCGCAGTCGGGTGGTACAGCGGGCCCAAATCAGCGTACTGATCAGCCAGGGCAACGAACTCGGCCACACCGATCGAATCGATGTAACGCAGCGCACCGCCACGGAATGGAGGGAAACCAATACCGTAGACCAGACCCATGTCAGCTTCGGCAGCGGTTTCGACAATGCCGTCTTCCAGGCAGCGCACGGTTTCCAGGCACAGAGCGATCATCATCCAGTTGATGATGTCCTCGTCGGACACTTCACGCTGTTCGTAGACGATCGGCTTGAGCACTTCCAGCACCGACGGATCGGCGACTTTCTTCTGCTTGCCGCGCTTGTCGGTTTCGTAGGCGTAGAAGCCCTTGCCATTCTTCTGGCCCAGGCGCTTGGCTTCGTAGAGCGCATCGATGGCCGAACGACGGTCGTCTTTCATGCGGTCCGGGAAGCCTTCAGCCATTACGTCGCGACCGTGGTGGCCGGTGTCGATACCGACCACGTCCATCAGGTACGCCGGGCCCATTGGCCAGCCGAATTTTTCCATGACCTTGTCGATACGGACGAAGTCCACACCAGCGCTGACCAACTTGGCGAAACCGCCGAAGTACGGGAACAGCACACGGTTGACCAAAAAGCCCGGGCAGTCATTGACGACGATTGGGTTCTTGCCCATTTTCTTGGCGTAGGCCACGGTGGTGGCAACGGCCAGCTCACTGGACTTCTCGCCACGGATCACTTCCACCAGCGGCATCATGTGCACCGGGTTGAAGAAGTGCATGCCGACGAAGTTTTCCGGACGCTTGAGGGCCTTGGCCAGCAATGTGATGGAAATGGTCGAGGTGTTGGAAGCCAGGATGGTGTCTTCACCGACATGGGCCTCGACTTCAGCCAGTACCGCCTGCTTGACCTTCGGGTTCTCGACAACCGCTTCGACCACCAGGTCGACGTGGCCGAAATCACCGTAGGACAGGGTCGGACGAATGCCGTTGAGCACTTCGGCCATCTTGGCTGCAGTCATGCGACCTTTATCAACGCGGCCCACCAGCAGTTTCGCGGCTTCTGCCAGACCCTGCTCGATACCGTGCTCGTTGATGTCTTTCATCAGGATCGGCGTGCCTTTGGACGCCGACTGATAGGCGATACCGCCACCCATGATACCGGCGCCGAGTACGGCAGCCTGTTTCACGTCCTTGGCGATTTCGTCGTAGACCTTGGCCTTTTTCTTCAGTTCCTGATCGTTCAGGAACAGACCGATCAAGCTCTGCGCGGCAGAGGTCTTGGCCAGTTTGACGAAACCTGCGGCTTCGATTTCCAGCGCCTTGTCGCGACCGAAGTTCGCGGCTTTCTGGATAGTCTTGATGGCTTCAACCGGCGCCGGGTAGTTCGGGCCGGCTTGGCCAGCGACGAAACCCTTGGCGGTTTCGAACGACATCATTTGCTCGATAGCGTTGAGCTTGAGTTTTTCCAGCTTCGGCTGACGCTTGGCCTTGTAGTCAAATTCGCCGCTGATGGCGCCTTTGATCAGGCTCAGTGCAGCTTCGGCCAGCTTCTCGGGAGCAACCACGGCATCGACGGCGCCGACTTTCAGCGCGTCTTCAGCACGGTTTTCCTTGCCAGCGGCGATCCATTCGATGGCGTTGTCGGCACCGATGATGCGCGGCAGGCGCACGGTACCGCCAAAGCCTGGGTAGATGCCCAGCTTGACTTCCGGCAGACCGATTTTCGCGGTCGTGGCCATGACGCGGTAGTCCGCAGCCAGGCACATTTCCAGACCGCCGCCCAGGGCGATGCCATTGATCGCGGCAACGGTCGGTACGTTGAGGTCTTCGAAATCGCTGAAAATCTTGTTGGCTTCGAGGTTGCCAGCCACAAGCTCGGCATCGGGCAGCTTGAAGCTCTCGACGAATTCGGTGATGTCAGCGCCGACGATAAACACGTCCTTGCCGCTGGAAACGATCACGCCCTTGACCGAAGCATCTGCTTTGATGGCGTCTACGGCCTGACGCAGTTCGTTCAGGGTTAGACGGTTGAACTTGTTGACGGACTCACCCTTGAGGTCGAATTTCAATTCGACGATGCCACTTTCAAGAGCCTTAACCGTGATGGCTTTACCTTCGTAAATCATCAACTGATCTCCACGATATGGAAGCTGAACAGTACACGTCGGACGCAGGCACAAGCTTCAGCATTGACGTTACCGTCGATGCTAACGCCAATTCGCCAGGCACACCCGCCAACGCGATAGTCGGGATTCTGTAGAAGCGCTCGCTAATACAAACGCTCAATTCATACGCCCGTTTGATTTGGGTACGCCACCTTCATCCAAATTCCGACAATTGTCAATCGCCCGAAAGGGCCTGAAAAACGCGACTTTTCAGTCATTTCAGAACCATGAGGGCAAGTTGCAGGCGGATGGATGGCGAACCATTCACGCAATCAATAATAAGAAAATACGTGCGAAGGCCTGTACAGACTGGCGTCAGTAGCTACGCTAGCGGCAACCTTAGCAAGATCACATGAACGCTTGGATGAGTATCCGGCGTGAAATGAAAGCCAGCATTGAAGAGTTTCCGGCCTGCCTGGCCAACCCCGCCCGATGTTGATATCGGGCTTTTTATTGCCCGCGAAAACATACCGCCCCTCAGGCCAGCGCCTTGAGCAACGCAGTAATGTCCTGCAAAACACTCATCTCACCCTTCTCACCCCAGTACAAAGTGATCATCTGCGCATCCGCCTCCACCTTGTAGACGTTGTCGGGCAGCGTCGCAAAATGTGGCAACAATTTCTCGTCAACGCAGACTTCCTGCCACTGGTTGACCCACACACCCGGCTCCAACTGCCAATAGCTCCAGATCGAAGGCCGGCTGCCGCGCCGTGGCCGGTGATACTGCGCACACGGGCTCGGCGGCTCCTGCTTGAGCCAGTGCGGCCAATCCTGGGGCGCCAGTTGCATGGCCAGGCCAATGCGGCGTGCCTCCATGCGCAGGGCCATGCGTCCACTCGAATGACGCGATGGACGCAGCCATGCCAGAGGGCTCAAAACCACCGCAAGGATTGACACCACTATCCAGACCGTCATATGTGTACTCCCGAATTCTTGATGAGCGGATTTGACCTGACGCAAGCCCATCCGCTTGAAACCAGCCATACTGAACTTATCGCTTTCCTTTGGAGGAACTCTTCATGCCCTACCAACATATTCTGGTCGCTGTGGATCTGACCGAAGAGTGCGATCCGGTGATCAAACGCGCCGTTGAACTTGCCGGCGACACCGTCAAGCTGTCCCTGGTGCATATCGTCGAACCCATGGCCATGGCCTTTGGCGGCGATGTACCGATGGACCTTTCACAATTGCAACAACAACAGTTCGATCAAGCCAAAGAACGTCTTGAGCGATTGATTGCCAAGTATCCGGCACTGAAAAAAGATCAGAGCCACCTGACCTACGGCCAGCCGCGCCAGGAAATCCATCACCTGGCCAAGGAACAAGGCTGTGACCTGATTGTGGTCGGCAGCCATGGCCGTCATGGCCTGGCCTTGCTGCTGGGCTCCACCGCCAATGATGTGCTGCATGGCGCGCCATGTGATGTGCTGGCAGTGAGACTGATCAAAGCAGTGTAGGAGCGAGCTTGCTCGCGAAAAACCTGAGAGCACCTCACCGTGCCAGGCACCCCGCGTTATCGTTAACGAGCATCACGAGCAAACTAGTTCCTACAAAAAACCCGGCGTTCACCTAAGTGCACGCCGGGTTTTTTTATTACCGCAGAATCAATCAGGCATCCAGCTCGGCCCAACGCTCAACCAATACGTCCAACTCAGCCTGCAACTGCTCAAGGGAAGCAATGACCTTGGCGGTTTCAGCCGCAGGACGCTGATAGAAACTCGCGTCAGCCATTTCGGCCTCGACGCCAGCAATCTGCTTTTCCTTGGCGTCGATATCACCCGGCAACGCTTCCAGCTCGCGCTGCAGCTTGTAGCTGAGCTTCTTCTTTGCCACCGGTGCTTCTGCAGGAGCAGCGGCAGCCGGCGTCACCACGGCCGAAGCCAGGTCAGCCTTGCCGGATTTGCTTTCGGTCACGCCCAGCAGGCGCGGCGAGCCGCCCTGACGCAGCCAGTCCTGATAACCACCGACGTATTCGCGAACCTTGCCTTCACCTTCAAAGACCAGGGTGCTGGTGACCACGTTGTCGAGGAATGCCCGATCGTGACTGACCATCAGCACGGTGCCGTTGAAAGTCAACAAGACCTCTTCCAGCAGCTCCAGGGTTTCCACGTCCAGGTCGTTGGTCGGTTCATCGAGCACCAGCAGGTTGGCCGGTTTGCTGAACAGCTTGGCCAACAGCAGGCGCGCACGCTCACCGCCAGACAATGCCTTGACCGGCGTACGTGCACGTTGCGGGCTGAACAGGAAGTCGCCCAGGTAGCTCAGCACGTGGCGGCTCTGGCCGTCGATATCGATAAAGTCGCGACCTTCGGCGACGTTGTCGATCACGGTTTTCTCTAGGTCCAACTGGTGACGCAACTGGTCGAAGTAGGCTACGTCGATGCGCGTGCCCTCTTCCACTTTACCGCTGGTCGGTTGAAGGCCGTTGAGCATCAGCTTGAGCAAGGTGGTCTTGCCGGTACCGTTGGCGCCGAGCAAACCAATGCGGTCGCCGCGCTGCAGGACCATCGAGAAGTCCTTGATCAGGAACGGGCCGCCCGGGTGAGCGAAGCTCACGTTGTCCAGGACCATTACCTGCTTACCCGACTTGTCGGCGGTATCCAGCTGAATGTTGGCCTTGCCGGTGCGCTCACGACGCTCGCTACGCTCGTTGCGCAGGGCTTTCAGAGCGCGTACGCGACCTTCGTTACGGGTGCGACGCGCCTTGATGCCCTGCCGGATCCAGACTTCTTCCTGGGCAAGCTTCTTGTCGAACAGCGCGTTGGCGGTATCTTCAGCCGACAGAGCCGCCTCTTTATGTACCAGGAAGCTGGCGTAGTCGCCGTCCCAGTCGATCAGGCCACCGCGATCCAGTTCCAGGATGCGGGTCGCTAGGTTTTGCAGGAAGGAACGGTCGTGCGTGATAAACAGCACAGCGCCCTGGAAGTCCTTGAGGGCTTCTTCCAGCCAGGCAATTGCGCCGATATCCAGGTGGTTAGTCGGTTCGTCGAGCAGCAACAGGTCCGGTTCGGAAACCAGGGCCTGGGCCAGCAGGACGCGACGACGCCAGCCGCCGGACAATTCGGCGAGGGTCTTGTCGGCAGGCAGTTGCAGGCGGCTGAGGGTGCTGTCGACCAATTGCTGCAGGCGCCAGCCGTCACGGGCTTCGAGGTCGTGCTGGACGTGCATCAGCTTGTCCAGGTCAGCGGCGGTGACGATGTTCTGGCTCAAGTGGTGGTATTGCGCAAGCAACTCACCGACACCATCCAGGCCTTCGGCAACCACGTCGAACACAGTCCGTTCGTCGGCCACCGGCAATTCTTGCGGCAATTCGCCAATCTTGAGGCCCGGGGCGCGCCAGACAGAGCCTTCATCGGGCTTCTGGTCGCCTTTTACCAGCTTCATCATGCTGGACTTGCCGGTGCCGTTGCGGCCGATGATACACACCCGCTCACCACGGGCGATCTGCCAGGACACCTTGTCCAACAACGGCATAGCGCCGAAAGCAAGGGACACATCGCTGAATTTGAGCAGGGTCATGAGCTTCTCCAAAAACTGGGCGCGTATTCTACCTGACTTAGGGCCTGAGGCGGCCGGCATTTTCGCCGCCGACATGTTCTGCAGAAGATTTCCAGCGAACTTGAACGAAGCAGCCGGCAAAGCTTTCACCGGTTGCAGGCAAAAGGCTAAGCTAGAGGTAATCAGTGCCGGCAGCGTCGGCACTAGTCGTGATTTCTCTGCACGGACGTCTCATGCGCAGTCGCCTTTTCAATTTTTTATCTTGCCTACTTCTTTCCGCCACTGCCGCTCAAACCGCCCAGGCTGTGGACTTGACCACCCAACGCCAATATTACGATCAAGCCAAGCGGGCATTGGCCAAAGGCGACACTGGCCCTTACATGCAATACAGCCAGGCCCTGGCGGATTATCCGCTGACGCCGTACCTGGCCTACGACGAACTGACCGCCCGACTGAAATCCGCCAGCAACCAGGAGATCGAACAATTCCTGGCAAAAAACGGCGACCTGCCCCAGGCCAACTGGATGAAACTGCGCTGGTTACGCTGGCTGGCCGAACGGGGTGACTGGCAGACCTTTGAAAAGTACTACGACGCCAAGCTCAATTTCACCGAACTGGACTGCCTCCATGGCCAGTTCCAGCTAAGCCACAACCTCAAGGCCGAAGGCTATAAAACTGCCGAGAAACTGTGGCTCACCGGTAAATCCCAACCCGCCGCCTGCGATGCGACGTTTGGACAATGGGCCGCTGACGGCCAACTGACCGAACAGAAAATCTGGGACCGCACCAAACTGGCCGCCGAAGCGCGCAACTACGCGCTGGCCAACAGCCTGGTGAAAACCCTGCCCACCCTCGGCGTCCAAGGCCGACTGATGGTGGACGTCGCGCAAAAGCCTGACTTGCTCAGCGACCCATCACGCTTCCTGCCGGCGACCGAGGCAATGTCCGACGCGGTCGGCCTGGGTCTTCGCCGCCTGGCACGCCAGGACCCCGAAAAGGCCTTGGCCTTGCTCGATGGGTATGCCACCAGCATGCATTTCTCCCGTGACGAAAAAGTGTCCATCGCCCGGGAAATCGGCTTGACCCTGGCGCGACGCTACGACCCTCGCGCCCTGGACGTGATGACCAAATACGACCCGGAATTGCGGGACAACACCGTTTCCGAATGGCGCCTGCGGCTGCTGTTGCGCCTCGCTCGCTGGGAAGACGCTTATCAATTGACTCGCAAACTGCCCCAGGACCTGGCCACCACCAACCGCTGGCGCTACTGGCAAGCCCGCGCCCTGGAGTTGGCCGAACCGAAAAACCCGCACGCCTTGGTGCTGTACAAGGGCTTGGCGCAGGAGCGGGACTTCTACGGTTTCCTCGCGGCGGATCGCTCCCAAGCTCCGTACCAGTTGAACAACAAGCCACTGGTGATGAGTCAGGCGCTGGTCAACAAGGTACGTAACACCCCTGGCGTACGCCGCGCCCTGGAGTTCTACGCCCGTGGCCAGATCGTCGATGGCCGCCGCGAGTGGTACCACGTCAGCCGCCACTTCAACCGCGATGAAATGGTCGCCCAGGCCAAGCTGGCCTATGACATGAAGTGGTATTTCCCGGCAATTCGCACCATTAGCCAGGCAAAATACTGGGACGACCTGGACATCCGTTTCCCCATGGCCCACCGCGATACCCTGGTGCGCGAAGCCAAAGTTCGCGGCCTGCACTCAAGCTGGGTGTTTGCCATCACCCGCCAGGAAAGCGCCTTCATGGACGACGCCCGCTCCGGCGTCGGCGCCAGCGGCCTGATGCAACTGATGCCCGCCACCGCCAAGGAAACCGCGCGCAAGTTCAGCATCCCGCTAGCCTCACCGCAGCAAGTGCTGGACCCGGACAAGAACATCCAGCTCGGCGCTGCGTACCTCAGCCAGGTTCACAGCCAATTCAATGGCAACCGGGTCCTCGCTTCTGCCGCCTACAACGCAGGCCCCGGCCGGGTGCGCCAATGGCTGCGCGGCGCTGATCACCTGAGTTTCGACGTGTGGGTGGAAAGCATCCCATTCGACGAAACCCGCCAGTACGTGCAGAACGTGCTGTCTTACTCGGTGATCTACGGGCAAAAGCTCAACGCACCACAGCCTTTGGTGGATTGGCACGAGCGGTATTTTGATGATCAGTAAGATGGCAGTGGCAAGCGACAAGCCTTGAGCTTCAAGCTGAAATGAAAATGCCCGCATTAAGAGATGCGGGCATTTTTTATGGCCGACGATTTAACCTGTATGCGGCTCCCTGTCCCCATCGCTGAACTGCAACGCCGCCAACCGCGCATACAGAGGGTTACTGGCAATTAATTGTTGATGCGTCCCCACCGCCACCAACTTGCCTTGATCCATCACTGCAATCCGGTCGGCATTTTTCACGGTGGCCAACCGATGGGCGATCACCAGCGTGGTACGACCCTGCATCAATTGAGGCAAGGCTTGCTGGATCAAGTGTTCGCTCTGGGCATCAAGGGCGCTGGTGGCTTCGTCCAGCAGCAGGATAGGCGCGTCCACCAGCAGCGCGCGGGCGATAGCCAGGCGCTGGCGCTGACCACCGGAAAGGCCCATGCCGCCGTCGCCCAGGTGAGTCTGGTAGCCATCAGGCATTTGCAGGATGAAGTCGTGGGCGTGGGCGATACGAGCAGCTTCTTCGACTTGGGCAAACGTGGCCGAGGGGTTGCCGTAACGAATGTTTTCTTCGATGCTGCCGAAGAACAGCGCCGGGCTCTGGGAGACCAGGGCGAAGCAGCGGCGCAGGTCCAGCGGGTCCAGTTCGGTAAGGGCGTGGCCTTCCAGCATAACGCGGCCTTGTTGTGGATCGTAGAAGCGCAGCAGCAGGTCGAAGAGGGTTGATTTACCGGCACCGGACGGCCCTACCAATGCCAGGGTTTCACCTGCATTGACGGTCAGATTCAGGCCGTCGATGGCAAAGCGATCTGGACGTGACGGGTAGGAAAAGCTCAGATCTTGCAACGCCAGGCTACCGCTTACCCGCTCAGGCAGTTTGACGGTGCCATTGGCGGGCGCCTGGATTTCATTACTCGACTGCAACAACTCGGCAATACGCTCTGCCGCGCCCGCCGCCCGTTGCAGCTCGCCGATCACTTCGCTCAGGGTGCCGAAGGCGCTACCGACAATCAGGCTGTAAAACACAAAGGCCGCCAGCTCGCCGCCGGATATGCGCCCTGCCATCACGTCCATACCACCAACCCAGAGCATCACGCCCACGGCGCCCAGTACCAGCACGATCACCAGGGTGATGAGCCAGGCGCGCTGGACGATGCGCTTGCGCGCGGTATCGAAGGCCTCTTCCACGGTCACGGCGAAGCGCTGTTCGTCCTGGCGCTGGTGGTTGTAGGCCTGAACGGTTTTGATCTGGCCAAGGGTTTCCGACACGTAGCTGCCGACATCAGCGATGCGGTCCTGGCTCAACCGCGACAGGCTGCGCACCCGGCGACCGAAAATCAGAATCGGCGCCAGCACCAACGGCAGCGCAACCACCACGATGCTGGTGAGCTTGGGGTTGGTGATGAACAGCAGCACGATCCCACCGATCACCATCAAGGCATTGCGCAGGAATAGGGACAGCGACGAACCGATCACCGATTGCAGCAACGTGGTATCAGCGGTCAGGCGCGACTGGATTTCCGAGCTGCGGTTGTTTTCATAGAAGCCTGGATGCAGGTAGATCAGGTGGTTGAATACCTGCCGTCGAATGTCCGCCACGCAACGCTCGCCGATCCACGACACCAGGTAGAAGCGGGCAAAGGTACCCACTGCCAGGCCCACTACCAGAATCATAAACAAGCCGATGGACTGGTTGAGCAAATGGGGTGATTGGGTCATGAACCCCTGGTCCACCAACAGGCGGATACCCTGCCCCATGGATAAGGTGATGCCGGCGGTGACAATCAGCGCCAGCAAGGCACCCAGTGCCTGCCATCGATAAGGCGCGATAAAGCGGCTGGCCAGGCGAATGGCGCGGCGTTGAGGGGCTGAGAGCATGGAGAACTTCACCTGATGGAAACAGCCTCAAGCCTACACCGCAATTCAATGGAATTTGGCTAAATCACAATGAGTCAGGTTAATTATGCTCATCAACGATAGCTTCTAGAGGCTATCGGTCTAAAGTCCGGCTGGAAATCTGTAGCGGCTTCTGCTGGACTAGGGACTCGAACCGCCGATCTTGCAGGGCGCTGTAACAGCTCGGTCATGCGGGGGTTTTAGAGTAGGTACACAACCTGATGAGGAGACAGGCCATGTCCTTGCAAAATAGCAGCGATGCCAACATTGAAGTGATCCGCCAACCGCAGCATTTGCCTTGCTCGTATATCGACGCTCAAGGCCGCGAGGTGCAGATTACCGAAGACATGATCCAGGACGCTTGCCGAGAACTGGAACAAAAATTGGTCAAGCCTGCCGAGCAAGGCTGATACGCCCGCACCCTTTCAGAACCGGCCTACAGGGCCGGTTTTTTATGGTCGTGAATATCAGGAGACCGTCGCACCGAGTGCCGTGACGATAGCACCCAACTGCGCCGACTCCCCGTTGATCCGCACCTTCAACCCATCAATCTCCCGACGTTCAGGATAGTGCTTGCGCAGCAGATCAAACGCTTTGCGCTGCTCTTCCAAGGTTCCCACAAGGCTGCGACGCAAATCCGCGTCGTCGCGGCGCGGGTCGTAGACACTGCGGCACAACATGGCCAAGGCCCGGGTTGGATCGGTGCTGGCATTGAGGCTGACTTCAGCCAACCAGGGCTCAGGCAGCAAGTCGCTTAACTGAATGCTCGGTGCTTGCCCAAGATGTTTACAAAGCGCGTGATAGATCTGGGCCGTGCCGCGCTGCTTGCCATCGAGGCTATAACCGGCAATGTGCGGAGTTGCCAACACACACAAGTCGGCCAGTTCGGCATCCACCTGTGGCTCGCCTTCCCAGACATCCAGCACCGCTTGCAGGTCTTCGCGCTCCAGCAGCACGTCCTTGAGGGCCGAGTTATCCACCACCGGGCCACGGCTGGCGTTGATCAGCCAGGTGCCGGTTTTGAGTTGGTTCAGACGCTGACGATCAAACAGGTGCCAAGTGGAGCCATTGCCGGACTTGTTCAGCGGCGTGTGCAGGCTGATGACGTCGCACTGCTCGACAATCTGTTCCAGGCTGACGAAATCACCGTCTTCGGCGACTTGCCGTGGCGGGTCGCAGACCAGCACATTCCAGCCCAGGCCCTTGAGGACCTTGACCAGTCGCCCACCGACCTCACCCGCACCTACTACGCCGTAAGTGCGTTGAGCCAGGTCCACTCCTTCGATCTCGGCCAAGGTCAGCAGGCTGCCCAGCACATAGTCGACCACTCCACGGGCATTGCAGCCCGGCGCGCTGGACCACTGGATGCCGGCCCGCTGGAAGTAGTCGAGGTCCAGGTGGTCGGTGCCAATGGTGCACGTCCCAACAAAGCGCACCGGCGTGCCTTGCAGCAACGCGCGGTTGACGTTAGTGACCGAACGCACCAACAGCACATCCGCTTGCTCAAGGGTGGCGCGGTCAATGGAACGGCCGGGCACCCGTCGGATCTCGCCAAACGCTTCGAAGAAGGCGTCGAGCAGCGGGATATTTTCGTCGGCAACAATCAGCATGGCAGGCTCCTTTCGCGGATCAGCAGTGTACAGGGGTGGGAAGGTAGACCGTTTACAAATCCACAACACAGGTTTTTTCCTGACCGATGCGTCAAGGCGTAGAATGCGCCGTCCTGCGCTCCCCCCCTTTCTGGACTACGTACGTGAACACTGCAGCTGATACCCTCACCCGCCCCGCCCGCGTGCGCCTGGAAGTGCGCAACCTGCTGGCCCTGGCCCTACCGATCATAATCGGGCAACTGGCGACTACCGCCATGGGCTTTGTCGATGCGGTAATGGCCGGGCGTGTCAGCTCAAGAGACCTGGCGGCGGTGGCCCTGGGCAACTCGATCTGGATTCCGGTGTACCTGCTGATGACCGGCACCCTGCTGGCCACCACTCCGAAGGTCGCCCAGCGCTTTGGCGCCGGCAAGCACCGCGAGATCGGGCCGCTGGTGCGTCAGTCGTTGTGGCTGGCGCTGGTGGTCGGGATCACGGCACTGTTGCTGCTGATCAGCGCCGAGCCAATCCTGCATGCAATGAAGGTCGACCCCGAACTGATCACGCCGAGCATGGGCTACCTGCACGGTATCGCCTCGGGCATGCCAGCGATTGCACTGTATTACGTGCTGCGCTGCTTCAGTGATGGCCTGGGACGAACGCGGCCGAGCATGGTCATGGGCCTGTGCGGGCTGGCGCTGAATATTCCACTGAACTATGTGTTCATCTACGGGCATTTCGGCGTACCGGCAATGGGCGGCATCGGTTGCGGCTGGGCCACGGCGATTGTGATGTGGGTGATGATGCTCGGCCTGGCCGCCTGGACGCACTGGGCGCCGGTCTATCAGTCGAGCGAGTTGTTCAAGCGCTTCGATTGGCCGCAATGGGCGGTGATCAAGCGGGTACTGAACATCGGCTTGCCCATTGGCATTGCGATCTTTGCCGAATCGAGCATCTTCGCGGTGATCGCCCTGCTGATCGGCAGTCTCGGCGCCACGGTGGTGGCCGGGCACCAGATCGCCCTGAACTTCAGTTCCCTGGTGTTCATGATTCCCTACTCCCTGAGCATGGCTGTCACCGTACGGGTCGGCCAGGCTCTGGGCCGTGGCGAGCCTCGTGAAGCGCGCTTTGCCGCCGGCGTGGGGATGGGCACGGCACTGGCCTACGCCTGCCTGTCTTGCAGCCTGATGTTGCTGTTTCGCGAGCAGATCGCAACCATCTACACCTCGGACCCCATGGTGATCCAGATAGCAGCGATGCTGATTGTGTTTTCTGCGCTGTTCCAGTTTTCCGATGCGATCCAGGTCACGGCCGCCGGCGCCTTGCGCGGTTATCAGGACACACGGGTGACCATGATCCTGACCCTGTTCGCTTATTGGGCCGTGGGCCTGCCGGTGGGTTACGTGCTGGGGCTAACGGACTGGCTGGGCGAGGCCCGTGGTCCGAGCGGCTTGTGGCAAGGGCTGATCGTGGGGTTGAGCTGTGCAGCAGTGATGCTGGTGATCCGCCTGACACGCAGTGCGCGCAAGCGGATTCGTTTTGAGCAGGCCAGGGCTTAAACGGACTTCTTGCGAATCCAGTACAGGTAGGTGCCTGCCTGCTCCTGCTGGTCCACCAGTTCATGGTCGAGGAACACGCAGAACTTGGGGATATCGCGACGGGTCGAGGGATCGGTCGCGATGACCTTGAGCAAACCACCAGGCGCCAGGTCGCGGATGTGCTGGTGCAGCATCATTACCGGTTCCGGGCAGTGGAGGCCGGTGGCGTCGAGGATACCGTCGACGGCGGTGTCAAAAATGTCGCTCATCACTCACTCCTGAAACTGGCCGCCAGTTTACCGGGCCTTGGGTTTTTTCACATCCAATCGGCGCAAATGGCAGGTCACTTCTTCGCGGTCGTGGTACAGCTGCTTGCAGCCGATCTCCACGCGAATGCCGCGTGCCCTGAAGCCTTCCTCGATGCGTTCAAGCAAGCGCTTCACTTCGGCATAACGCTGTTTCATCGGCAGTTTCAGGTTGACCACCGCTTCACGGCAATGTCCCTCGCCAATCCAGGTTTCCAACAAGGCCGCGTTACGCGCCGGTTTCTCGACGATATCGCAGACCATCCAGTCCACCGGCTGCTTGGGCGTGTAGATGAAGCCGTCGGCCATCAAATGCTGCACCAGGCCGGTGTCCATCAGGCTTTCGGCCATGGGGCCGTTGTCGATGGCGGTCACCAGCATGCCGCGATTGACCAGTTGCCAGGTCCAGCCACCGGGCGCAGCACCCAGGTCGACGCCGGTCATGTCGCTGTGCAGGCGCTCGTCCCACTGATCCCGGGGGATAAAGTGGTGCCAGGCCTCTTCCAGCTTCAAGGTCGAGCGGCTTGGCGCGTCCCGGGGAAATTTCAGGCGGGGAATACCCATGGGCCACATTGCCGAATTGTTCGACTCTGCCAATCCCATGAACACTTCACGGCCGCTCTTGAAGGTCAGCAGCAAACGCGGCTTGCTGGCGTCTTCCACCAGCTTGCCAGCGGCCATCAGCGCCTTGCGCAGGTGGCCTTCGAATTTTTTGCAGAAGTTCGACAGTTCCTTGCCATCATTGGTGTCGACCATTTCCAGCCACAGGCTGCCGCACAACGGGAAGCCTTGCATGTGAGCAAGGATTACGCTGATGCGATCGGTTTCCGGCAGGTCGATAAACACCCCGCGCGCCCACTGCCTTGGGAAGATCAGCTCGGCAAAGCGCTGGCCGTGCATCAGGCGCTTGGCACCATCTTCTTCGGTGCAGACAAATTCGGCGCAGGCGCTGCCGGTCTTGGCCTTGGCGTAGCCCGAGACGTTCAGGCGCGCGGCGTGTTCCGAGATTTCGGAACAGACTTCGCCTTCAAATCCCGGCCGGCAGTGCATAAAAAGGGTGTTCATCAACTCTCCTGGATCACCGGATTGCGCTATCGCAATGCCTGTCATGAAAACGCGCGCATGATAGCCGACTTCGGAACCTTGGACTTCTCAATAGAGTCCAGTAATTAGCCAGCTACTTAAAACAGGGCTAGGTTAGAAGCTCTGCCCGCCCCGTCAGGTCCGTAGCCGTGCGGACCACAAGGAGTCATTTCAATGTCATCTCTTGATAGCCTGAGAACCCTTAAAACCTTAAAGATCGACGACAAGACCTACCACTACTTCAGCCTGCCCGAAGCCGCCAAGAGCCTGGGTGATCTGGACAAGTTGCCTATGTCCCTCAAAGTGCTGCTGGAAAACCTGCTGCGCTGGGAGGATGAAAAAACCGTCACCGGGGCGGATCTCAAGGCCCTGGCCGCCTGGCTCAAGGAGCGCCGCTCCGACCGCGAGATTCAATACCGCCCGGCACGGGTACTGATGCAAGACTTCACCGGCGTACCCGCCGTGGTCGACCTAGCCGCCATGCGCGCCGCCGTGGCCAAGGCTGGCGGTGACCCGCAGCGCATCAACCCGCTGTCGCCGGTGGACCTGGTGATCGACCACTCAGTAATGGTCGACAAGTTTGGCAGTGCCGGCGCCTTTGAACAGAACGTCGACATTGAAATGCAGCGCAACGGCGAGCGCTATGCCTTCCTGCGCTGGGGCCAAAGTGCCTTCGACAACTTCAGGGTAGTCCCGCCGGGCACTGGCATTTGCCACCAGGTCAACCTGGAATACCTCGGCCGCACCGTATGGACCAAGGATGAGGACGGCCGCACCTACGCCTTCCCTGACACTCTGGTAGGCACCGACTCCCACACCACCATGATCAACGGCCTCGGCGTTTTGGGCTGGGGCGTGGGCGGTATCGAAGCGGAAGCGGCGATGCTCGGCCAGCCGGTGTCGATGCTGATCCCGGAAGTGATCGGCTTCAAATTAACCGGCAAGCTCAAGGAAGGCATCACCGCCACCGACCTGGTGCTGACGGTCACGCAAATGCTGCGCAAGAAAGGTGTGGTGGGCAAATTCGTCGAGTTCTATGGTGACGGCCTCGCCGACCTGCCACTGGCCGACCGCGCCACCATCGCCAATATGGCCCCGGAGTATGGCGCCACCTGTGGCTTCTTCCCGGTGGACGACGTGACCCTGGACTACTTACGCCTGTCCGGTCGCCCTGCCGAAACCGTGAAACTGGTGGAGGCCTACAGCAAGGTCCAGGGCCTGTGGCGTATCGCCGGCCAGGAACCCGTATTCACCGACAGCTTGGCCCTGGACATGGGCAGCGTCGAAGCCAGCCTCGCCGGGCCGAAACGCCCACAGGACAGGGTATCGCTACCTGATGTCGGCCAAGCCTTCAGCGACTTCCTCGACCTGCAATTCAAACCGACGAATAAGGAAGAAGGCCGCCTGGAAAGCGAAGGCGGAGGCGGTGTTGCCGTAGGCAATGCCGATATGATCGGTGAAACGGACTACGACTTCGAAGGCCAGACCTATCGCCTGAAAAACGGCGCGGTGGTGATCGCTGCGATTACCTCCTGCACCAACACCTCCAACCCCAGCGTGATGATGGCGGCCGGGCTGGTGGCGAAAAAGGCAGTCGAGAAAGGCCTCAAACGCAAACCGTGGGTGAAAAGCTCCCTGGCGCCAGGCTCCAAAGTGGTCACCGACTACTACAACGCTGCCGGCTTGACCCAGTACCTCGACGAACTGGGCTTTGCCTTGGTGGGCTACGGTTGCACCACCTGTATTGGCAACTCCGGGCCGTTGCCGGAACCGATTGAAAAAGCCATCCTGAAAGCCGACCTCACCGTGGCCTCGGTGCTCTCGGGCAACCGCAACTTCGAAGGCCGGGTTCACCCGCTGGTAAAAACCAACTGGCTGGCCTCCCCGCCCTTGGTAGTGGCTTACGCCCTGGCCGGCAGCGTGCGGATTGACATCAGCAGTGAGCCGCTGGGTGAAGGCAAAGACGGCAAGCCGGTGTACCTGCGGGACATCTGGCCCAGCAGCCAGGAAATTGCCGACGCCGTGGCACAGGTCAGCACAAGCATGTTCCACAAGGAATACGCCGATGTGTTTGCCGGCGATGAACAATGGCAAGCTATTGAAGTGCCGCAAGCTGCGACTTACGTGTGGCAGAAGGACTCCACCTATATCCAGCATCCACCGTTCTTTGACGACATTGCCGGCCCGCTGCCGGTGATCAAGGACATCCAGGGCGCCAACGTCTTGGCCTTGCTCGGGGACTCGGTGACCACCGACCACATCTCCCCCGCCGGTAATATCAAGACCGACAGCCCCGCCGGGGATTACCTGCGTGAGCAAGGCGTCGAGCCCAGGGACTTCAACTCCTACGGCTCCCGCCGGGGCAATCATGAAGTGATGATGCGCGGCACCTTCGCCAACATCCGCATCCGCAACGAAATGCTCGGCGGTGAGGAAGGCGGCAATACGATCTATATCCCTACCGGGGAGAAAATTCCGATCTACGATGCGGCCATGAAATACCAGGCGTCCGGCACGCCGCTGGTGGTCATCGCCGGTCAGGAATACGGCACTGGGTCGAGCCGCGACTGGGCAGCCAAGGGCACCAACCTGCTGGGGGTCAAAGCGGTGATTGCCGAGAGTTTCGAACGAATTCATCGTTCCAATCTGGTGGGCATGGGCGTGCTGCCGTTGCAGTTCAAGCTGGACCAGAACCGTAAGGCGCTAAAGCTGACCGGTAAGGAGAAGATCAACATTCTCGGGCTGACCAATGCCCAGATTGAGCCACGAATGAACCTGACGCTGGTCATTACCCGAGAAGATGGCAGCCGCGAGAAGGTCGACGTGCTGTGCCGGATCGACACCCTCAATGAAGTCGAGTACTTCAAGGCGGGCGGGATTCTGCACTATGTGTTACGGCAATTGATTGCCTCGTAACTGACACGTTCTACACACAACACCGCCTTTATTAGGCGGTGTTGTCATTTTTGCCATGGGTGGCGGTCGGTTCAAGCCTGGGTAGCGCGGCGATTGCCACGCTTTTTGGCTTGAATCCGCTGTATTTCGGACTGTTTCCCTATCCGATGCTTGCTGGCTGAACGCCACATCAGCACAAGAGAGCAGCCCGCGCCAGCACCTGCGAGCCACGGTGTGATGGCGCGCTGATTATTGCAAAAATAAGTTAAATAAAACCCTGCGATGGTCGACAACCTGTCAAAGCCTTGTGGATTGAACAACCATGCGTAATAACCAACCCGTTACCCAGCGCGAACGTACCTTCCCCACTCAGCAACGGTTGATTTCCACCACCGATGCCAAAGGCGTGATCACGTACTGCAACGACGCGTTTGTCGAGATCAGTGGGTTTTCCCGGGACGAACTGATGCGTGCCCCGCACAATCTGGTTCGTCACCCGGATGTACCTGCGGCCGTTTTTGCACACATGTGGTCCACGCTCAAACAAGGCTTGCCATGGATGGGCATCGTCAAGAACCGCTGCAAGACCGGCGATCACTATTGGGTCAACGCCTATATGACACCGGTCTTCGACGGCAATCAGGTGGTCGGCTACGAGTCGGTTCGGGTCAAGCCCTCCGCCGAGCAGATCCGCCGGGCCGAAGCGCTTTACCAGCGCATCAACCAGGGCAAGTCGGCCATCCCGAGCAGTGATAAATGGCTGCCGGTGCTGCAGGACTGGCTGCCGTTTATCCTGGTCAGCCAGTTGAGCTTCCTGATCGGAATCTGGTTCGACTCCCACTGGGGCTTCGCCCTAGCCGCCGCGCTTTCCGTACCTCTAGGCCTGATCGGCCTGTCCTGGCAACAGCGCGGCCTCAAGCGTTTGCTGCACCTAACCGAGCAAACCACCTCCGACCCGCTGATCGCGCAGATGTACACCGACAGCCGTGGTGCCCAGGCGCGCCTGGAGATGTCGATCCTCAGCCAGGAAGCACGGTTGAAGACCTGCCTTACCCGCTTGCAGGACACCGCCGAACACCTCAACGAGCAGGCGCGCAAGTCCAATACGCTGGCTCATAACAGTTCCAGCGGCCTGGAACGCCAGCGGGTGGAGACTGAACAAGTCGCCACCGCCGTCAATCAAATGGCCGCAACGACTCAGGAAGTCGCCAGCCACGTGCAGCGCACCGCCGATGCGACCCAGGAAGCCAATCGCCTGACCGGACGTGGTCGCGATATCGCCGGGGAAACCCGCGAAGCCATTCAGCGCCTGTCGGTGGTAGTCGGGGAAACCGGGCTGACCGTGACGCAACTGGCCAAGGACAGCGACGAAATCGGCGGAGTGGTCGATGTGATCAAGGGCATTGCCGACCAGACCAACCTGCTGGCGTTGAACGCGGCCATCGAAGCGGCCCGTGCCGGCGAGATGGGGCGTGGCTTTGCCGTGGTGGCTGATGAAGTGCGCCAACTGGCCCAGCGTACCAGCGAGTCCACCGGGCAGATCCATGCCCTGATTGCCAAACTGCAGCAGACCGCCAGCACCGCCGTACAGACCATGTCTGCTGGGCATCGCCAGGCCGAAGAAGGCGTGGCGAAGGTGATGGAGGCCGATCAGGCGTTGGTGGGTATCAGCGAAGCAGTGGCCAATATAACCGACATGACCACCCAGATCGCCGCCGCTACCGAAGAGCAAAGCGCCGTGGCCGAAGAGATCAGCCGCAACATCAGCACCATTGCGCTGTTGGCGGATCAGACTTCGGAGCAGGCTTTGAACTCGGCGCAGTTGAGTGAAGAGCTGACGCATACCGCCAATACTCAGTACTCTCTGGTAGAGCGGTTTAACCGCTAGACCGCTATCGCAGGCAAGCCAGCGCCCACATTTGACTGGATTCACACATCAAAATGTGGGCGCCGGGCTTGCCCGCGATGGGGCCCTAAGTGCCGCCAAGAAAACTTGAGACCTTCACCGCCGCCGCCTCCAGATGCTGTTCATGACTGAATCCCGAAGCCTTCAACGGCTTCAAGTCATGATCCCCCGCCACCAGCCACATCACCTCGATGTTAGGCGATAGCGCATATCCTTCCACTGCCTGGCGGTTACCCAGCGCATCACGCTCGCCCTGGACAATCAAGGTGTGCGTTTTTAACCCAGACAAATGCTCGATCCGAGGCTTTTGTGGCTTGCCCACCGCATAAAATGGATAGCCTAAACACACCAGCCCATCAGCCCCCACTTCATCCGCCAGCATACTGGCCATCCGCCCACCCATGGACTTGCCGCCGATGGCCAGGCGCCCAGTGACATGTCGTCGCACCAGGGCATATACCTCACGCCAGGACTCCAGCAGTTTGGGGGCCGGGTTGGGCGGGCGCCTGCCGCCATCCAGGCGCCGTTGGGCCATGTAGGGAAACTCGAAGCGCAACACGTTGACGCCACGGCCGGAAAGGCGCGCAGCCATATTGTTCATGAAGCTGCTGTCCATCGGCGCGCCGGCGCCATGGGCAAAAATCAGCGTCACCGGGTCGCCAGAAACCGCGCCTGAGGCAACATCCCATAACCAGCCATGTTCACGCACACAGTGCGCCCATTGATCCTCGTCAATACTGGCCTTGTGCTCTTTGCCCATGCTTGCCTCGCTTTTTAGTCTGCCTATAACTACAGCCGAAGTGTCGCACCTGCTTCGGTTGAACCGTGGATGGGGAACCATGAACACTACAATCAGTACCGCCTATAACTACAAGGTGGTCCGCCAATTCGCCATTATGACGGTGGTCTGGGGCATCGTCGGAATGGGGCTCGGGGTTTTTCTCGCAGCCCAGTTGGTATGGCCAGAACTCAACTTCAACTTGCCTTGGACCAGCTTCGGTCGCTTGCGCCCGTTGCACACTAACGCGGTGATCTTCGCCTTCGGCGGCTGCGCACTGTTTGCAGCGTCCTTTTACTCGGTGCAACGCACCTGCCAAACCCAGTTGTTCGCGCCGAAAGTCGCCGCGTTCTGCTTCTGGGGCTGGCAGCTGGTCATCCTGTTGGCTGCGATTTCCTTGCCTCTGGGTTACACCAGCTCCAAGGAATACGCCGAGCTGGAATGGCCGATCGACATCCTGATCACCATCGTCTGGGTGGCCTACGCCATTGTGTTCTTCGGCACGTTGATGAAGCGCAATACCAAACATATCTACGTCGGTAACTGGTTCTTCGGTGCGTTCATCATCACCGTAGCCATCCTGCATATCATCAACAACCTGGAAATCCCGGTTAGCCTGACCAAGTCCTACTCCCTGTACGGCGGTGCGACGGATGCCATGGTGCAATGGTGGTACGGCCACAACGCTGTAGGCTTCTTCCTCACTGCAGGCTTCCTGGGGATGATGTACTACTTCGTGCCGAAACAGGCCGAGCGTCCGGTGTACTCCTATCGCTTGTCCATCGTGCACTTCTGGGCACTGATCACCCTTTACATCTGGGCCGGCCCTCACCACTTGCACTACACCGCACTGCCAGACTGGGCACAGTCCCTGGGCATGGTGATGTCGCTGGTGCTGCTGGCTCCGAGCTGGGGCGGCATGATCAACGGCATGATGACCCTCTCTGGCGCCTGGCATAAGTTGCGCAGCGACCCGATCCTGCGCTTCCTCGTGGTCTCCCTGGCGTTCTATGGCATGTCGACCTTCGAAGGCCCGATGATGGCCATCAAGACCGTCAACGCCCTCTCCCACTACACCGACTGGACCATCGGCCACGTTCACGCCGGCGCTCTGGGCTGGGTAGCAATGATTTCCATCGGCGCGCTGTACCACATGATCCCGAAAATCTTCGGTCGCGAGCAGATGTACAGCCTCGGCTTGATCAACGCGCACTTCTGGCTAGCCACCATCGGCACCGTGCTCTACATCGCGTCGATGTGGGTCAACGGCATCGCCCAGGGCCTGATGTGGCGTGCAATCAACGAAGACGGCACCCTGACCTACTCCTTCGTCGAAACCCTGGTGGCCAGCCACCCAGGCTTTGTCGTGCGGCTGGTGGGCGGTGCAATCTTCCTCAGCGGCATGTTTCTGATGGCCTGGAACACCTGGCGCACCGTGCGGGCAGCACAACCTGCCGAAGTCGCCGCTGCGGCGCAGATGGCCTGAGGAGTCAGTCATGAAACACGAAATTATTGAAAAGAACGTCGGCCTGCTGATGCTGCTGATGGTGCTCGCCGTGAGCATCGGCGGCCTGACGCAGATCGTCCCGCTGTTCTTCCAGGACGTTACCAACAAACCGGTGGAAGGCATGAAGCCCTACACCGCGCTGCAACTGGAAGGTCGCGACATCTACATCCGTGAAGGCTGCGTACAGTGCCACTCGCAGATGATCCGGCCGTTCCGTGCCGAGACCGAGCGTTATGGTCACTACTCGGTCGCCGGCGAAAGCGTCTGGGATCACCCGTTCCTGTGGGGTTCCAAGCGCACCGGGCCGGACCTGGCTCGCGTCGGCGCACGCTACTCGGACGACTGGCACCGCGCGCACTTGTACAACCCGCGCAACGTGGTGCCGGAATCGAAGATGCCGGCCTATCCATGGCTGGTCACCGCCCAGGTCGACAACAGCCACACCGAAACCAAGCTCAAGGTCATGCGCACCCTCGGCGTGCCGTACACCGACGCGGACATCACCGCCGCCGTGGACAGCCTCAAGGGCAAGACCGAAATGGACGCACTCGTCTCCTACCTGCAAGTGCTCGGCACTGCAATCAAGAGCAAGAGGTGAACCATGGGTTTTGAACTTGATACCGGAATGATCCGCGGCCTCGGCACGCTGGTGGTGGCAATTGCCTTCATCGGCCTGTCGCTATGGGTGTTCAACTCCAAGCGCAACCCGGAGTTCGCCGAGGCTTGCCTGCTGCCATTTGCCGATGAACCGTTGCCAAACACCACCGGCACCCCATCCGACGCTCACGAAGAGCCTGTAACAAGGAGCATTCGGCCATGACTACCTTCTGGAGTACATGGATCTGTGTACTGACCATCGGCAGCCTGATCGGCCTGACCTGGCTGTTGTTTGGTACCCGCAAGGGCGAAACCAAGGGCAGCGTCGACCAGACCATGGGCCACGCCTTCGACGGGATTGAGGAGTACGACAATCCCCTGCCCCAATGGTGGTTCATGTTGTTCGCCGGGACTTTGTTGTTCGCCGTCGGCTACCTGATCCTCTATCCGGGCCTGGGCAACTGGAAAGGCGTGTTGCCGGGCTATGAAGACGGCTGGACCCAGACCAAGGAATGGGACAAGGAAATGGCCAAGGCCGACGCCAAGTTTGGGCCTATCTTCGCCAAATTCGCAGCCATGCCCGTGGAAGAAGTCGCCAAAGACCCGCAAGCGCTGAAAATGGGCGGTCGCCTGTTTGCCTCCAACTGCGCGGTGTGCCACGGCTCCGATGCCAAGGGCGCCTACGGCTTCCCCAACCTGGCGGACAACAACTGGCGCTGGGGCGGTTCGGCGGATGCGATCAAGCTCACCATCATGAGCGGTCGTCACGCTGCCATGCCGGCCTGGGGTGAAGTGCTGGGCGAAGACGGGGTCAAGAACGTTGCCGCCTACGTGCGTCACGATCTGGCCAAGCTGCCATTACCTGCTGACAGCAATCTCGACATGGCGGCCGGCCAGGTGGCGTTCAGCACTACGTGCGTCGCCTGCCACGGTCCTGATGGCCATGGCGTTGAAGCCATGGGCGCGCCGAACCTGACGCAGCCAGGCGGTTTCATCTACGGCACCAGCCTGGCGCAGTTGCAACAGACGATCCGCCACGGCCGCCAGGGCCAGATGCCGGCGCAGGAAGTGCTGCAAGGCAATGACAAGGTGCATTTGCTGGCCGCGTACGTCTATAGCCTGTCTCAGAAGCAGGAGTAAGCTGCAAGCTGCAAGAGAAGAGCCCAAAACTTGGATCTTGCAGCTGCTTTCAACAGCCACGCCCTACACCTTCCCGCTTCAAACTTGTTGCTTGCAGCTTAAAGCTTGAAGCCGCGCGACTGCGCCCTATTGTCACACCCTCCCAAAGCACAACTTCCCCCTCCTGCCATTCGGGTCTACGCTTGTTTCGACAGTGGACCGGCATTGGCCGGTCGCAGGCCGACTTGCACTCGATGGGTTAGACATTTCTGCTCTATGACAGGCGCAAAGGCTGGTAGTTACCGGCTGTCGCGCCACTGACCATTCGTCACCTGAACAGCTTGTTTACACACTCTTCGTTACAAGCACCTTCGACTCTCCTATTTTCCTGTCCACTTCATCAATTTTTCATTATGGATTTTGTCCTTACGCCAAACATGGAAAGGGCGCAGAATCTGGTTCGGAACGCCTTGACGCATGTCAGGTTGCGTTGCAATGGATCCCCGCTTTCTACATACTTGCGGCCGATTTTTATCCTAATAAAACACCTAAACCGTGGAACCTTAGAATGAGCACAGCAATCAGTCCGACTGCTTATAACTATAAGGTAGTCCGCCAGTTCGCCATCATGACGGTGGTCTGGGGGATCCTTGGCATGGGGCTCGGTGTCTTCATCGCCTCGCAACTGGTCTGGCCGGAGTTGAACTTCGACCTGCCATGGACGACGTTTGGACGCCTACGCCCGCTGCACACCAACCTGGTGATCTTCGCCTTCGGCGGATGTGCACTGCTTGGCACCTCCTACTATGTCGTGCAGCGAACCTGCCAGACGCGACTGATTTCCGACAGCCTCGCCGCGTTCACCTTCTGGGGATGGCAAGCGGTCATCGTCGGCGCCATCATCACCTTGCCAATGGGTTTCACCACCACCAAGGAATACGCGGAACTGGAATGGCCCCTTGCCATTCTTCTGGCGATCGTCTGGGTGACCTACGCCATCGTGTTCTTCGGCACCATCGTCAAGCGCAAGACCAAGCACATCTATGTCGGCAACTGGTTCTACGGCGCATTTATCGTCGTGACGGCGATGCTGCACATCGTCAACCACGCGTCCCTGCCGGTGAGTTTCTTCAAGTCCTACTCGGCATACGCCGGTGCGACTGACGCGATGATCCAATGGTGGTACGGCCACAACGCCGTAGGTTTCTTCCTGACCACCGGCTTCCTGGGGATGATGTACTACTTCGTGCCCAAACAGGCCGAGCGTCCGATCTACTCCTATCGCCTGTCCATCGTGCACTTTTGGGCGCTGATCACCCTGTACATCTGGGCCGGTCCTCACCACTTGCACTACACCGCATTGCCGGATTGGGCGCAGTCCCTGGGCATGGCCATGTCGATCATCCTGTTGGCCCCAAGCTGGGGCGGCATGATCAACGGCATGATGACCCTCTCGGGCGCCTGGCATAAGCTGCGTACCGACCCGATCCTGCGCTTCCTCGTGGTGTCTTTGGCGTTCTACGGCATGTCGACTTTCGAAGGGCCGATGATGGCCATCAAGACGGTCAACTCGCTGTCCCACTACACCGACTGGACCATCGGCCACGTACACGCCGGCGCCCTCGGTTGGGTAGCGATGATCTCCATCGGCGCGCTGTACCACATGATTCCCAAGGTCTTCGGCCGTGCGCAGATGCACAGTACTGCCCTGATCAATACGCACTTCTGGCTCGCGACCATCGGTACCGTGCTCTACATCGCCTCGATGTGGGTCAACGGCATCACCCAGGGCCTGATGTGGCGTGCAATCAACGATGACGGCACCCTCACCTACTCCTTCGTCGAAGCGCTGCAAGCCAGCCATCCTGGTTTCATCGTTCGCGCCATCGGCGGTGCATTCTTTGCCAGCGGCATGTTGTTCATGGCCTACAACGTCTGGCGCACCGTTCGCGCCTCGACCCCGGCTGAAGCTGAAGCCGCCGCTCAGATCGCTGTCGTTGGAGCTCACTGATGAAGCATGAAGTAGTCGAGAAGAATATCGGCCTGCTGGCCTTCTTCATGGTTATCGCCGTGAGCATCGGCGGTCTGACCCAGATCGTTCCGCTGTTTTTCCAGGACGTAACCAACAAACCGGTGGAAGGCATGAAGCCGCGCACCGCCCTTGAACTGGAAGGCCGAGACATTTACATCGCCAACGGTTGTGTCGGTTGCCACTCGCAGATGATCCGGCCGTTCCGCGCCGAGACTGAACGCTACGGCCACTACTCGGTCGCCGGTGAAAGCGTCTGGGACCACCCGTTCCTGTGGGGCTCCAAACGTACCGGTCCGGACCTGGCCCGTGTCGGCGGTCGTTACTCCGATGACTGGCAGCGTGCGCACTTGTACAACCCGCGCAACGTGGTGCCTGAGTCGAAAATGCCGGCGTACCCGTTCCTCGTGGAAAGCAAGCTCGACGGCAAGGACACGGCGAAAAAAATGGAAGTCTTGCGCACCCTGGGCGTGCCTTACACCGACGAAGACATCGCCGGTGCCAAGGATGCCGTGAAGGGCAAGACCGAAATGGACGCGCTGGTGGCCTATCTGCAAGGCCTTGGCACCATTATCAAAAGCAAACGGTGATCTAAATGGATATCGGGATGATTCGAGGCCTGGGCACCGTTGTCGTGATGGTGGCCTTTATCGGCCTGGCCTTGTGGGTGTTCAACCCCAAGCGCAAGTCAGAGTTTGAAGACGCGACCTTGCTGCCTTTCGCGGATGATCCCGAAGCCATCAAGCACGTCGAGCAAGCTTCTAGGAGTAACAAAGAATGACTACGTTCTGGAGTCTGTACGTCACAGTCCTCAGTCTGGGTACCATCTTCGCCCTGACCTGGCTGCTGCTGTCGACCCGCAAGGGTCAGCGCGTCGAGCAAACGGACGAGACGGTTGGCCACTCGTTCGACGGGATCGAGGAATACGACAACCCGCTGCCTAAATGGTGGTTCATGCTGTTCGTCGGCACCATCATCTTCGCCCTCGGCTACCTGGTGCTGTACCCAGGCCTGGGCAACTGGAAAGGCCTGCTGCCAGGCTACGCCTACCTCGACAATGACAAGCAAACCCCGTTCGCCAACGGCCAAAGCGGCTGGACCGGCGTACACGAGTGGGAAAAGGAAATGGCCAGGTCGGACGCCAAGTTCGGCCCGATCTTCGCCAAGTTCGCTTCCATGCCCATTGAGGAAGTGGCCAAGGACCCGCAAGCCTTGAAGATGGGTGGCCGTCTGTTCGCCTCCAACTGCTCGGTGTGCCACGGTTCCGACGCCAAGGGTGCCTACGGTTTCCCCAACCTGACCGACGCCGACTGGCGCTGGGGCGGCGAGCCGGAAACCATCAAGACCACCATCATGGCGGGTCGCCACGCGGTGATGCCAGGTTGGGCCGAAGTCATTGGCGAGCAAGGCGTTGCAGACGTCTCCGGCTTCGTACTGACCAAGCTCGACGGCCGCAAGCTGCCGGAAGGCGCCAAGGCTGACGTAGCCAACGGTGAAAAACTGTTCGCCGCCAACTGCGTGGCCTGCCACGGCCCTGCTGGTAAAGGCACACCAGCCATGGGCGCGCCTGACCTGACTCATCCGGGCGCGTTCATCTACGGCTCAAGCTACGCCCAACTGCAGCAGACCATCCGCTACGGCCGCCAGGGCCAGATGCCTGCCCAAGAGCAGTTGCAAGGCAACGACAAGGTGCACCTGCTGGCCGCTTACGTTTACAGCCTGTCCCATGGGGAAAAGGCCGCTGACGCCAAGTAAGCAAGCTGCAATATAAAACGGCCCCGCCAGTGAGAATTGGCGGGGCCGTTTTTTTTGCCATTACTCTGGAACGCCATAGCCACTCAAGTTGCAAGGGTGATGTTTTTTAGCGAAGCACAGCCATGAGCAACGAGCCAATCATCCAGGATTGAGCCCTGCGCGCCCAAAAAACGTCCATACTTCACCTGTCAATTGATTCAAGTCATTTACACCATCAATTGATTTCTCCCAACGCGACCAAAGGTCGCACCCGTTCGCCAGCACTACAGGCGTATCATTGCGCCACTGCAACACCCTTATTTTGACCCCGACTGGCACGTACTGGCCGAGGCAAATCTCCACTGCCGTGGGATGCAATGATGAGCAACCAGATTCCGGTACATGACGTTACCCCGCCTGCCAAAAACTCAAGCAACTCCGTCGATCTCTACGCGTCTCGGGAGAAAATCTACACCCGTGCCTTCACCGGACTGTTTCGCAATTTGCGGATGCTCGGTGGCGCCGGGTTGTTCCTGCTTTATTTCGGCACGGTGTGGCTGAACTGGGGCGGTCATCAGGCCGTCTGGTGGAACCTGCCGGAGCGTAAATTTTTTATTTTTGGTGCGACATTCTGGCCCCAGGATTTCATCCTGCTGTCGGGTATCCTGATTATTTCCGCGTTTGGCCTGTTCTTCATCACCGTGTACGCCGGGCGTATCTGGTGCGGTTATACCTGCCCGCAAAGCGTGTGGACCTGGATCTACATGTGGTGCGAAAAGGTCACCGAAGGCGACCGCAACCAGCGAATCAAGCTGGACAAGGCGCCGATGAGCGCCAATAAGTTACTGCGTAAGTTCAGCAAGCACAGCCTGTGGCTACTCATCGGCTTTGTCACCGGCATAACCTTCGTCGGCTACTTCTCGCCGATTCGCGAGCTGGTGTTCGAGTTTTTTACCGGACAAGCCGATGGCTGGTCGTATTTCTGGGTCGGTTTCTTCACTCTCGCCACCTACGGCAACGCCGGCTGGCTACGCGAGCAAGTGTGCATTTATATGTGCCCCTATGCGCGCTTCCAGAGTGTGATGTTCGACAAGGACACCCTGATCGTCTCCTACGATCCGCGCCGTGGCGAAAGCCGTGGCCCGCGCAAGAAAGGCATCGACTACAAGGCCCAGGGCCTGGGGGACTGCATTGATTGCACCATGTGTGTGCAGGTCTGCCCCACTGGCATCGACATCCGCGACGGCCTGCAGGTCGAGTGCATCGGCTGCGCGGCCTGCATAGACGCCTGCGACAACATCATGGACAAGATGGATTACCCTCGCGGGTTGATCAGCTACACCACCGAACACAACCTATCCGGGCAGAAAACCAACAAGCTGCGCCCGCGCCTGATCGGCTATGCCCTGGTGCTACTGGCGATGATCAGCCTGTTGGCCACCGCTTTTTTCATGCGTTCGCTAGTGGGTTTCGACGTCAGCAAGGACCGGGTGCTGTACCGCGAAAACGCCGAAGGGCGGATCGAGAACGTCTACAGCCTGAAAATCATGAACAAGGACCAGCGCGACCACACCTATGTGCTGGACGCCAGCGGCCTGCCGGACCTCAAGCTGCAAGGCAAACGCGAGATCAAGGTGGCTGCCGGGGAAATCTTCAGCATGCCGGTGGAACTGTCGAGCGCGCCGGAGCAAATGCCGTCCAGCACCAACGAGGTCAAGTTCATCCTCAAGGATGCCGACGATGACAGCGTCCACGTTGAAGCCAAGAGCCGATTCATCGGCCCTCAAATTCGTTAAAAGAGAGCAGAACAATGCCCGTAGCAACTGCCGCAAGCCCCTGGTACAAGCACCTCTGGCCCTGGATCATCATTGGTATCCTGGCCTGCTCGGTGACCTTGACCTTGACCATGGTGACCATCGCGGTGAACAATCCGGACAACCTGGTCAACGACAACTACTACGAAGCCGGCAAAGGCATCAACCGCTCTCTGGACCGCGAACTGCTGGCCCAAACCCTGAAACTGCGCGCCACCCTGCACCTGGATGCACTGACCGGCGAAGTCGAGCTACGCCTGAGCGGCAACAGCCAGCCCGCCACCGTGGAGCTGAACCTGATTTCGCCCACCCAGCCGGAGAAGGATCGCAAGATCGTCCTGGCTCGCAGCGAAAGCGAACCGGGCCGTTACATTGGCCAAGTGACGGACAAGGTTGAAGGTCGTCGTTTTGTTGAGCTGCTGGGTATGCAGGACGGCAAGACCTGGCGCATGTTTGAAGAGGAAGATGTCAGCCATGACAAGGACTTGATGCTCGGTGACGAACCGTTGCAGGGTGCTGAAGACCTGAAAAACTAAATCCTGCGCATCGCGCATCGCGGGCAAGCCCGCTCCCACAGTTGATCGCGGTCAAATGTGGGAGCGGGCTTGCCCGCGATGAGGCCCTCCCAGCCGACATAGATCCAGACCATGACCACCCCAACCCCCTGCTACCACTGCGCCCTCCCCGTCCCGCCCGGCAGCCGCTTCACCGCCGTAATCCTCGGCCAGACCCGCGAGCTTTGCTGCCCAGGTTGCCAGGCCGTGGCCGAGGCGATTGTCGCTGGTGGTCTGGAAAGCTATTACCAGCACCGCAGTGAAGCATCGGCGAACCCCGAAGCGCTGCCGGTGCAGTTGGTGGACGAATTGGCGCTGTACGACCGTGCCGACGTGCAAAAACCTTTCGTACGTCACGACGGCGACCTGGCCGAAGCCACCTTGCTGATGGAAGGCATCAGTTGCGCCGCCTGTGGCTGGTTGATCGAAAAACACCTGCGTAGCCTGCCCGCTGTGGCCGAGGCCCGGCTAAACCTGTCCAACCACCGATTGCAGGTGCGCTGGGCAGACGCGCAATTACCGTTGAGCCAACTGCTCAGCGAACTACGCCACATCGGTTACGCCGCCCACCCTTATCAGGCCGACCGCGCCGCCGAGCAACTGGCCAGCGAAAACCGCCTGGCCCTGCGTCAACTGGGTGTGGCTGGGCTGCTGTGGTTCCAGGCGATGATGGCAACCATGGCCACCTGGCCGGAATTCAACATCGACCTGAGCCCGGAGTTGCACATCATCCTGCGCTGGGTCGCGCTGTTTCTCACCACGCCCATCGTTTTCTACAGCTGTGCGCCGTTTTTCAAGGGCGCCATGCGCGACCTGCGTACCCGCCACCTGACCATGGATGTCTCGGTTTCCCTGGCTATCGGCGGCGCGTACCTGGCGGGTATCTGGACCGCCATTACCGGCGTTGGCGAACTGTATTTCGATGCTGTCGGCATGTTCGCCCTGTTCCTGCTGGCCGGGCGCTACCTGGAGCGTCGCGCCAGGGAGCGCACTGCCGCCGCTACGGCGCAGTTGGTCAACCTGCTGCCTGCGTCGTGCCTGCGTCTAAGCGGCGATGGCCAGAGCGAACGCATCCTGCTCCGAGAGTTGGCGCTTGGCGATCGAGTGCTGGTACACCCGGGGGCAATCCTGCCGGCGGACGGGGTGATCCTCGACGGCCAGTCGAGCATCGACGAATCCCTGCTGACCGGCGAATACCTGCCGCAGCCTCGCCAAATTGGCGACGCCGTTACCGCTGGCACCCTGAACGTCGAAGGCGCACTGACCGTGGAAGTCCGCGCCCTGGGCCACGACACGCGCCTGTCAGCCATCGTGCGCCTGCTGGAGCGAGCCCAGGCGGAGAAACCCCGGCTGGCGGAAATCGCCGACCGCGCCGCCCAATGGTTCCTGCTGTGCTCGCTGATTGCCGCCGCCGTGATCGGCCTGCTGTGGTGGGAACTGGATTCGTCGCGGGCATTCTGGATCGTCCTGGCGATGCTGGTGGCGACCTGCCCTTGCGCGCTGTCCCTGGCGACACCCACTGCGCTGACCGCCGCTACCGGCACCCTGCACAAACTGGGTTTGCTACTCACTCGCGGCCATGTGTTGGAAGGCCTGAACCAGATCGACACAGTTATTTTCGACAAGACCGGCACCCTCACCGAGGGTCGACTGGCGTTGCGCGCAATCCGACCACTGAGCGTGCTGGACAGTGACGAGTGCCTAGGCCTGGCTGCTGCCCTGGAAAATCGTTCGGAACACCCAATTGCCCGCGCCTTCGGCCGCGCACCGCTGGCAGCTGACGAAGTGCTCAGTACGCCGGGCCTGGGGCTCGAAGGTCGGGTCGGCGAGCGCCGCTTGCGCATAGGCCAGCCGGGTTTTGTCTGCGCGCTGAGTGGTTGCCCGATCCCCGCCTCGCCGGATAAAGCCGGGCAATGGTTGCTGCTGGGCGACAACAACGGCGCCCTGGCCTGGTTTGTCCTCGATGACCGCTTGCGCAGCGACGCCCCGGCATTGCTGGCCGCGTGCAAGGCGCGGGGCTGGCGTACGCTGCTGCTGTCAGGAGACAGTTCACCGATGGTCGCCAGCGTTGCCGCCGAGTTGGGTATCGACGAAGCCCACGGCGGCCTGCGCCCGGATGACAAGTTGCAAGTGCTGCAGCAACTGCACAAGGAAGGCCGCAAGGTGCTGATGCTCGGCGACGGCGTCAACGACGTGCCGGTGCTGGCCGCCGCCGATATCAGCGTGGCCATGGGTTCAGCCACGGACCTGGCAAAAACCAGTGCCGACGCCGTGCTGCTGTCCAACCGCCTCGACGCGTTGGTGCAAGCCTTCAGCCTGGCGCGACGTACCCGTCGAGTAATCATTGAGAACCTGCTCTGGGCCGGTCTGTACAATGGCCTCATGTTGCCATTTGCCGCCCTCGGCTGGATCACGCCGATCTGGGCGGCGATTGGCATGTCCCTCAGTTCGTTGACCGTGGTGCTCAACGCCCTGCGCCTGACTCGCCTGCCGAGCGGGCCAGCCGTGGCCCCCGCCCCCGTAACCCGTCCGCTGCCGGCCTGAGCCGCGTGGGCATGGAGTACAGATGCCAGCTCTTTACGTGATGATTCCGGCGGCGCTATTGATCGTGGCCATCGCCATTTACATCTTCTTCTGGGCGGTGGACAGCGGTCAGTACGATGACCTCGACGGCCCGGCCCATACCGTGCTGTTCGACGACCAGGACCCCAATCACCTGGCCGGGGTCGATGAGGCCAATCGCCCGGCGACCACCGATCAAACCGCCAAACCCAAAGACCCACCCCATGCTTGAACTGGCGCCGTTACTGGTTTCAGCGCTAATCCTCGGTCTGTTGGGCGGCGGTCATTGCCTGGGCATGTGCGGTGGCCTGATGGGCGCGCTGACCCTGGCGATCCCCAAGGAGCAGCGCAGCCGGCGCTTTCGCTTGTTGCTGGCCTACAATCTGGGGCGAATTCTCAGCTATGCCACGGCAGGCGTGCTGATCGGCCTGGCGGGCTGGGCGGTGGCCAACAGCCCGGCAGCGATGTTCATGCGTATCCTCGCCGGGCTGTTGCTGATCACCATGGGCCTGTACCTGGCTGGCTGGTGGAGCGGCCTGACTCGCATCGAAAGCCTCGGTCGCGGCCTGTGGCGCTATATCCAGCCGATTGCCAACCGTTTGCTGCCGGTGTCGAGCCTACCCCGCGCCTTGCTGCTGGGCGCGCTGTGGGGCTGGTTGCCGTGCGGGCTGGTCTACAGCACCTTGCTGTGGGCGGCCAGCCAGGGCAATGCATTGGACAGCGGCCTGCTGATGCTGGCGTTCGGCCTCGGCACCTGGCCGGTATTGCTGGCCACAGGACTCGCGGCCGAGCGGGTAACCGCCCTGCTGCGCAAACGCAGCGTGCGCATGACGGGTGGCTTGCTGGTGATCCTGTTCGGAGTCTGGACGCTGCCCGGCCCCCACCAGCACTGGCTGATGGGCCATTAAAAGGCTATGTGGCATAGCGCCGCTCCCCGTTGATGCAAATCAAGATGACTGTCCAGCCCAGCCCCTAGACTCGGCCCACTAGTCACTCCGGGAAACGCCCGCATGCTCGACGCCATTCGTTGGGACACTGATCTTATTCATCGCTACGGTCTGGCGGGGCCGCGCTACACCTCGTACCCCACCGCCGTCCAATTCGACAGCCAGGTCGGCTCCTTCGACCTACTCCACGCCCTGCGCGACAGCCGAAAGGCCGTTCGCCCATTGTCGCTGTACGTTCACGTGCCGTTCTGCGCCAATATTTGCTACTACTGCGCCTGCAACAAAGTCATCACTAAGGACCGCGGGCGCGCCCAGGCCTATTTGCAACGCCTGGAGCAGGAGATTCAACTGGTGGCCTGCCACCTCGACCCCAACCAGCAAGTGGAGCAATTGCACTTTGGCGGCGGTACACCGACCTTTCTCAGCCACGACGAACTGCGCCAGTTGATGGCCAAGCTGCGCCAGCATTTCAACCTGCTGGACGACGATTCCGGCGACTACGGCATCGAGATCGATCCAAGGGAAGCCGATTGGGCCACCATGGGCCTGCTGCGTGAACTGGGCTTCAATCGCGTCAGCATCGGCGTGCAGGACCTCGATCCCGATGTGCAGCGGGCGGTCAATCGCCTGCAAAGCCTGGAAGAAACCCGTGCCGTGATCGATGCTGCGCGGACCTTGCAGTTTCGCTCAATCAATATCGACCTGATCTACGGTCTGCCCAAGCAGACGCCGGAGCATTTCGCCCACACCATGGACGAAATAATCAGCCTGCAGCCGGACCGCCTGTCGGTGTTCAACTACGCGCACCTGCCAGAACGCTTCCTGTCCCAGCGGCGGATCAACAGCGAAGACCTTCCGGCACCCGCCGACAAACTGAAAATGCAGCAAAACACCATCGAGCAACTGGCCGCCGCCGGCTACAGCTACATCGGCATGGACCACTTCGCCCTGCCCGACGACGAACTGGCCATCGCCCAGGAAGAATCCACCTTGCAGCGCAATTTCCAGGGCTACACCACCCATGGCCATTGCGACCTGATCGGCCTTGGGGTGTCAGCTATCAGCCAGATTGGTGACCTGTACTGCCAGAACAGCAGCGACCTGAGCCACTACCAAAACTCCCTGGCCGGCGCGCAACTGGCCACCAGTCGCGGCCTGATCTGTACGACGGACGACCGTTTGCGGCGGGAAGTCATTCAACGGTTGCTCTGCAAATTCAGCCTGGCGTTCGAGGAGATCGAACAGCTCTTCACAATCGATTTTCGCGGCTATTTCGCCGAACTGTGGCCACAACTGGAAGCCATGGCCCGTGACGGCCTGATCGAACTCGACGCCCAGGGGATTCGCGTGCTGCCCGCAGGGCGCTTGCTGGTGCACGCTGTGTGCATGGTGTTCGATGCCTACCTGGATCAGCAGAATAAGCAGCGTTTTTCCCGGGTGATCTGATCCGGGTTAGCTCATCGATAGAGATGCAGTCTTGACTGCATCACCGGCACTCATATCTTTTATCGCCTTGAGCAGGGACGCCTGGGCCGCCGTCAAGCCTGCCTGCAATCCGCTCAATGCTGTTTGCAGGCCACCTAGCCGGGCCTGGGCCTGATCAGGGCTAAGGCTCTTGTCGGCCATCACTGCCGCCATTTCCGCCTGTTTTTCTACGATCTGCTGTTTGAGTTGACGGATCATCTTCAGCAACTGCTTGACGTTATCCGCCAGCCCGCTGTCGTCGATATCCTCGTTAGCGGCTTTCTCGGCGGCTGCAGCGTTCAGCGAAGCCCCGGAAAAAGTCACGGTCACGCCCTCTACCGCCTTGGGTTCACTGAGCAGAGTCGTCTCGGGCGCATCGCTTGCGACGCTGTCTTTTTTCGGCTCAGGCAGGGTCTGAACATTTGTGCGGGCTGCGAGATTGCCACCGATGGAAAGCATGTATTGAGCCTCCTGGCTCTTGGGCTAATAGCAGTACATCGGCCGCTGGCGGATAATCTTTACATCCTTGCTGGTTTTTTGTACACGCTGGCCTGAAGACCCCCGAGTGCTGTACCCTTACCCATTATGTGTGTTTTCCCACAAGGATTTAAGAAATGTCCGAGCCAGTTAAACTGCGCGCTCATAGCCAGGCTCATTGCAAGGACTGCAGCCTGGCGCCGCTTTGCTTGCCACTTTCGCTGAATCTGGAAGACATGGATGCGCTGGACGACATCGTTAAACGTGGTCGCCCACTGAAAAAAGGTGAATTCCTGTTTCGCCAGGGTGACAAGTTCGATTCCGTTTATGCCGTTCGCTCCGGCGCCTTGAAGACCTTCAGCCTGAGCGATGGCGGCGAAGAGCAAATCACCGGTTTCCACCTGCCCAGCGAGCTGGTCGGTCTGTCGGGCATGGACACCGAGATTCACCCGGTGTCGGCCCAGGCCCTGGAAACCACTTCGGTGTGTGAAATCCCCTTCGATCGTCTCGATGAGCTGGCCCTGCAATTGCCGCAATTGCGCCGCCAACTGATGCGGGTCATGAGCCGGGAAATTCGTGACGACCAGCAAATGATGCTGCTGCTGTCGAAGAAAACCGCCGACGAGCGGATCGCCACCTTCCTGGTCAACCTGTCGGCGCGGTTCCGTGCCCGTGGTTTCTCGGCCAACCAGTTCCGCCTAAGCATGTCGCGCAACGAAATCGGTAATTACCTGGGCCTGGCGGTGGAAACCGTATCCCGCGTATTCACCCGCTTCCAGCAGAACGAACTGATCGCCGCCGAGGGCAAGGAAGTGCATATCCTCGACCCGATCCAGCTCTGTGCGCTGGCCGGTGGTTCGCTCGACGGCTGATCCAGACACTTGCGGTCGCGCCAACCGGCGAGGCCGCAGGTATACTGCGGGTCCGCTTGCCTCCCAGGACTCCTCGACGATGGTCTTCGATTCGTTCGACATCAAATCCCTGATTCGCCCAGTTATCGACTTCCCCAAGCCTGGGGTGATCTTTCGCGATATCACGCCGCTGTTCCAGTCGCCCAAGGCCTTGCGCCTGGTAGCCGATACCTTTGTTCACCGCTATGTCGAAACTGAGTTCACCCACATCGGCGCGATGGATGCTCGCGGGTTCCTGATCGGTTCGATCATCGCCTATCAGTTGAACAAACCACTGATCCTGTTCCGTAAACAGGGCAAGTTGCCGGCAGACGTGTTGAGCGAGGGTTATCAGACCGAATACGGCGAAGCCTTCCTGGAAGTCCATGCCGACAGCCTGTGTGAAGGGGATTCGGTGCTGATGTTCGATGACCTGATTGCCACCGGCGGCACCCTGATCGCCGCGGCCAACCTGGCACGACGCATGGGCGCGCGGATTTTCGAAGCAGCGGCGATTATTGACCTGCCGGAGCTGGGTGGCTCGCAGAGGTTGGAAGACATGGGTATCCCGACGTTTTGCTTGACGCAGTTTGCGTTGACGGACAAATAATCCGGTTACAACCCCATCTGCTTACTGATGATTTCATTCATCACTTCCCGGGTTCCCCCGCCGATGGACAGGATGCGGTTGTCGCGGTACAGCCGCTCCACCAGGCTGCCACGCATGTAACCCAAGCCACCGAGGATCTGCACCGCGTCGTAGGTCACGCGGTCGGCGGTGTCGGTGGCGAGGTTCTTGGCCATGGAAATCTCTTTGATCACGCTCTTGCCTGCGGCCATCTTCGCCGCCTGGCGATAGGTAAATTCCCGGGAGACTTCGACGGCGGTGGCCATTTCCGCCAGGCGATGCTTGAGCACCTGGAACTTGCCGATGGGCTTGCCGAAGGCTTCGCGCTGGGCAGCCCATTTCAGGCTTTCTTCCAGGGCCAGCTGCGCGGTCATGTTGGCCATTAAGGCCAGGGCCAGGCGCTCACTCTGGAAGTTGCCCATGATGCAGGCAAAGCCCATGTTCTCGGCACCGATCAGATTGCCGACAGGCACCTGGCAATCATCGAAGAACAGCTCGGCCGTGTCCGACGCCCACCAGCCCATTTTTTTCAGCGGCTGGCCGACGGTGAAGCCAGGGGTGTCCTTTTCCATCAGCAGCAGGCTGATACCACCGAAACCTGGGCTACCGGTACGCACCGCAACGGTGTAGAAATCGGCACGCACGCCACTGGTGATAAAGGTTTTGCTGCCACTGACCCGATAATAATCACCCTCGCGTACCGCACGGGTTTGCAGGTTAGCCACATCGGAGCCGCCAGCGGGCTCGGTGACGGCCAGGGCCATGATCTTCTCACCGGCCAACACCTGGGGCACCACACGCTCTCGCACCTCGGGCCGGGCCCATTTAACGATGGGCGGCAGGCCGATATCCAGCGAGCCCAACCCCGCCACTACCCCACCAGAGCCGCAGCGCATCAGCTCTTCGCTGGCGACGACCTTGGCGAACAGGTCACCTTCATGGCTACCGCCCAGGGCTTCGGGATAGCCTATGCCGAGAATCCCCGCCGCGCCTGCCTTGAGGTACAACGCCTTGGGAAAGCTTTCGGCTTCTTCCCATTGCTCGATGCCCGGCAGAATTTCGCGCTCGACGAAACGGCGTACGCTGTCGCGAACCAATTGGTGGCTGGAATCGAAGTATTCCTGATAGGCAGGCATCGGCAAGCTCCACGCAGAGGTGGAGCGAACTTACCAAGCGCTTGCTTGGTTTTCAAGCATGCAATGCTGTAGGGCCCTCGCTCCTACACTGAAAGCATCAAAGAACGATAGGCTTGCGCCCGGCAAACGAGTGCGCCAGGGTGCCGCCATCCACCAATTCCAACTCGCCACCGAGCGGTACACCGTGGGCGATGCGCGAGGTGATCAGGCCTTTGTTGGCCAGCAGTTGGGCGATGTAGTGAGCGGTCGCTTCGCCTTCCACCGTGGGGTTGGTGGCCAGGATTACTTCAGTAAAGGTGCCCTGCTGTTCGATCCGCGTTACCAACTGCGGAATACCGATAGCCTCCGGGCCTAGGCCATCCAGCGGAGACAAGTGGCCCTTGAGCACAAAGTAACGGCCGCGATAACCGGTCTGCTCCACGGCATAGACGTCCATCGGTCCTTCGACCACGCACAGCAGTGTGTCATCGCGACGCGGGTCGGCGCATTGCGGGCAGAGTTCTTCTTCGGTGAGGGTGCGGCATTGACGGCAATGGCCCACACCTTCCATGGCTTGACTCAGAGCCAGGGCCAGTCGGGAGCCACCGTTGCGATCACGCTCCAGCAGTTGCAGCGCCATGCGCTGGGCGGTTTTCTGGCCGACGCCTGGCAAAGTGCGCAGAGCGTCGATCAGTTGACGAATCAGGGGGCTGAAGCTCATGAGGGAAAGGTCCGACAAAACAACGAGACGCGGTTTATACCCGCGCCCCGGATTAGCGTCAAATGCTCAATCCTCTGTAACACGCACCACCAACTTGCCGAAATTGCGCCCTTCCAGCAAACCGATAAAGGCTTCGGGCGCCTGCTCCAGGCCGTCGACCACGTCTTCGCGGAATTTGATCTTGCCATCGCGCACCCACGGCGCCATGGCGCTGAGGAATTCAGGCTGGCGGTCGCCGTAGTCGTCGAACACGATAAAACCCTGAATCCGCACGCGCTTGGTCAACAAGGTGCGCTGCAGCGCCGGCAACCGATCGGGACCGCTGGGCGCTTCGTGAGCGTTGTAGCCGGCGATCAGGCCACACAGAGGAATCCGCGCCTTGGGGTTGAGCAACGGCACCACCGCATCGAACACCTTGCCGCCGACGCTTTCAAAGTAGATGTCCACGCCGTTGAAACAGGCCTGGGCCAGTTCATCGGCGAAATGCTCGCTCTTGTGGTCGATACAGGCATCAAAGCCCAACTCGTCCACCACATAGCGGCACTTATCCGCTCCGCCCGCCACACCGACCACGCGCAAGCCCTTGAGCTTGGCCACCTGGCCGACCACCGAACCCACCGCGCCGGACGCAGCCGCCACCACCAGGGTTTCCCCAGCCTTGGGCTGGCCGATGTCCGTCAGGCCCATGTACGCAGTCATGCCAGGCATGCCGAGCACACCCAAGGCCATGGACGGGCTGGCCAGGCCATTGGGCACCGGCATCAGATTGCGGCCATCACAGATGCTGTGGCTTTGCCAGCCGGTGGAGCCTACTACCAGGTCGCCCACTTCGAATTTCGGGTTGCGCGACTGTTCGATACGGCTGACAGCGCCACCGGTCATCACCTCACCGATTTCCACGGGAGCCGCGTAAGACGGCGCATCACTCATGCGACCGCGCATGTAGGGGTCCAGGGACAGGAACAGCGTCTTGAGCAGGACCTGGCCATCGGCCAAATCCGGCAGGGTCACGCGTTCCAGGCGAAAATTCTCTGGTACAGGCGCGCCCTGGGGGCGGGAGACCAGAACGATGCGCTGGTTGAGGGTCAGGGCTTCGGTCATCAGTGAGGCTCCTTTATCGGTGAGTAAATTCAACGGTATAGGGTGCAGACACCGACCAGGGCATCGAGGTTCGACAAAACTGCGTACAGTTGTCGAGCCCCAGCAAGGCTACGTTGGCCACACCACTGCAATCAAGCTAGGCACCGAAGTCGCCCCCGAGCAACCTCGTTTCACTCGACAGCTGCGCAATAGACAGGCCCTGCCAATCTACACAGCAAAAAAAATGCCAGGCACGATGCCTGGCATTTTCATGTTCACGCGCGCCAATCAGAACGGCAGTTTCATACCCGGCGGCAGTTGCATGCCAGCGGTCACCCCGGACATTTTGTCCTGGCTGTTGGCTTCGATCTTGCGCACGGCGTCGTTGACCGCCGAGGCGAACAGAGCCTCGAGCATTTCCAGATCGTCTTCGCCCACACCTGGCAGCACGCTTGGGTCGATGGTCACGCGCTTGATGTCGTGACGACCGGTCATTACCACGCTGACCATATCGCCGCCGGCTTTACCGGTGACTTCGGCGTTGGCCAGTTCTTCCTGCATCTTGGCCATCTTTTCCTGCATCTGCTGCGCCTGCTTCATCAGGCCGGCCATGCCACCTTTCATCATGGGAATCACCTCAAAAGTACGTGGATCAATTATTAGCCCCAGCTTATGAAACCTGGGTTACCGGGGCTTCGACAGGTTCAATAGTATCGTGGCGAACCACGGCGCCAAACTGCTGCATCATCTGCTGGATGAGCGGATCAGCCTGGATCGACTCTTCAGCCTCGCGCTGGCGGTTTACCCGGCGACGGGAACCGGCCTGGGCCGGGGTTTCCTGCTCGGGCTTGATCAGCTCGATGCTGATCGTCAGGGTGCGCTCGTGGTACTGGTTCAGGGCATCGTTCAATCGACGCTGCTGGGTGGCGTTGAACAGCGCGCTGTGGGCCGGGTCCAGGTGCAGCAGCCAGTGGTCACCATTAATAGCGATCAAGGTGCAGTTAGCGGCGATGCTGCCCGTCATGCCGGAAATCGGCAGTTTCGGGAACAACTCCAGCCATTGCAGCGCCAGGCCGGTAGCCGGCATCGCCGCCGGTTCCGGCTCGGGCTCTGGGGCCGGCTCGGCGGCGTGTTCGCTGGCCAGGTCATCCAGATAGCTGTAGGCCGAGTCCATGTCTGGCTCGATGTAGTCTTCGTCCAGCGGCGGTTCGTCATCCAGGTCGACGCCCGGCGTAGCCGCGTCCACGTCGGCGATGGTCGGTTCGGGCACGGGGGCCGAAGCCCATTCCGACGCATCCGGCACCATGCTGTCCGGAGTTGGCGTCGGCATCGGCGTGAGATCGGGCTGCTCGCCGGTGGTTTCGAGCACAGGCTCGACGGCCGCTTGCTGCTCGATTACCGCCTCTATAGGGTCGTTCCAGGGCAGATCGACCACGGGCAACGGCTCGGGCTCGACAATCAGCTCTGGCACGACAACAGGCGCCACCGGCTCTGCAGGTGCAGGTGCAGGTGCAGGTGCAGGTGCAGGTGCCACAGCCTCCGGCGCCGCAATACTTGGCGCAACCACTGGCGCGACAACCGCCGCGCCAGCCACTGGTTTGGCGGAATCAACTGTGGCCCGGCTGATCCCCACTGGCTTTAGCGGCTGTCTCGGCGCATCTGCCGTGTCCGCAGGCCTGAACGCCAGCATGCGCAACAGGACCATTTCGAAACCGCCACGCGGGTCCGGCGCCAGCGGCAAATCGCGGCGGCCGATCAGGCCCATCTGGTAGTAGAACTGCACATCTTCGGCCGGCAGCGCCTGGGCCAACGCCAACACGCGATCGCGGTCGCCATGACCGTTGTCGACGCTTTCAGGCAACGCCTGGGCAATAGCGACGCGGTGCAGCACGTTGAGAATTTCCGAGAGCACACCATTCCAGTCCGGGCCTTGCTCGGACAGATGGCGCACAGCTTCAAGCAAGGCCTTGGCATCGCCTTCGATCAGCGCGTGCAGCACGTCAAAGACTTGCCCATGATCGAGAGTGCCGAGCATCGCCCGCACGTCAGCAGCCATGACCTTGCCTTCACCGAAGGCGATGGCCTGGTCGGTGAGGCTCATGGCGTCGCGCATCGAGCCATCGGCGGCACGGCCCAGCAACCACAGGGCGTCGTCTTCGAACGGCACGTTCTCGACACCGAGGACGTGGGTCAAATGCTCGACCACCCGCTCGGGAGTCATGTTCTTCAGGGAGAACTGCAGGCACCGCGACAAAATGGTTGCAGGAAGTTTCTGCGGGTCGGTGGTGGCCAGGATGAATTTAACGTAGGGCGGCGGCTCTTCCAGGGTTTTCAACAGCGCGTTGAAGGAGTGAGTGGAAAGCATGTGCACTTCGTCGATCAGGTAGACCTTGAAGCGGCCGCGGCTCGGCGCGTACTGCACGTTGTCCAGCAATTCGCGGGTGTCTTCGACCTTGGTCCGGCTCGCGGCGTCGATCTCGATCAAGTCGATAAAGCGCCCTTCGTCGATCTCCCGGCACACCGAGCAAGTGCCACAAGGCGTCGAGGTGATACCAGTTTCGCAGTTCAGGCACTTGGCGATGATCCGCGCGATGGTGGTCTTGCCGACACCCCGGGTACCGGTGAACAGGTAGGCATGGTGCAGCCGCTGGCTGTCCAAGGCATTGATCAGAGCCTTGAGCACATGGGTCTGGCCGACCATTTCGCGGAACGAGCGCGGACGCCATTTACGTGCAAGAACCTGATAACTCATCGAAAACCGTCGCAACTGGGAAGCGGAAGCGGGTAATGCTAGCGGAGCAAGGGGGAAATTGCATCCGGCACGCTCGCCTAATCTGACTAAGCTGGTCTAACCAAGCCCTATTAAGGGCTGAACCCGGAGAGTTTATGCGCGTAGTCCTGGGCGCCTTATGGATGATCACCACCGTCAGCCTGGCTGTGCCCGCACCTTTGCGCTTCTCCATTTCCGACAGCTGGGCCATGCCTATGGTGCAAATCGAGCAGGGCCAGCCGACCCAGGGTATTTTGTATGACCTGATGCTGAGCCTGGCGACCCAGGTTGGCCGCCCGGCACAGTTCCAGGTCCTGGCCCGGGCGCGCATCACCCCCGCCATGGAGCACGGAGAAATCGATGTGCGCTGCTATGTCACGCAAGCCTGGTTGAGCAATCTGTCCGGCGACTACAGCTGGAGTATCCCGCTGTGGGTCCAGCGCAATGTGCTGGTCAGCGCCCATTTGCCGCCGCTGTCGGTGCAACTGGGCAGCCTGGCGCCGCAGCAGATCGGCACGGTGCTCAATTACAGCTACCCAACCCTCGAACCGCGCTTCGCCAGCGGTCAACTCAAGCGCGATGACGCCCGTAACGAGGAGCAAGTGCTGCAAAAACTGGTGGCCGGACGTTTCAAGTACGCGGTCATCAACGAGTGGACACTGAATCGCTTCAACCAGAAACTGCCGGTGGCGCAACGACTTCATACAGTGGCCGTCGTAGAGGAACAAAGCCTGGGCTGTTATGTGCGCAACGACCCTGCCCTCCCGGTTCAGGAGATTCTGAGCACGCTCTGGCGGATGAAAATGTCAGGGGAAGTTGATGAGATCATCAAGCTGTATACCGGGACAGCGAGCCCTACACCTGACTCCCCGTAGCAGATGACAGCGAGAAGCCGTCTACCCACCCCGGCACCTCGGCAGCCGGCATCGGCCGGGCGAAAAAATAGCCCTGCGCCACTTCACAGCCCATGCGCATCAATAACTGGCCATGCTCCAGGGTCTCCAGGCCTTCGGCGATCACTTCGCGGCCAAACGCACGGGCCAGGCCTATCACGGCCTGGGTCAGCGCCAGATCGTCCTTGTCATGGAGAATGTCGCGCACAAACGACTTGTCGATCTTGATGGTCTGGGTCGGCAGCCGCTTGAGGTAGCTCAAGGATGAGTAACCCGTGCCGAAATCATCCAGGGAAAACTGCACCCCCAACGCCTGGCAGGCTTCCAGGTGATGGGTGACTCGCTGGATATTGTCGATGGCTACCGATTCAGCGATTTCCAGGTCAAGCATCTGCGGTGCAACCTCGGGGTGCTGCGCCAACAACTGCTGTAATCGGTCGACAAAATCTGCCCGCTGGAAATGCCGTGCCGCGATGTTAACGCTGACCGACCAGGAGTGCCCTGCGCCCTGCCACTGATGCATCTGCGCCAGCGCCTGGTCCATCACCCACTCACCCACGTCGACAATCAGATCGGTCTGCTCGATCAACGGCAGGAAATCCCCCGGAAACACCAGGCCGCGCACGGGATGCTGCCAGCGCAACAGCGCTTCAAAACCCACCACCGTACCGCAGCGCAGGTTCACCTTGGGATGGTAATGCAGGCACAACTCACCTGCCGCCAGTGCCTGGCGTACCTGCTCCACCGTCTGGTGGGTGGCCTTGACCTCCTGCTCCAGGGACACATCAAACAGCTGGAAGCGGTTACGCCCGCTCTGCTTGGCTACGTACATGGCCTGGTCGGCGTGGCGTAGCAAGGTGTCGGCGTCCTCGTCATCAGAGGGAAACAGCGTGACACCGATGCTGGCGAACACGTTGATCTCCAGGCCCTGGATCGAATAGGGCTCGGAGATGGACTTGAGGATACGCAACAAGGCGGCGTTCAGTTCGTCGGCATCCCGTACGTAACGCAGAATCAACACGAACTCGTCGCCAGCCAACCGGGCGACCACGTCCTCACCACGGATGATCTCTCGCAGGCGGCTGGCCACTTCCACCAGCAGCAGGTCGCCACACGCGTGACCGTAGCCATCGTTAACTGCCTTGAAGCCGTCCAGGTCGAGCATGCACACGGCCAAGGGAATGTCCTCGCTGCGGGAAAACTCCAGGGACTGGATCAGCAATTCGGAAAGGTAGGCGCGGTTTGGCAAGCCGGTCAGCACATCGTGGCCAACCCGCCATTGCAAGGTGTGCAGCAACTGGCGTTTTTCGCTGACATCAAAGCGAATCGACACATACTTCTGCACCTGCCCGGTGCGCTCATCCAGCAGCGGCACCATGGTGCTGTCGACCCAATAAAGCGTGCCATCCTTGGCCCGGTTGCAAATTTCCCCACGCCAGATCTTGCCCTGGGTAATGGCGAGCCACATGCCCTGGAAAAACCCGGCCGGATGCAATCCGGAGCTGAGTATCCGATGGTTTTTCCCCAGCAACTCCTTCCGGCTGTAGCCGGACAGGCTGCAGAACTGATCATTGACGTAGGTGATGCTGCCGGCCAGGTCGGTCTCGGAAAAAATGGCGGCGGCATCCACGGCCCTGCGATATTTCTCATCCATGAGTCAGGCTCTGGGTGGCTAGCGGTTGAACCGTTCGACCAGGGCACGCAACCCGGAAGAGATGCTTTCAAGTTCCCGGCCACGGGTGACTGCAGCGTTGGCATTGCCCGCTGTCTTTTGCACCGTGGCGGCGACGTTGTTGATTTGTTGCGAAACTTCCTCGGCGACGTGGGATTGCTCCTGGGAGGCGGCGGCCCGCAGGTTCTGAATGATGCCCTGGATCTGCTGGGTCGACTCACGGGTCTTGCCCGCCAGCGCCCGCACTTCATCGGCTACCACGGCAAAACCGCGACCCTGCTCGCCGGCCCGTGCGGCTTCGATGGCAGCGTTGAGGGCCAGCAGATTGGTCTGATCGGCGATTGCCTGAATCATGCTCGCGGCCACGCGAATTTCCTGAGTCTGCCCGGCCAGATTGCCGACAGCCTGGTTGATCTGGGTGACGGTACCGGCCAGCAGCTGGATAGCCTCACGGGAGGTCCCGGCCACCTCGCTGCCCTGTTCGGCCAAGGTATTGGCGGTGTGAGCTTCGCCGGCGGTCTGCTGCACATGCACGGCGACTTCGGCAATGGAGGCGGCCATTTCGGTCATGGCGGCGGCGGTCATGTCAGTTTCGGCGCGTTGCTCCAACAAGGCTGACTCGGTATTGCTCGACAGCACGCTGGAATCGGCGGCTGCTTCAGCCATTTGGCTGGCCAGGTCGCTGAGGCGCGTGAGGGCGGTTTTCAAGCGCGCGTCTTCGCTGATCAGGATCATTTCCAACTGCGCAGCCGGGCCCAACGCATCGCTGTAGGTCAACGCACTGATGGGATCGGAAAAGGTGTTGGGTGTGTGCTGAACAATCTGTTCGAGCTGTCGCCCCAGACGCTGCTGAGCCCAGGCGCCCATCCAACTGTGACCGGCCTTGAGGTAACTCCACATCAGCTCGAACACTGCGGGCGGCATGTCCGGATGGCGCACCAGGTTGTGGGGGCTGCCGATCAGCTCCGCCTGGGTAAAGCCGCTCATGGCGGCAAACTCGGCGTTGCAGTAAGTAATGTGGCTGTTGACGTCAGTTGCGGAAATTAGCCGTTGCTGCTCCCCAAAAGTCTGTTCAACAGCGGTGACCGGCAAGTTGAGACGCACGTTAAAGCTCCATGGACAGCGTTCGATCGCTCTGCCGACGGCCGGGTAGGCCCCGCAGGCGGATTCGTATTTCCAGACAGGCTGTGCCGTCAATCGGCGAGTTGGCCACAATCGACGGAAAACCCAAGATTTTGCCCAGCGATTCACCGTTGATTCGACGAAGATCAACTAGGCTTGAATTCAGGTATCTGGCACGGGAGGCGGGATGCTGCGTGGCGCTGACGAGCGACGTTAAAGTCCCTGCCAAGCGTCCGATTTATGTGAACGAGGAGAGCACAATGATTTCCTGTTTCATAAACCTGCCTTCTGAAACGAGACCACTAAATACTTGTCCTAAATGTTGATTCTACGAATTACATCACATTTTGCAAGAAAAGGTGATGGTACAAGCGGTTGTCTAATCCAAATATTTATCGTTAAGTTCTTGATTCTAAATGGGAATTGAGCGATGCACATTTCAAGTTTGGGTCCAGCCATCAGACGTTACCGCAAGGTCGCAGGGCTTACTCAGGCTGAACTAGGTGAAAAAACCGGTTTTGACCCTAAAACCATCAGCCGCTTCGAAACCGGCACCTATACACCCAGCGTGGAGGCTCTGTTCTTGTTCGCAGAGGCGCTGGAAGTGAAGCTGAAAGTCTTTTTCGCAGACCTGGTCGACGAGGATGAACAGCGCGCTTATCTGTTTGGTGTCATTCAAAAAGCCACCCCGAATGATCTGGGAAAGCTGATTGCGGCGGTAGACCAGGCCTTGTCCAAGCCTTAGAGCTCGTAACAGAAGCGTCCGTAATAAAAAGAGCAGGCAGCTTACGCTGCCTGCTCTTTTCTTAAAGACTCCTGACATGAACTGACCGGACAGCCCCCTAGACTTGCTGAGGCTGGGCAACGCCTTTACTGGCTCTTCTTCGCCAGCGCCCTTCCAGGCTGATGGCGCCGACACTGACCAACACGATCAGGCCGCCCAGCAGCACCCGCAGGGAAACCTGCTCGCCGAGCATCGTCGCTGCCATCACCATTGCCACCGGCGGCACCAGGTACAAGGCCACCGAAGCGCGACTGACCTCAACGTGCTTTAACACAAAGGCCCAGGCCAGGTACGCCAGGGCGCTGGGGAAGACACCCAGCACCAGCACCGCCAGGTTGACCCGCAGCGGCGCCTGGCTCACGGCCTCAGGCAGGCCGGGCAAATAGAAACAAAGCAGCAACGCCCCCGACCAGACCGTGTAGCACACGCTGGTCAGCGGACTGTAGCGACGGGAATAGTGCTTCTGGATGGCAAAATAGAAACTCCAGGAGATTGCCGCCAGCAAGATCAGCAGGCCGCGCGGGTCGATCTCACCTACACCATGATCGCCCCAGATCACCACTAACACTCCGAGTAGCCCCAGCAACACACAGCCCCAGCGCCAGCCACTTACCACTTCCTTCAAACAGAAAAACGCCACCAACACACTGAACAACGGAACTGACTGCGCCAACACACTGGAAGCCGCCGCCGTGACCCATTGCTGACCAACGTTAAGGCAGAGGTGATGCAGGAATATCCCGAAAAAACCCAGCACCAGCAGCCACGGCAGATCCCGCAGTCGCGGCCGATCAATGCGCACAACCAGCGCCACGCCCGCCATGAACACCGACGCAATCAAAAATCGCAACAAGGCCAACTGACCAGGACTGTAGCTGTGCAATCCCAAATGAATACCGATGGGTGAATAGGCCCAACAGAGGATCACGCTGGCGGTGACTAGCGTAAGCTTTACGGGTGACGGGGCATTCATCGATGGCGTCCAGAAACAGAATGGGAACGCCGTCAGTCTTGCCCTGCGCAAGGCGCAGGACAATTAACCGATTCTGACTTCTGTAATCACTGGAACTGAGCGATGGAACTGGCGCAACTGAAGATGGTGAGAGCCGTGGCGCAAACCGGCAGCGTGGCCCAGGCCGCCCTGCAACTGCACTGCGTACCGTCCAACATCACCACGCGCATCAAGCAGCTGGAAAGCGAACTGGGCACGGCGCTGTTTATTCGTGCCGGACGCGGGTTGGCGATCAGCGCTGCAGGCGAAGTGTTCCTTGATTACTGCGAGCGTATTCTCGCCCTGGTGGAGGAGTCCAAACGCGCCGTCGACAGCAACGCCATCCCCCGCGGCAAATTGCGCATCGGCGCAGTGGAATCCAGCGCCAGCGGCCGCCTGCCTCCATTACTTGCCGAATACCATCGGCGTTATCCAGAGGTGACCCTAGAACTGGTCACCGGCGCCTGGTCGCAATTGCTCGATGACTTGCAGCACCATCGCCTCGATGCTGCCCTGGTGGCCGCCGGGGCCAAACGACCAAAACTCGAACAGAGCGTGGTCTACAGCGAACGCCTGGTGCTGATCGCAAGCAGTACCAGCGCCCCCATTAAGGACGCACGGGACCTGGCAGGGCGCACCTTGCTGGTCTGGCCGCAGGGCTGTCCTTACCGAGCAGCCCTGGAAAACTGGCTCAAACCCCACGACATCAAGCCGGCCATCGCCAGCTATGCCAGTTGGGGCACGATCATCGGCTGCGTCAGCGCTGGCGTTGGCGTAGCGCTGGCACCGGAAGGCATCCTTGCCCGTTACGAACAGAGCAACCAGCTCACTTCCTATCGTTTTGACGAACTGGCGGCCGTCGACAATCTTCTGTTCTGGCACAAGGACACCCAGCGCCACCTGGCCCGGGATGCATTCGCCGGGTTGCTGCGGGAGACGTTCGGCTAACGCGCCGCCAGTTGACTCAGGCACCCGTCGAGCTGCGTCGGTGGGTAAACGACAGACACGCAAAATGACTACGCAGAGAGCATCAGCGAAGTTATTGAAAAGTATTTTTTGAGATTTACCGCAGGGTACGGCTTTGTAGCGACATCCGCTCATGGGCGGACGTTATGGAGGCAACCCCACCAGCCACACCCCGGCACACAATGTTCCCGCTGTGGCTGCTGCCTTCCGGCTCTGACCAGGTTCACGGGTAATCGTTGCGGGGGGACCGATGGAGTCACCATAACGACACTCGCCTCTCGGCAAGCCGCGCCATTGTACCGATCTGATCGGAAGTTACAACCGTTGCACCGGATTAAAAAATGTTGGGGCTCAAGCACTTGCCCGCGGCTGTGTTATTGCGCCTGCAATACCTCATCCGCCCTGCCACCCTCTTGCTGGATCACCAAGTGGATAAAGTGCAGCTTGGCAATCACCGCCGGTGGCAACACGAACGGGTAGAAATCCGGCTGCCCCATGCTGCGTGATAGCTCGTTGAGCATTGCCGCCAATTCGATCCACGCATTGACGAACGACAGGAACGCCACGGCGCCGGGATGCTCTGGATCGTAGAGGGTGCCAAGGGGAAAAGGCTGATAGTCCAGGTCCATCTCCCGTGCGCTCATACCAAAGCCCAGCGCCGTGTCCACTGCATCCATCATGTGCAGGTAATGGGCCCAGGTTTCTGCCCAGTCTTCCCAGGGGTGCATGGTGGCGTAGGCGCTGACGCAGGTTTGCTGCCAGTCCGGGCGCGGGCCGTTTTGATAGTAATGATCCAGGGCGTCGGCATAACTGGCACGCTCGTCGCCGAACAACCGGCGGAAGGGCTCCAACCAATGATCGTTGACGATCAGCCGATCCCAATAGTAATGACCCACTTCATGGCGCAAGTGACCGAGCAAGGTGCGGTAGGGCTCGCGCATCTGCACGCGAATACTCTCGCGATGGGCATCGTCGGCCTCCTTGATATCGAGGGTGATAAGGCCGTTGGCATGACCGGTGGTGGGTGCATTACCTTCCAGGTCGATGCCGACAAAATCGAAAACCAGGCCGGCGCCTTCATCGGCCGCCTTGGGAATGACCTGCAGGCCCAAGCTGATGAGTTGCGCCACCAAACGGCGCTTGGCGGTTTCCACTTTGCGCCAGCGCTCGGCGTTCTCCGGGATCGACAAGTCGGGAATTGTGCGGTTCAGGCTGCAAGCCACGCATAAGGTTTGGCCGTTATCGGTGGGCAGCAGCCAGTTGCAGGCGGCCGGGGTGTCGAGGTTGGCGCAGCGGCGAAACAACCCACAGTCAGGCTCGGCATCCAACTGCCACGTCCCAGCGTACGGCCCAGGCGTGAGAGACGACAGCCGGCTCTGCTCCGGCTGATACCCAAGCAATGCCGAACAAGCCAGGCATTGGCTGTTACGAAAAAACAGCGACTGCCCACAGCGACACTGCCAGACCTTGCTGTTGCGCGACTGCTCGACCATGAACGGCGCAGCAATGCGCGAACTGAGCTGCTCGAAGAAGCGGTACATGGCAATCTCTCCCTGGGACATGCCAAGACTAGATCATGGTTATGCGCTAATCGTTCCAGTTTTTATTCAATACCGATTACTTGTGACAAGCGGACTTCCTGTAGCGAGGGGGCTTGCCCCCACTGGGCTGCGTAGCGGCCCTAATAAAGTCACCGAGTTTTTTTCAGACAGAACTCGATGCTGGGTTTTGGGGCTGCTACGCAACCCAACGGGGGCAAGCCCCCTCGCAACAAAAGACATCAGACGGTGATGTTGTGCCTGGCCAAAAACCCCACGAACGCCTCTTCATCCAACACCTTCAACCCCAGCTCGCTGGCCTTGGCCAGCTTCGAGCCCGCCCCAGGCCCCGCTACCACGCAATGGGTTTTCGCCGACACCGAACCCGCCACCTTGGCGCCAAGGCTTTCCAGCTTCTCCTTGGCGACATCGCGACTCATCAGCTCCAGGGAGCCGGTGAGCACCCAGGTGTGCCCCGCTTCAGGCAAGCCTTCGACGACTTTCTTTTCACTCTGCCAGTGCATACCGAAGTCCTTGAGCTGCTGCTCAATGGCCAACGCCCGGCGGGCATTTTCTTCGATGTCGAAGAAATCGCGCACGGCCTTGGCCTGCTTCTCCGGCAACGCCTGGCGCATGTCCAGCCAATCGGCCTTGATCACCCCATCCAGGGAGCCAAACTTGTCCGCCAGTTTCTGCGCAGCGCCCGGACCTACCGAGGGCACGTGCAGCTTGTCCAGCAGACCGCCCAACGTGGTACTCGCCGCAAACTCGGCGCTCAGGTCGCCCTGCTCCTGCAACTCCAGCCCGCACTCGTCCTTGGACAGCAAGGCGCCAATGACTTCCCGGTTATGGCGGTCTTCAAAGAAGCTATGGATTTCATGGGCCACTTCCAGGCCAACATCCGGCAAGTACGTCAGCACTTCCGGCAACGCCTGCTGAACGCGCTCAAGGGAGGCCAGGGAGCGAGCGAGCACCTTGGCGGTCTCCTCGCCGACATCGGGAATGCCAAGGGCGTAGATAAACCGCGCCAGAGTCGGTGCCTTGCTGTTTTCGATGGCGGTGATCAGTTTTTTGCTGGAGACATCGGCAAAGCCTTCCAGATCGATGATCTGCTCGTACTTGAGCTTGTACAGGTCCGCCGGCGAGCCGATCAGTTTCTCATTCACCAACTGCTCAATGGTCTTGTCGCCCAGGCCATCAATGTCCATGGCTCGTCGAGAGACAAAATGGATAATCGCCTGTTTGAGCTGCGCACCACAGGCCAGCCGGCCAACGCATCGGTACACCGCACCTTCGCTGATGGTTTCCTTGCCCTTGCTGCGCTTAACCAGTTGCGTACGCTCGACGTGGGAACCGCACACCGGGCAACGCTCGGGAATCTGCACCGCACGGGCATTTTCCGGGCGACGCTCGGCCACCACCGAAACCACCTGCGGAATCACGTCACCGGCACGACGGATGATCACTGTGTCGCCGATCATCAAGCCCAGGCGCGCCACTTCGTCCATGTTGTGCAACGTCGCGTTCGACACTGTCACGCCAGCAACCTTGACCGGTTTCAGGCGAGCCACCGGCGTCACGGCGCCGGTGCGGCCGACCTGAAATTCAACGTCCAGCAGCTCGGTGAGCTCTTCCAGCGCCGGGAATTTATGGGCAATCGCCCAACGCGGTTCCCGGGCGCGAAAGCCTAGTTCACGCTGGGAAGAGAGGCTGTTGACCTTGAACACCACGCCGTCAATTTCATAAGGCAAGGCATTACGGCGCTCGCCGATATCGCGGTAGTAGTCCAGGCATTCCTGGATACCTTTGGCCAACTTCAGCTCATGGCTGATGGGCATGCCCCACTTTTGCAGTTGCTGCAGGTTGCCGATATGAGTGTCACTGATATCGGCAGTCACCTGGCCGAGGCCATAGCAGCAGAACTCCAGCGGGCGGCTGGCAGTGATCTTCGAGTCCAACTGACGCAGGCTGCCGGCGGCGGCGTTGCGCGGGTTGGCGAAGGTCTTGCCGCCGACTTCCAATTGCGTGGCGTTCAGCCGCTCGAAACCGGCCTTGGACATGAACACTTCGCCGCGCACTTCCAGGGTCGCCGGCCAGCCCTTGCCTTGCAACTTGAGCGGAATATTGCGCACGGTGCGCACGTTGACGCTGATGTCTTCGCCAGTAGTACCGTCGCCACGCGTGGCGCCGCGCACCAGCTCACCCTCCTGATACAGCAGGCTGACCGCCAGGCCATCGAGCTTTGGCTCGCAGCTATATTCCACCGCCGCTCCACCGCCAAACAGATCACCCACCGGCAGGTCCAGGCCTTCGGTTACCCGGCGATCGAATTCCAGCATGGTGCTTTCATCGAAGGCGTTGCCCAGGCTGAGCATCGGGATTTCGTGACGCACCTGAGTGAAGGCTGACAACGCCGCGCTGCCGACTCGCTGGGTGGGCGAATCACGGGTTACCAAATCCGGGTGCTCGGCTTCCAATGCCTTGAGCTCGTGGAACAGCCGGTCGTACTCGGCGTCCGGAATGCTCGGTTCGTCGAGGACGTGGTAACGGTAGTTGTGCTGATCCAGTTCAGCGCGCAGTTCGAGGATGCGGGTATGGGCGGCGGTCATGGGTGTTCTCTCATAAAGCAAAAGAGCAGCCGAAGCTGCTCAATATGTTAGTGCGCTTATTCTATCGACAACGCCGAGGGGTAAGCCTCAGCGTTTCTGTGTCAGGGCACGACGCTCGAACTCGACGATGCGCTGACGGTAGTGTTCGATGGTCTGGGCGGTCAGGACGCTGCGTTGGTCGTCCTTGAGTTCGCCATTGAGTTCCTGGGACAGCTTACGGGCTGCGGCCACCATGACGTCGAACGCCTGCTTGGGGTGACGCGGGCCTGGCAGGCCGAGGAAGAAGCTCACCGCCGGGGTGCTGAAATGGTCGATATCGTCCAGATCAAAGATGCCCGGCTTGACCGCGTTGGCCATGGAGAACAGCACTTCGCCGTTGCCAGCCATGCTTTCGTGGCGGTGGAAAATATCCATCTCGCCAAAACGCAGGCCACTTTCCAGAATATTTTGCAACAAGGCCGGGCCTTTGAAGCCGGCGGCGTCACGGCAGATCACGCTGATCACTAGAACTTCTTCGGCGGCTGGCTGATCCTTCACCGATTCACGATGGCTGCTTTTCGGCTGGCCTTCGTCCGGAAAATCGTCGTCGCGGCTGCTGATGCTCGGGCCACCATCCAGGTCGAGATTCAGGTTCAGGTCGCCCTGGTGAGGTTCGCCACCACGCTTGCCACGCTTACCTGTTGACTCCCGAACGGGAGCGTTCATCGACGGCAGATCGTGCTCGTCCAGTTGCGGTTCTTTATGGGTATCCAGGACACGGGGCGGCCCCAGCAATTCGGTACCGCTGTCATCGTCCGACAAATTGGACAGGTTTCTATCCAGACGGAATTTCAACTTGCCCTTGCCGCCACGCATCCGGCGCCAGCCATCAAAAAGAATACCGGCAATGACAATAATGCCGATGACGATCAGCCACTCGCGCAGACCGATTTCCATGTAATCCCTTGCCTCTATAAAAAATGCTGAAAAATAAGGGGTTTAGCACCGTGCAAACCGCTTTAAAACGTGGCGCCAACTCTATGTTCTGAATGACGTTTTGCCCACGCATACTATAAATTGACATTAAACTAGCACGACCAAAGATAACTTTACACAGTTGGCGCAAATTGTGTCGATTTGCCATCTTTTCGACAACATAGGCAATCTCCTACAGCAGGCGCCAACTGAGAGCTACAAGCCCTAAGCTACAGGCTTCAAGCCAACTCACTTGCAGCTTGCGGCTTGAAACTAACAGCTCGCCGCTAGGCGTCCACCATCGCCATCGCTTCTTCGACATCCACTGCCACCAACCGCGAACAACCCGGTTCATGCATTGTCACCCCCATCAGTTGATCAGCCATCTCCATGGCGATCTTGTTGTGGGTGATATAGATGAACTGCACCGTCTGGGACATCTCTTTAACCAGTCGGGCATACCGTCCAACGTTAGCGTCATCCAGCGGGGCGTCAACTTCGTCGAGCATGCAAAACGGCGCCGGGTTCAACTTGAAGATAGCAAATACCAGCGCCAATGCGGTCAGGGCCTTCTCGCCGCCGGACAACAAATGGATAGTGCTGTTCTTCTTGCCCGGAGGCCGCGCCATGATCGTCACCCCTGTATCGAGTAGATCTTCGCCCGTCAGTTCCAAGTAAGCGTTGCCGCCACCGAAAACTTTTGGGAATAAGGCCTGTAAACCGCTATTAATCTGATCAAAGGTATCTTTGAAGCGGTTACGGGTTTCCTTGTCGATCTTGCGGATCACGTTTTCCAGGGTATCGAGGGCTTCCACCAGGTCTGCGTCCTGGGCGTCCAGATAACGTTTGCGTTCGGACTGCTGCTGATACTCATCGATGGCAGCGAGGTTGATCGCCCCCAGTCTTTGAATACGTGCAGCAATTCGTTCAAGTTCTTCCTCGGCCTCTTTCTCGTTGGCCTGGACAGTCAAGGTGGCGAGGACGCCGTGCAGGTCGTAACCGTCTTCCAGCAACTGGTCTTGCAGGGTTTTGCGCCGCACCGTCAGCGCCTGCCATTCCATGCGCTGCTGTTCGAGCTGGCCACGGATCAGTTGTGATTGTTGCTCAGCCTGGGTCCGGCGTTTTTCAGCTTCCCGCAGTTCGCGGTCGGCATCTTCCAGGGCGATTTGTGCGGTCTTGAGTTCTTCGTCGACGGTCATGCGCTTGTCGAGCAACTCTTCAAGCTTGAGCCGCAGTTCTTCCAACGGGGCTTCGCCCTCCTCCAGATTAAGGCTCAGTTGCTCGCGCTTTTCGGTCAGGCGCTCGGACTGCATCTCTAGACGTTCAAGGGCCTGGCGCGTGGAGTCGTGTTGTGCCCGCAAGGAACCCAGGCGCACCGCCAGTTGATGGGCGTGATCCTTGTGTTGGCGAGCCTCCTGACGCACCCGATCCAGGCGCTCGCGCAGGCTGTCGCGCTGGGCCAGCAGCAACTCGCGTTGCTCAGTGTCCAGTGCCATGCTGTCGAGGGCTTCCTGCAATTGCAGGCGTGCTTCACCGACTTGTTCGTGTTCCAGGGCGCGCTGCTCGCCCATCTCGGCCACTTCTTCATCAAGACGGATGCGGCGCAAAGTCAGTTGCTCGACCTTGGCCTTGCTCGCCGACAGCTGGGCTTTCAATTCGCCTTGCTGGCGCGCTTCGTCCTGCAATAACCGACGCAAGTGTTCGCGGCCGGTCTCTTGCTGGCGCTGGGTGGCGCGCAGGGTTTGCAGTTGGCTTTCCAGCGTTTCGAGAGTGGCTTCGTGCTCTTCGCGTTCGGCGATCAGATTGACGATTTCCTGACCTCGGGCCAGCACGCCGCTTTCCGCTTCGCTGGCACGACGCACCCGCAAGAAGTGCCGGCCGATCCAGTAGCCGTCACGGCTGATCAGGCTTTCGCCGTTGGCCAACTGGCCGCGCAAGGCCAAGGCTTGCTCAAGGGTTTCCACCGGTTTGACCTGACCGAGCCAGGGTGACAGGTCAATTGCCGCCTCGACCTTTTCCAGCAGGCTGCCGGGCACACGCGCACCGTCCGCCGCCGGACTGAGCAAGCGCAAATCACCCTGGGCAAAACCTGCCAAGTCGAAACCGCCAAAATCATCCACCAACACCGCTTGCAGATCGGCGCCGAGCACGGTTTCCACCGCCAGCTCCCAACCGGCCTCAACCTTCAAGCCTTCGGCCAAACGCGCATGCTCGGCCAGATGCTGATCGCGCAGCCATTCGGCGGTGCCGGTGCCCGGGTCCAGTGCCGCTTGCTGCAATGCCTCAAGAGATGCCAATCGACCGTTAAGCCGCTGCAAGTCGCCTTGGGCCTGCTGCTGCGCCTGAGTCGCCTGTTGCAGCTGCTGACGCAGTTGCTCCAGGCGCTCCACCTGCTGTTCTTCGCTGGCTTCCAGCTCTTCAAGGGTCATTTCACTGGCGGCCAATTGCTCGCTCAGCTCCAGGATCGCCGCGTCCTCCGGGTCGGCGGCGAGTAACACGCGCTCTTCCCCCAGGCGACGCTGGCGCTCGCCCAGGCGCTCCATGCTGGCTTCCAGTTGCTGGATGCGCGACTGCTGCACCTCGGCCTGTCGGCGCGGTTCGGCGGAGCGCAGGTTGAAGGCGTCCCACTGCTCTTGCCAAACGTGCATGGTGGTCTCTGATTCTTCCAGGGTCGCGGCGGCTTCTTCGGCGGCGGCGCTGGTGACTTCCTGCTCGGGGGTGAGCATGCCCAGCTCTTCGCCAAGGGTCAGCAGCAAGGTGCGGTCGTGGCCCAAGTGGGATTCAGTTTCCAGCCGGGCGCGCTCGGACTCTTTCAAGTCTTCCTGCAACTGACGCAAACGTTGCTGACCGTGCTGGATACTCTGTTCGACCCTGGCGATGTCACCGCCCACCGAATAGAAGCGCCCCTGCACCAGATTGAAGCGTTCAGACAGGTCATGGTGACCGTCTCGCAGGCGCTCAATACTGGCGTCGGCGTTGCGTTGCTCGGCCACCAGGGCCTCGAAGCTGATTTCCTGGGTGCCGATGGTCGCTTCGCGCTGGCCGACCTGCTCGTTCAAAGCCTGCCAGCGCAGCGCCGACAACTGGGCCTTGAGCTGGCGTTCTTCGCCCTTGTATTCCTGATACTTCTCGGCGGCCTGAGCCTGGCGGTGCAGACGCTCAAGCTGACGCTCAAGCTCTTCGCGCAAGTCACTCAGGCGGGCGAGGTTTTCGTGGGTACGGCGAATGCGGTTTTCGGTCTCGCGGCGGCGCTCCTTGTACTTGGAGATGCCGGCCGCTTCCTCGATAAAGTTACGCAGGTCTTCAGGCTTGGCTTCGATTAGCTTGGAGATCATCCCCTGCTCGATGATCGAATAGCTGCGCGGGCCCAGGCCGGTGCCAAGGAAGATGTCGGTAATGTCCCGGCGCCGACACTTGGTGCCGTTGAGGAAGTAACTGTTCTGGCTGTCGCGGGTCACTTTGCGGCGAATGGAGATTTCCGCGTAGGCGGCGTACTCACCGACCAGCGTGCCGTCGGAGTTGTCGAACACCAGTTCGATGCTGGCCTGGCTCACCGGTTTACGACTGGTGGAGCCATTGAAGATGACGTCGGTCATCGACTCGCCACGCAGGTTTTTTGCAGAGCTCTCGCCCATCACCCAGCGTACGGCGTCGATGATATTCGACTTGCCGCAGCCATTGGGCCCCACCACTGCCGCCATGTTACTGGGGAAGTTCACCGTGGTCGGGTCGACGAAGGATTTGAACCCCGCCAGTTTGATGCACTTGAGCCGCACGCTTAGGCATCCGCCAGGGCAGTAATGACCAGCGAGCAACTGCGCTGGCCATAAGCGGAGAGCACCATGCGAATCTGCGGCAGGTCACGGGCCAATACAGCGGCGAGCAACTGCTCGAACAGCGCCAGGTACTCGCTCATTTCTGCCTTGCGCTGATCCAGGGCCAGGTAATAGGCGCGGTTCATCGCCGGCTGCAGGTTCTCGACGGTTTCCTGCAAATACGGATTGTTGGCGAAGGGATAGGCGGCGCGCATCACGTTGAAGCTTTCTTCAACGAAGGCACGGATGTCCTGGTGCTCGAAACTGCTCACCAAGCGTTGCTGGATCTGCACGAACGGCGCCATGTCGGCCTGGGTCTGCCAGCCTTCGGCTACTGCGTTACCCAGCAGGATGTACAGCTCGCCCATCAACGTACACAGGCTCTGCACCTTGTGGGCGGTGAGTTCAGTGACGTGGGCGCCACGGCGCGGCAGGATGGCGATCAAGTGCCGCCGCTCAAGGATCAGCAACGCTTCGCGCACGGAACCACGGCTGACATTGAGCGCCAGTGTGACCTTCTGCTCCTGGATCCGCTCCCCAGGCTTGAGGTCGCCGCGAATGATACGTTCGGCGAGGTGGTGAGCGATTTGCTCGGCAAGACTATCCGGCGCCTTGAACGTCATGTTTTCCCTTCAAAATCTTCTATCGAGACAAGCGCGGCAGTGTAGCGCAAATGCCTGCTAATGGCGCAGGGCCCACCGATCCGAATTTGGCATGAAATAAGCAATCGTTAAAGCCCAGAAGCTCCCAAAAACGGCGGCTCCAGAGATCTGGACCATAATTAAACAGGTTGAAATCGCATTTTCTTGACCTTACGGTCAGAAAATCGTTGACCGAAAAGTCAGACATGACTAGATTCGGCGCAAAGCGGTTAACAACAATAATGAGTCTGCGAGGCCTTCCGTGATCCAGTTTTTACTAAACCAGGAGCTCCGTAGCGAGCATGCCCTGGACCCGAACCTGACTGTGCTCAACTACCTGCGTGAGCACCTGGGCAAATCCGGTACCAAGGAAGGCTGCGCAAGCGGCGACTGTGGCGCCTGTACCGTGGTGGTCGGCGAGTTGCACACCGATGACCGGGGCACCGAGCAGATTCGTTATCGCAGTCTCAACTCATGCCTGACCTTTGTCTCGTCCCTGCATGGCAAACAACTGATCAGCGTCGAAGACCTCAAGCACCAGGGCCAGTTGCACAGCGTGCAAAAAGCCATGGTCGAATGCCACGGCTCGCAATGCGGCTTCTGCACCCCCGGCTTTGTGATGTCACTGTTCGCGCTGCAAAAGAACAGCGACGCCCCCGACAGCCAGAAGGCTAACGAAGCTCTCGCTGGCAACCTGTGCCGTTGCACCGGCTATCGCCCCATTCTCGCCGCCGCCAAACAAGCCTGCTGCAACAAGCCCCAGGACCAGTTCGACAGCCGCCAAGCCGAGACCATCGCCCGCCTCAAGAGCATTGCTCCGACCCAGACCGGTGAATTGAACTGCGGCGACAAACGCTGCCTGGTACCGCTGACCGTCGCCGATTTGGCCGACCTCTACGACGCCTACCCGCAAGCCCGCCTGCTGGCTGGCGGTACCGACCTGGCGCTGGAAGTCACCCAGTTCCACCGTGTGCTGCCGGTGATGATCTACGTCGGCAATATTGAAGAAATGAAACGCATCGAGACCTTCGACGACCGCCTGGAAATCGGCGCGGCAACGTCGCTGTCCGACTGCTATAGCGCACTGAATAATGAATACCCCGACTTCGGCGAACTGTTGCACCGCTTCGCCTCCCTGCAAATCCGCAACCAAGGCACTCTGGGCGGCAACATCGGCAACGCCTCGCCCATCGGTGACTCGCCACCACTGCTGATCGCCCTCGGTGCGCAGATCGTACTGTGCAAGGGCGAGACCCGCCGTACCCTGGCCCTGGAAGACTACTTCATCGACTACCGGGTCACCGCGCGCCAGGACAGCGAATTCATCGAGAAGATCATCGTGCCTCGCGCCAGCACCGAGCAGCTGTTTCGCGCCTACAAGGTCTCCAAACGCCTGGACGATGATATTTCCGCCGTGTGCGCCGCCTTTAACCTGCGCATTGATAACGGTGTGATCGCCGATGCCCGGGTCGCCTTTGGCGGCATGGCAGCCACCCCAAAACGGGCAAAAAACTGTGAGACCGTATTGATCGGCTCCGTATGGAGTTCGGCGACGCTGGAAAAAGCCTGCTCGGCCCTGGCCGAGGATTTCACCCCGCTGTCGGACTTTCGCGCCAGCAAGGAATACCGCCTGCTCAGCGCACAAAACCTGCTGCGCAAATACTTCATCGAACTGCAAACGCCGCACATCGAGACTCGGGTGACCGCTTATGTCTAACCATCACGCCGTGGAAAAATCCCAAGCTGAACTCGCCGAACTGTTTGCCAAGGACCTAACCACCGGAGTCGGCCGCAGCGTCAAGCACGACAGCGCTGCCAAGCACGTCTCGGGCGAAGCGCAGTACATTGATGACCGCCTGGAATTCCCCAATCAGTTGCACCTGTATGCGCGCCTTTCCGACCGCGCCCACGCCAGAATCATCAGCATCAACACCGCGCCCTGCTACGCCTTCGAAGGCGTGCGCATCGTCATCACCCACAAAGATGTACCGGGCCTGAAAGACATCGGCCCGCTACTGCCCGGCGACCCGCTGCTGGCGATTGATGATGTGCAATTCGTTGGACAACCGGTGCTGGCTGTCGCTGCTCGCGACCTGGAAACTGCGCGCAAGGCGGCCATGGCCGCGATCATCGAATACGAAGACCTGGAGCCGGTGCTGGACGTGGTAGAAGCCCTGCGCAAACGCCATTTTGTACTGGACAGCCACACTCACCAGCGCGGCGATTCAGCCGGCGCCTTGGCCACTGCCGAACACCGCATTCAAGGCTCGCTGCACATCGGCGGCCAGGAACACTTCTACCTGGAAACCCAGATTTCCTCGGTGATGCCCACCGAAGACGGCGGCATGATCGTCTACTGCTCCACGCAAAACCCCACCGAAGTGCAGAAGCTGGTGGCCGAAGTGCTGGACGTGTCGATGAACAAGATCGTGGTCGACATGCGCCGCATGGGTGGCGGTTTCGGCGGCAAGGAAACCCAGGCCGCCAGCCCGGCGTGCCTGTGCGCGGTGGTCGCACACCTCACCGGCCAGCCGACCAAGATGCGCCTGCCCCGGGTCGAAGACATGCTGATGACCGGTAAGCGCCACCCCTTCTATATCGAATACGACGTGGGTTTCGACGACCGCGGCCGCCTACACGGCATCCAGCTGGAACTGGCCGGCAACTGCGGTTGCTCGCCGGACCTGTCGGCGTCGATTGTCGACCGTGCCATGTTCCACGCCGACAACTCATATTACCTGGGCGACGCCACCATCAACGGCCATCGTTGCAAGACCAACACCGCCTCCAATACAGCTTATCGCGGGTTCGGCGGCCCACAGGGCATGGTCGCCATTGAAGAAGTGATGGACGCCATCGCTCGCCATCTGGCCCTCGACCCGCTGGCGGTGCGCAAGGTCAACTACTACGGCAAGACCGAGCGCAACGTCACCCACTACTACCAGACTGTCGAGCACAATATGCTCGAAGAGATGACTGCGGAACTGGAGGCCAGCAGCCAATACCTTGAGCGCCGCGAAGCGATCCGCCGCTACAACGCAGACAGCCCGATCCTGAAAAAAGGCCTCGCACTCACGCCAGTAAAATTCGGCATTTCGTTCACCGCCAGCTTCCTCAACCAGGCAGGCGCCTTGATCCACATCTACACCGACGGCAGCATCCACCTGAACCACGGCGGCACCGAGATGGGCCAGGGTTTGAACACCAAGGTCGCGCAAGTGGTGGCCGAGGTATTCCAGGTCGACATTGACCGAGTACAGATCACCGCCACCAATACCGACAAGGTGCCAAACACCTCGCCTACCGCTGCCTCCAGCGGTACCGACCTGAATGGCAAGGCCGCACAGAACGCCGCCGAAATCATCAAACAACGGCTGGTGGAATTTGCCGCGCGCAAGTATGAAGTCAGTGAGGCGGACGTCGAATTCCACAACGGGCATGTCCGGGTGCGCGAGCATATCCTCACCTTCGAAACGCTGATCCAACAGGCGTATTTCGGCCAGGTGTCGCTGTCCAGCACCGGATTCTACAAGACCCCAAAAATCTTCTACGATCGCAGCCAGGCGCGGGGTCGGCCGTTCTATTACTACGCGTTCGGCGCGGCCTGTTGCGAGGTGATCGTCGATACCCTGACCGGTGAATACAAAATGCTGCGCACCGACATCCTTCATGATGTCGGCGCTTCGCTGAACCCGGCCATCGACATCGGCCAGGTGGAAGGCGGTTTTATCCAGGGCATGGGCTGGCTGACGATGGAAGAGCTTGTCTGGAATAACAAAGGCAAGCTGATGACCAACGGCCCGGCAAGCTACAAGATTCCGGCGGTGGCGGACATGCCGCTGGACCTGCGAGTAAAACTGGTGGAAAACCGCAAGAACCCGGAAGACACGGTGTTTCACTCCAAGGCCGTGGGGGAGCCGCCGTTCATGCTCGGCATTGCGTCCTGGTGTGCGATAAAGGATGCCGTAGCGAGCCTCGGTGACTACCGCCATCAGCCGAAGATTGATGCACCGGCAACGCCGGAGCGGGTGTTGTGGGGGTGTGAGCAGATGCGCCAGTTAAAGGCAGCGAAGGCTGTGGAAACTGAAACCGAATTGGCTTCGCTCTGAACGGAGGTGACCATGAACAACTGGATCAGCGCCCTCGCCGACCTGCAACACCAGGGTGAGCCTTGCGTGCTGGTGACCATCATCGAAGAACTCGGCTCGACGCCGCGCAATGCCGGCTCGAAGATGGTCATCAGCGCAGCCCAGACCTTTGACACCATCGGCGGCGGCCACCTGGAATACAAGGCGATGCAGATCGGCCGGGACATGCTCACCCGTGGCCAGCAGAACACCCATCTGGAGCGCTTCAGCCTCGGCGCCAGCCTGGGCCAATGCTGCGGCGGCGTGACCGTGCTGCTGTTTGAACCCATGGGCCAGGTGCAGGCGCAAATCGCCGTATTCGGCGCCGGGCATGTCGGCCGCGCCCTGGTGCCGCTGCTGGCCAGCCTGCCGTGCCGGGTGCGCTGGATTGATTCGCGGGAGCAGGAATTCCCGGAGCACATCCCCCTGGGCGTGCGTAAAATCGTCGCCGAAGAGCCTGTGGATGAAATCGACACCCTGCCTGTGGGCAGTTACTGCATCGTCATGACCCACAATCACCAACTCGACCTGGAGCTGACCGCTGCCCTGCTCAAGCGCAATGACTTTGCCTACTTCGGTCTGATCGGCTCGAAGACCAAACGGGTCAAATTTGAACATCGCCTGCGCGATCGTGGCTTTGACACCGCGCAACTACAACGCATGCGCTGCCCGATGGGTCTGGGCGAGGTCAAAGGCAAATTGCCTGTGGAAATCGCCATCTCCATCGCCGGCGAAATCATCGCCACCTATAACGCCAATTTCGGCCAGCACACTGCCAGTGCCGAACCCATTGCAAAACTGCTGCCGGCCTCGCGCCGCAGCCATGCTGCTAATTAAAAAGCCACAAATTGAGACGACCATGCCTTTGACTCGCAAAGCCTACCGTGCCGCCATTCTGCACAGCATCGCCGATCCCGCTGAAGTGGGCATCGACGCCTCCTATGAGTATTTTGAAGACGGCCTGCTGGTCATCGACAACGGCCAGATCAGCGCCCTGGGCCATGCCAGCGAATTGCTCGCCAGCCTGCCCGCCGATATCGAAGTCACCCATTATCAGGACGCGCTGATCACCCCCGGCCTGATCGACACCCATATCCACCTGCCACAAACCGGCATGGTCGGCGCCTATGGCGAGCAGTTGCTGGATTGGCTCAACACCTACACTTTCCCTTGCGAAAGCCAATTCGCCGACAAGGCCCATGCCGAAGAAGTCGCGGATATTTTCATCAAGGAGCTGCTGCGCAACGGCACCACCACCGCCCTGGTATTCGGCAGCGTGCACCCGCAATCAGTGAACTCGTTTTTTGAAGCTGCCGAGAAACTCGACCTGCGAATGATCGCCGGCAAGGTAATGATGGACCGCAATGCGCCGGACTATCTGACCGACACGGCCGAATCCGGCTACCAGGAAAGCAAGGCGCTGATCGAGCGCTGGCATGGCAAAGGCCGTTTGCACTACGCGGTGACGCCACGTTTCGCACCAACCAGTACGCCTGAGCAACTGACACTGGCCGGCCAGTTACTGGGGGAATATCCAGATTTGTACATGCAGACTCACATCAGTGAAAACCTGCAAGAGGTCGAATGGGTCAAGGAGCTATTCCCGGAGCGCAACGGTTATCTGGATGTGTACGACCATTACAAACTGCTAGGAGAGCGCTCGGTGTTCGCCCACGGTGTGCACTTGTGCGACGACGAATGTGCGCGGCTGGCGCAGGCGGGTTCAGCGGTAGCGTTCTGCCCGACCTCGAACCTCTTCCTCGGTAGCGGCTTGTTCAATCTGCCGATGGCCGAGAAGCACAAGCTGAATGTCGGCCTGGGTACCGATGTGGGCGGCGGCACCAGTTTCTCGCTGCTGCAGACGCTGAACGAGGCGTACAAGGTGATGCAGTTGCAAGGGGCGCGGTTGAGTCCGTTCAAGTCGTTGTACCTGGCGACCTTGGGCGGTGCGCGGGCACTGCGGCTGGATGACAAGATCGGCACCTTGCAACCGGGCACCGATGCAGACTTTTTGGTGCTGGACTACAACGCCACGCCGCTGCTCAGCTATCGCCTGAAGCAGGCCAATACCATTGCCGAGACGCTGTTTGTATTGATGACGCTGGGGGATGATCGGGCGGTGTTGCAGACCTATGCGGCGGGACAACTGGTGCATCAGCGTTGATTTAGCAGACACCACAAACCAAATGTGGGAGCAAGCCCGCTCCCACATTTTTGATCGGATTTACAATTTTACGGACGAGCGCCCTGGCTTCTTGGTCTGCAACAAATGCGAGAACACCGCATGCAGATCATCCGACGCGCTCTCCTCGTCGAGGTTGAGCTTGCTGTCTATGTGATCCATGTGATGCATCATCAGGTTCACGGCCAATATCGCATCCCGCGCTTGGATGGCATCGATCAGTTGGGTGTGTTCATCGTAGGAACAGTGCGAACGGTTGCCGCTTTCATACTGGGCGATGATCAGCGACGTCTGGGACACCAGGCTGCGCTGGAAGCTAATCAACGGTGCATTCTTCGCCGCCTCGGCCAGTTTCAAGTGGAACTCGCCTGAAAGACGGATACCGGCACCACGATCACCGCGGGAAAAGCTGTCGCGCTCGTCGTTGACCATCTGCCGCAACTGGGCCAACTCCTCGGCCGTGGCGTGCTGCACCGCCAGTTCAGTGATTGCCTTTTCTACCAGACGCCGGGCCAGGAATACCTGTCGCGCCTCATCAACACTTGGACTTGCGACCACCGCACCGCGATTGGGCCGCAGCAGCACCACGCCTTCATGGGCCAGACGCGACAGCGCGCGGCGAATGATGGTGCGGCTGACGCCGAAGATTTCGCCCAGTGCTTCTTCACTCAATTTGGTACCGGGCGCCAGGCGTTGTTCGAGGATAGCCTCGAAAATATGCGCGTAGACGATATCATCCTGGGTTCCACTGCGACCGGCCTTGCCAGCTCGCGGTTGTTTCTTGAGGGGCTGCAACTGTTCGTTCATGGGCACTCGGGTAGGGAGAACGGCGGCGAATTAACGGTAATACGACAACAAAGGTTCGCTGGCAAGTATCACCTAAAAACAGCGCACATTGTACACAACCCAATGCGCCAACACACTGTACGGCTGTTTACGCGGCCGTCTGTATTGCAATGAGTCGTTACGTTTGAGTTTAGGCTTGAGTCCGCAATTTTTCCTTGCAGGAGCGAGCTTGCTTCTACAAACCGCTTCCCAGGCATAAAGGAACACCGCCCCATGTCCGACGTCCTCCAGGCGCCTTTGCGCCCACTGGCCGATACCTCGCCTTCGGCCATTGTCGCCGGCTTCATTGCCATGATGACCGGCTACACCAGCTCTCTGGTGCTGATGTTCCAGGCTGGCCAGGCCGCCGGCCTGACCACGGCGCAGATTTCGTCGTGGATCTGGGCGATTTCCATCGGCATGGCGGTGTGCAGCATCGGTCTGTCCCTGCGCTACCGCACGCCAATCACCATCGCCTGGTCGACGCCCGGCGCGGCGCTGCTGATCACCAGCCTTGGCGGCGTGACGTACGGCGAAGCCATTGGCGCCTACATCACCTGCGCAGTGTTGGTGACGATCTGCGGACTCACCGGCAGTTTTGAAAAGCTGGTCAAACGCATTCCGGCCTCCCTGGCGGCGGCCTTGCTGGCGGGAATTTTGTTCAAGATCGGCAGCGAGATTTTCGTCGCGGCGCAACACCGTACCGCCCTGGTGCTGGGGATGTTTTTCACTTACCTGATCATCAAGCGCCTGTCGCCGCGTTATGCAGTGCTGGCGGCGCTGCTGATTGGCACGGCATTATCTGGCCTGATGGGCCTGCTGGATTTCAGCGGTTTCAGCCTGGAAGTGGCTACGCCGGTGTGGACCACGCCACACTTTTCCCTGGCCGCGACCATCAGTATCGGCATTCCGCTGTTCGTGGTGGCTATGACCTCGCAAAACATGCCTGGCATCGCCGTACTGCGGGCCGATGGCTATAACGTGCCGGCCTCGCCGCTGATCACCACCACCGGGCTCGCCTCGCTGGTGCTGGCACCGTTCGGCTCCCACGGCATCAACCTGGCAGCGATCAGCGCAGCCATCTGCACCGGGCCCCATGCCCACGAAGATCGCAACAAGCGTTACACCGCAGCGGTCTGGTGTGGGATTTTCTACGGGATTGCCGGGGTGTTTGGCGCAACGCTGGCGGCATTGTTCGCAGCGCTGCCAAAGGAACTGGTGCTGTCGATTGCGGCATTGGCGTTGTTTGGCTCGATCATCAATGGCCTGAGCATTGCCATGAATGAGCCGAAGGAACGGGAAGCAGCGCTGATCACCTTTATGGTCACAGCGTCGGGGTTGACGTTGTTTTCCATCGGTTCGGCGTTCTGGGGGATTGTTGCGGGGGTGTTGACGCTGGTGATTCTGAACTGGCGCAAGGCCTGATCCTTTCTACCCTGAAACGAAACAGCGACCCGGGCGGGTCGCTGTCTCATGACATCAGGCTACCGGATTGATCGGCTTTTCCGGGTACCAGACGTCCAGCAACGGGCTGGCTTCAACGCTGGTCAGCTCGCTACGGCCCTTGAGCCAGGCTTCAACAGCAACACGCTGTTCTTCGCTGACCGAACCACGCTTCTGCAGGCAAACCAGACCGTAGTCATCGCCGCCAACATAGCCGAGGCCGTTGGCCTCCATCGCTTCTTTCAGGAATGCGTCGAGGAAAGCGTCGATAGCCTTGTCGTCCAAACCTTCTTTGAAATCCAGGTTCAGCTCGAAACCCAGCTCTTGATATTCATCAACGCACAGTTTTTTGCGCAGACGCTGGGAACGGTTAGTCGCCATGGAACAATCCTCATAAGTAATAACGGGCGGCACTTTAGCAGTTTAAGCAGGGGTTTGCCCGTCTCTCTGGGACCGGTGGCGTACCACTGGTAAAAAAATCAGTGATTAGCAGCTATCGTTCAGGCACAAGTGACTCCACCTTGGGGCATAATGCCGACACTTTCATGACCACTGAGGGATTTTCGTTCACATGCCCTCGCTTTTTTCACCCTCCTCGCAGTAGGGTTTATTTCTTATGATCAAATCTTTACGTCCCTTGTTACTGGCTGGCTTTCTGCTTCCCTTGGCCTTTTCCGTTTGCGCCGCACCGATCAATACCACCCTGCCCCCCAAGGTCCAGGAAGCCCTCCAGAAGGCCAAGCTGCAAAACAATGCGCTGTCCCTGGTGATGATTCCCCTCAACGGCCCTGGCACCGCAACGGTGTTCAACGCCGACGTATCGGTCAACCCGGCCTCGACCATGAAGTTGGTCACCACCTACGCCGCCCTCGAAATGCTCGGCCCCAACCACCAGTGGAAAACCGAGTTCTACACCGACGGCACCCTCAGTGGCGGCATATTGCGTGGCAACCTGTACCTCAAGGGCGGTGGCGATCCCAAGCTGAACATGGAAAAACTCTGGCTGCTGATGCGCGACCTGCGGGCCAATGGCGTGCAGCAAGTCACTGGCGACCTGGTGCTGGACCGCAACTTTTTCGTCCAGCCGCAATTGCCGGAGTTCAATGACGACGGCAATGACGCCAACAAGCCTTTCCTGGTCAAGCCTGACGCCCTGCTGGTCAACCTCAAGGCCCTGCGTTTTGTCGCCCGCAACGATTCGGGCAAGGTGCTGATCTCGGTGGAACCGCCGATTGCCAGCATTCGCATCGATAACCAGGTGAAAGTGGCCAGCACCAAGCAGTGCACCGGTGACGTGCGCTACAACCCGGTGACCGCCACCGACGGCAGCGTCACCGTGACAGTCAGCGGTCAGTTGGGCGATGGCTGCAGCTCGCAGACTTATCTGTCATTACTGGATCACGCTACCTACACCGCCGGCGCCGTGCGGGCGATCTGGAAGGAGCTGGGAGGCAGTATCCAGGGCCGCGACGTACTCGCCCCGGTACCGAAAGACGCCAAGGTCCTGGCCCGCGCGTTCTCCCCGGACCTGGCGGAGATTATCCGCGACATCAACAAATACAGTAACAACACCATGGCCCAGCAATTGTTCCTCAGCCTCGGCGCGCAATACCGCAACGATGCCGATGGCGACGATGCCAAGGCCGCCCAACGCGTGGTGCGCCAGTGGCTGGCGAAGAAAGGCATCACTGCGCCGCACCTGGTGATGGAAAACGGTTCTGGCCTGTCCCGCGCCGAACGGGTCAGCGCTCGCGAGATGGCGACCTTGCTGCAGGCGGCCTGGAGAAGCCCGTATTCGGCGGAGTTCATCAGCTCGATGCCGATTGCCGGCACCGACGGCACCATGCGCAAACGCCTGAAGACCACCGCACTGCGCGGTGAAGCCCACGTCAAGACAGGGACCCTGAACACCGTCCGGGCGATTGCCGGCTTCAGCCGCGACAACAATGGCAATACCTGGGCAGTGGTGGCAATCCTCAACGATCCGAGGCCGTGGGGCGCTTCGTCGGTGCTGGATCAGGTGCTACTGGACCTGTATCGCCAGCCTAAGTTGGCGGCCATCGCACCGATACTGTAATTGTGGTGAGCGGGCTTATTGTGGCGAGCGGGCAAGCTCGCTCGCTACAGGGCGATCCTTGACTTCAAGCCGGCAACCGCTCGGCTTCCACACGATCCCTGCCCGCCTGTTTGGCCGCATACACGCCCGAATCCGCGCGCAACAGCAAGCCATCAATCCCTTCATCGACCCGCCAACTGGCAACCCCAAAGCTCGCCGTCACCGTGCCGACGCGGGCCATGGGCACACGGCGCAGCGCTTGCCACAACTCAAGGGCCAGGCTGTAGGCCTGGGCGCCATCAGTGCTGGGGCACAGCACCATGAACTCCTCGCCTCCCAGGCGACAAAATACGTCACTGCGACGCAAGCGCAGACTGATGCGCCGACATAACTCCTGCAGCACCTCATCGCCTACCGCATGACCATACTGGTCATTGATACGCTTGAAGTGATCGATATCCAGCATGATCACCGCCAACGTTCCCGCAGTGCGTTCGACCCTGACCATCTCGGCCTTCAGGCGGTCCTGGAAGTAACGGCGGTTATGGATACCCGTAAGAGAGTCGGTGATGGACAGCGCCCGCAACTCTTCCTCCACGCGTTTGAGGTCGGAAATATCCGATACATAGCCATGCCACAGTGTGCCACCGCCCGGCAACTCTTCCGGGGTGGCCTCGCCACGAATCCAGCGCAGGCCCCGGCGCGGCAACTGCACCCGATACTCTTCGCGCCAATGGCTCATTTGCAGCGCTGACAACCGGATGGAGGCACGAACCCGTTCGGCATCCTGGGGATGAAGGCGTTCGAAGACTAGCTTTGCATCTTGCTGCAATAACCCCGGATCAATTTCATAGATGTCGCGAATACCATCACTGACGTAGATAAATCGCCAGTTGTCGTTGGGCTCCAGGGCGAACTGGAAAATCCCGCCGGGCACATGGGCACTGAGTTTCTTCAGCAAGCGATCGCGTGCCGCCAGCGCCTCATAGACGCGCTTTTGCTCAGTCACATCTAGGCAAATCGCCAGGTGGCCGATCCACAACCCATGGTCATCAAGCAATGCCGTCGCCAGCATATTCACCGTCAGTTGACTGCCATCCTTGCGCACCAGGGTCCACTCGCGGGATTCGTGCAGGCTGTCAGCGCCTTCCACCAGCATCGCCTGACTCGGCACGATCCGCTTTCCGAGCGCCTGGCTCAACTGGGTGGCGCGGACTTCCAACTCGGGCGCCAGGTGCAGGCTCTCAATGGTCAGATGATTGAGCACCTGCGCGGCCTCATACCCCAACATTTGCTCGGCCCCGGCGTTGAAGGTAGTGATGACGCCGCGCAGGTCAGTGGCAATAATCGCCACCTGAGTTGCTGCATTGAGCACGCTGCGCAATTGGCCGTGGGCATCGCGCAGCTCGTGCTCACGCTGGCGCAACTCGCCGGTACGTTGCTGTACCAGTTTCAACGCCCGCTGACGCTGGCTGACCAGCACGTAGAGCAAGGCGCTGAGCAGCAGGCTGAGCAGACTGCCCATTGTCAGGATGCTGATTGCCGAGGAATGGGTGGCCCGCTCGAATACCTGGCTGGGGCGCAGGCTCAAGGCGTAGACATGGTCGCCCAGGGTCAGACGGCGGATCGCCTCCAGATTGCCATCCCCCACGGCATTGTTCGATTCATACAATACCCGCTGTTGCGTGTCAGAAGTGTCGACAATCCGCATCACCAGGTTGTCTCGATCCGCCTTGGGCAATCCGTCGGCTACCAGTTGGCGCATGCTGATCACCGCCATCACGTAGCCATACGGTTCACTGGAGGGCATTTGGGCGGTGACCGGTGCACTCACCGGCGCCACCAGCAGCACACCCATCGCGTAGGCCGGCTCCACGCCCACCAACTGCATGGGTTGCGACACGGCGATGGTGCCGGAACGTTGCGCACGCTCGACCACCGAACGTCGCAAAGGCTGGGCCAGCAGATCAAACCCCAGGGGCGAGCCAAGGAGACTCTGGGTCTGGCTGTACAACACCGGCACATATTCGTCCCGTTCGGTCGCTGGGACCAACGTGCCGGCCACGCTCAACTCACGAATGGCGAAACCCGCACCCCGCTGCCGGGTAACCTTTTGCTCAAACCCGGAGCGCTGATCGCGAAAAATCCGCGGCGCCCAGGAATAGGCACGCGCACGCAGCAGCAACGGCTGGGCGAAGCCATCGAACTCTTCGCGGGAGACATTATGAGAGTTGACGAAAAAGCGGCGCAGGCTGTCGAGGCGTTGCTCTTGGTCTTCGAAGCGCTCGTCCAGGCGGCTGTAGCGCTCGCTGACCAGCAACTTAAATTGCTGGCGAACCTGTTGCTGATAGAGATTGGATGCAGCCCACGCCACCACAGCTGTGAGCGCCAGCCCCACCAGCAGCACAACCAATGCCACCAGCCACGCCGACGCCTGCTCGCTGATAAAGCCAAGAATTTTCGGGCGGACGGCATGCAACGGCATAAGCAAAACTCAGAACGCCAGCGTGCAAGGGCGTCATTTTGGCTAGGAGTTAAGTTATAACCACCGAGTCCTGTTTTGACCAGCGCAAAAAAGCCGCGAGCTTGGAATAATCCAGGCTCGCGGCTTCAGGGTCGATCAACGTGCGGTGATTTTCCAGGCACGGTGGATCTTGGCATTGCGCGCAAAATCCGGATCGATGGTTTTATCGCTGATTTCCTCGACGGCATAACGCTCGATGAGGTTCTCCTCCAACTGGAACTTGCGGAAGTTGTTGGAGAAATACAGCACACCACCTGGCGCCAGGCGAGCCATGGCCAGGTCGAGCAACTGCACGTGGTCGCGTTGTACGTCGAAGATACCTTCCATGCGCTTGGAGTTTGAGAAGGTCGGCGGGTCAATGAAGATCATGTCGAACTCATCGCGACTGGCTTCCAGCCAGGCCATCACGTCACCCTGCTCCAGGCGGTTCTTGTCGGAGAAACCGTTGAGCGAGAGGTTGCGACGCGCCCAGTCCAGATAGGTTTTCGACAAGTCGACGCTGGTGGTGGTGCGCGCACCGCCCTTGGCCGCGTGCACACTGGCAGTGGCGGTGTAGCAATACAGGTTGAGGAAGCGTTTGCCTGCGGCCTCTTTCTGGATGCGCATGCGCATAGGGCGGTGGTCGAGGAACAGGCCGGTGTCCAGGTAATCGGTCAGGTTGACCAGCAGCTTCACCCCGCCTTCGCTGACTTCGGTGAACTTGCCCTGGGCACTCTGGCGCTCGTACTGCTTAGTGCCACTTTGACGTTCGCGACGCTTGACCACCACGCGATTCTTGTCGATGCCCAGCGCTTGGGGAATGGCCGCCAGTGCATCGAACATCCGCGCAGAGGCTTTTTCCGGGTCGATGGACTTGGGCGCGACGTATTCCTGGACGTGGACCCAATCGTGGTACAGGTCGATGGCCATGGAGTATTCCGGCATGTCGGCATCGTACACACGGTAGCAATCAACGCCTTCGCGCTTGGCCCATTTGCCGAGCAACTTCAGGTTCTTCTGCAAACGGTTGGCGAACATCTGCCCGCCTTCGCTCAAGCGCGCCTGCTCAACGACCGGAGCCGGTGCTGGCACTGGCTTGATCGGATTACCGTTCTTGTTGTACTGGCGCTCTTGCGGCTCGGTCGGCGCCTGATCGTAGGCAGCTTGATCCCGCTCGGCCTGGCGTTGTTCCGGAGTACGGCGCTCGCCGGTGACGAACTGGTCCGGGGTGACCTTGATCAGCAGCAACTTGCACGGCAAGGCGCCGTTCCAGAATGAATACTGTTTGTGGCTGCGAATACCCATGCGCTTGCCCAGGTCCGGCGCGCCGGTGAACACCGCCGCTTCCCAACCCAAACAGGCCTGACGCAAGCGTTCACCGAGGTTCTGATAAAGGTACAACAGGCTAGCTTCATCACCCAGACGCTCGCCGTAGGGCGGGTTACAGATCACCAACCCTTTCTGGTTCTGGTCCGGGCGCGGCTCGAAGGTAGCGACTTCACCCTGATAAACCTTGATCCAGTGGCTCAGGCCAGCACGTTCGATATTGTTACGAGCCGGCTGCATCAAGCGTGGGTCAGCCTCGTAACCGCGAATCCAGAGCGGTGGCTTGGCCATGCCGATGGCAGCACGCTCGCTGGCCTCTGTATGAAGTTTCTTCCACAGGGCTGGGACGTGGCCGAGCCAGGCGGTGAAGCCCCACAACTCACGGTTGAGGTTGGGGGCCATGTCGGCGGCGATCATCGCGCCTTCCACCAGGAAGGTACCGACGCCGCACATCGGGTCAGTCAGCGCTCCGCCTTCGGCGGCAATGCGCGGCCAGCCGGAGCGGATCAGGATCGCTGCTGCCAGGTTTTCTTTCAGCGGCGCGGCGCCCTGCTGCAGGCGGTAACCGCGCTGGTGCAGGCTGTGGCCGGACAGGTCAAGAGAGAGAATCGCTTCGCCACGGTCCAGGCGCAGGTGAATACGCAGGTCCGGGTTGATCTTGTCGATGGACGGACGTTCGCCGGTCGGGGTGCGCAGCTTGTCGACAATCGCATCCTTGACCTTCAGCGCGCCGAAGTGGGTGTTGTCGATGCCCGAGCCATGGCCGCTGAACTCCACCGCCAGGGTGCCATCAGCAAGCATGTGGTCTCCCCACTCGATATCCAGTACGCCGTAGTAAAGGTCCTCGGCGTCTTTCATCGGGAAGCGCTTGAGCACCAGCAACACGCGGTTGGCCAGACGGGACCAGAGGCACAGGCGATAAGCAGTCTCCATGTCGGCCATGCCGCGCACGGCTGAGGTGTGCTCGCGAGCCTCCTCAAGGCCAAGCCCGACGGCTTCCTCGATCAGCAAGCCTTCAAGGCCCTTGGGGCAAGTGAGGAAGATTTCGTAACGATCCGACATGGGAATTCCAGGCTTTTCAGCAATAAGTAAACAGGCGACGCATCGCCGGTTCAGTTTTCAATCAAGCGCTTTTCTTGAAGAGCGCTCGTGTGGCACGAATGTGCCGTCCCACCCCGGCTGCAGGCCCTTTGAGCCTATATTGACGGGGCAGATCATGTATTTGATGCAACAAAAAGAAATATTCTTACCCTTCGTCGAATAACAACCGACTGCAACAGGTGGACATTCTCACTAAAGGATTAAACCCATCCTCTTTGCAGGGCACATCATAGCTGGCTTTGGCCTGGAAAAGGGGCGAAAAGCCATCCCAGCTTATGGCCATAGCATCATTATCGTTACGTCCTTATGACAAAACGATCATTGAATCCGTGTGACCTATTGGTTAGAACTCAATACAGGTTGGCGCCGCCACGGTGCCAACACTTAGCTCGCCACGCCGGCAGCGAGCGCACCAACGGCAGAAAAACTCTGCCCGGCCTCAGACGAGGTTGAAGGATATCAAGACAGTCAACAAGTGAGGGAAACACCCTATGAGAAGACTTAAGCGTGATCCGTTGGAAAGAGCATTTTTACGCGGATATCAGTATGGCGTTCATGGCAAATCCCGTGAGCTTTGCCCATTTACTCTACCGTCGGTACGCCAAGCCTGGATCAACGGCTGGCGAGAAGGACGTGGCGACAACTGGGACGGTATGACCGGCACTGCGGGGATCCACAGGCTCAACGAACTTCACGCCGTCGGCTAATCAGGGCACTTAATTCCGACACCACCTTGAATATGTAACGACTTAACCACGCACGCCCCATCAGGGCGGCGGGCTTCGGCCCAAGGGCTCCTTCGAGGAGCCCTTTTTTATGCCTTCAGTTTCGTGGTAATGCTGCGATCGCATCCACTGACTGGCGAATCAGTGCCGGCCCCTTGTAGATAAAACCGGAATACAGCTGCACAAGGCTCGCGCCAGCAGCAATTTTCTCAGCGGCGTGCTTGCCTTCGGTGATGCCGCCGACAGCAATGATCGGCAACCGCCCCGCCAGTTCGGCCGCCAGCACCTTGACGATATGGGTACTTTGGTCGCGCACCGGCGCACCGGAAAGCCCACCGGCCTCATCACCGTGGGCCAGGCCTTCGACACCGACGCGGCTCAGGGTGGTGTTGGTGGCGATCACCGCGTCCATCCCCGATTCCAGCAGGGCCTGGGCCACCAGTACGGTTTCTTCGTCACTCATGTCCGGAGCGATCTTGATCGCCAATGGCACCCGTTTGCCATGACGCACGGCCAGGTCTTCCTGACGCTGGCGCAAGGCTTCGAGCAGTTGCTTGAGAGCGTCACCGAATTGCAGGCTGCGCAAGCCCGGAGTATTGGGCGAACTGACATTGACCGTGACATAGCTGGCATGGGCGTAAACCTTGTCCAGGCAGATCAGGTAGTCATCCACGGCACGTTCCACGGGCGTATCGAAGTTCTTGCCGATATTGATACCCAGGATACCCTTGTACTTCGCGGCTTGAACCCGCGACAGCAGGTGATCAACGCCAAGGTTATTGAAGCCCATGCGATTGATGATCGCCTCGGCTTCCGGCAGGCGGAAAATCCGTGGTTTGGGGTTACCCGGCTGCGGCCGAGGCGTGACGGTGCCGATTTCGACGAAACCAAACCCCAACTGGGCAAAGCCGTCGATGGCCGCACCGTTTTTGTCCAGGCCTGCGGCCAGCCCTACCGGGTTGGGGAAGTCGAGCCCCATCACCGAGACCGGCATCTTCGTCGGCGCCTTGCACACCAGGCCATTGAGCCCCAGGCGGCCACCGGCACCGATCAGGTCCAGGGACAGATCGTGGGAGGTTTCCGGAGAAAGTTTGAACAACAGCTGGCGGGCCAGGGTATACATGGGCGGGCTTGACTCGGATGGCGGCGGAAGGTGGCGCCGATTATAGCCGGGGTGACGGGGTGCGCGCGAGGCGAGGCGCACAGGTAGCACGATCATCCGTTACGCGCGGCCATCAACTCTTCGTAGCGCGTCCAGATTTTTTGCGCATAACGAAGCCGCAGCGCCTCCCGGTGAGCGCCCTCCCCAGCGCCGACATTGTAGGAGCCCACCGCCGTCCAGTTGTAGCCAAACTGCTTGATAAAGTCAGCGAGAATGGAGGCCGCCACTTCTACCGACAGGCAAGGCTCACCCAGTAACCGCTGTTCGGTGATGCCTTGCTTGAGCAGGCGCGGTAGATGAATGCTGTTGATCTGCATCAGGCCAATATCACGGGAGCCATTGTTGTTGCTGTAATTCATGGCCTCGGCTCGATAACCGGACTCTACGGCAGCAATGGCCTGCAACAACTCCGGTTCTATATCATATTGGCTCGCAGCTTCGGTCCAGCAGTAAGCCTTAGCCTGACTCGACACGGCCAGAGCAACCAGCAGCATAACCTTGCTCCAGGCCCTCTTCATGTCAGACCGCCCCAATTACTCTCCTGCCCACAGGCAGAGCACACGTGAATGGCGATGCCAGGACCAGCAAGTGTTTGGCCAGGCACGTCAACCACCACTACCGGACAGCTGAAGCGATAGCCCTTGCCATATACCGTCGTGATAAATCCCTTGTTGTCCTTGAGGTGCTTGCGCAACGAATAGATACAGCGGGTCAGGGACTCCTCAGCGACTTCGCCATGGGGCCAGACCCGTTCCAGCAAACGATCCTTGGTGACCAGCACGCCCGCCGAGGCGAGCAACAGGCGCAATACATGCCATTCCTTGGGAGGCAATTGAATATCCGAGCCATCGCCTGTCAGCCTGCCGTCACCCTGTAGCGTCCAGTGCCCAAAAGCCAAAGAGACGGACGTCAAACCATCAACCACGCCGACCATTCAAACCTCTGCACCTGCCTACGGACATTCACGGCTCCTTAATTTCAGCATTGCCCCACTAGGGATGACGCGACTATAGAAACCTGCTCCCTGGAACACCGTAGGCAAAAGCCCATAAACTCAAGGAGTTCTGGACACAACCTGTAAGACGTTTCGATACAAGCAGCACGCAACCCCGGTAGACCTTCTTGGGAGCGAGCGCACAGAAGGCGCTCTCCGAGTGCACCTGTCATTGGTGAACGAGGTTGCACAGTTCTTCAACGCGGCTCAAAAATTCAGTGAAAAAAGCGCCTGATTTCATTGCTCGAACGAGCGAGTGAAGGTGCCTTGTACGTGCTCGTATTGAGCAGCCGTCAGCGGCGGCGGACTCCCCTGCCCGGTCGCGGTCTTAAGTTCGTCACCCACGGCCTGGGCCTGGATCAAAAACAGACGCACACTGTTGGTCATTGGCCCGTCGTAGCGACCGAACATGGCACTACGCTTTGCAGCCTCGCCATCACGCCGAAAACTGCCCAGCAACAGGCGCTTGCCCTGGGCCACACGGACGACGGTATTGATGCCTACACGCCCAACCGCCGCCGATGCCCCATCGCGACCACCAACCTTTCCTATCTGGCGGCCATCCTCAATGGTGAGCAGCATCTCGATTTCGTTCGCCTCGGCGAAGCGCGGCAGGACGCTGACCTGTGTGCCATGGTTGATCGGCTGCCACTCATCGCTGTCCTCAGCAGATCGGGGCAGATAAAGGGTCTGGTTGTCATGGAAAACCGCCGGCACATTCTCCTGGGTCAGAATCACCGGCAACGCCACCACCCTTGCTCGCCGACGACGCTCCAGTGCCTGAACCCGTGCCATGAAAGCGCGGTCCTCAACGGGCGCCAGCACGCGACTCACTTGCCGCTGCGTGTCCGGCCCCTTGCCATCGCCGTCCGGGGCCATGCCCATTTGCTCGAATTCATGTCGATCCACGTCCACCAGCCATAGCGACACCTCAACCGAACGCTTGGGCACGTCCAGCTCCGCCACCAGACTCTCTAAAAAGCGCACTTGCGCAGGCATCCCCTTGATCAGCAGGCTGTTGGTGTCCGGGTAAGCCATCACTGAAATGTTTTTGTCGGCCAGCAACCCTGACTGCAGCGAACGACCTGGGGCGACATTCTTCTGCTCGGTAGCCAGCAGTTTTCCGATCATCGTGGCCATTCCCGGCACGGTGATCTGTTCACTTCCCATGTCGTACTGACGATCGGCGACATGGGTATTAAGCACCTGAACCACGCCGATTTTCTGAGGCCCCATGCGCAACTCGGCACGCTGCCTGTCCATCAACTGGGCCAGGCGCAGCACCTGATCGACGTAGTTGGGTGGCCCGGAAACATAAAACATCCGTGCGCCCCCCTCGCGAAGGGGATAACGCGCCTCGCTGAGACCCGTCCGCCGCATGAACGCACGCAACATGTCGACCGAGATGTGCCGCAGGCTGACCACCGCGCTTTTTGCCTCGCTGACGTCGTAGAGATAGAGCACCTGACCGTCGCTGTACCAGATCAACCCTTGCTGCAGGGCAACTTCCTCAAGGGTGCGTTGCACAGGATCGAAATCGTACTGCCCGGAGATTCGTTTGCCAGACGCCGTCTTGCTGACAACGATGGGTTGGCCCAATGGCACTGACAACTCGGTAAAAAAAGCCTGCAGGCTTTCATCATGCGCCTGATAAACCTCGCCCAAGGCAGGCGCACTGCCCAGCATCAGCAGGCAGCAGAGCAACCACCGTCGCGAGTCTAGGCATACGGTCAGGCGGTACATCAGGGAAGCCGACCCGAGAGCCGGCTGTAGATCTTTGCTGCAAAGTGATCGAGGTACACGCGGGGGTTCCTGAGCGGCCTGGCATTAGGGAGCGGCCATAGTGAAAGGCCTCCGACCTGCAATCTTGATGGGAAGTTGATCAAGCCCCCCCGAACATGCGCCGTGGCATGTGCCTTGCTTTGCGTAAGTCATCGCAGCCCGCACCAACGACGGAGCGGGCTCAAGGACAAAGGCGTCGTTACCCGTGAGCTGCTTGCACAAGCGGCCCGCAGGAACGGCGCTTTTTTTGAGAAAGAAGGTCATGAAAGGTAGATGTTGATGAATGATTCGGTCGGCAACAGCCAGAAGAGCGATCCACTGGCCTGGGTCAACGGCAGCGATGCTCCGGAAAAGAGCAGCCTCAACCTGGGCTTCATGGCCTTGAGCGATTGCGCCTCGGTAGTAGTTGCCGCAACCCAGGGCTTCGCCCAGCCTTATGGACTGACGCTGAACCTCAAGCGCCAGTCATCCTGGGCCAACCTGCGGGACAAACTGGTCAGCGGCGAACTGGACGCGGCCCACAGCCTGTATGGACTGATCTATGCCGTGCACCTGGGCATCGGCGGTGTGGCGCCCACCGACATGGCCGTGTTGATGGGGCTGAACCAGAACGGCCAGAGCATCAACCTGTCTCACGGTTTGCAACAACAAGGGGTGACCAGTCCTGAGGCACTGGATCGCCACGTGCACCAAAGCCGAACAAAACTCACCTTCGCCCAGACCTTTCCCACAGGTACACACGCCATGTGGCTGTATTACTGGCTCGCCAGCCAAGGCATTCATCCGCTGCAGGACGTCAATAGTGTGGTGGTACCGCCGCCGCAAATGGTCGCGCACCTGCAAGCCGGACGGATTGACGGTTTTTGCGTGGGCGAGCCCTGGTGCGCCAGTGCGGTAAAACAGAACCAGGGCTTTACCCTGGCCACCACCCAGGCGATCTGGCCGGATCATCCGGAAAAAGTCCTCGGCTGCACCAAGGCCTTCGTCGAGCAATACCCCAATACTGCCCGCGTATTGGTGATGGCTATTCTGGAGGCCAGTCGTTTTATCGAACAAAGCCCTGAAAACCGCCGCTCTACCGCACACTTGCTAAGTGCCCGTGAATATCTGGACGCACCGCTCGATTGCATCGAACCGCGCTTGCTGGGTAACTACGACGACGGTCTGGGCAACCATTGGCAGGATGCCCACGCCCTGCGCTTTCACGCAGGCGGCGAGGTCAACCTGCCCTATCTGTCCGATGGCATGTGGTTCATGACCCAATTTCGTCGCTGGGGCTTATTGCGCGAAGACCCTGATTACCTGGTTATCGCCCGTCAGGTACAGCAGTTGGCGCTCTATCGTGAAGCCGCCACGGCGGCGGGTATTACGGCCGGGGATAAAGAAATGCGCAGCAGCCAGCTGATCGACGGCAAGGTCTGGGATGGCTCGGACCCGGCCGGCTATGCCCGCAGCTTCCGCCTGCATGCCATGGTCGACAACACCGTCCAGCTTGCTCGACGCTAACAGGAGCCAGACCTTATGCTGCGTATCCTGCTGATCAACGACACCCCGCGCAAAGTCGGACGCCTCAAGGCGGCGCTGACTGAAGCCGGTTTTGAAGTCATCGACGAGTCCGGCCTGACCATCGACCTGCCAGCACGGGTCGAAACGGTGCGCCCGGATGTGATTCTGATCGATACCGAGTCACCGGGCCGAGATGTGATGGAGCAAGTGGTGCTGGTCAGCCGCGACCAGCCGCGCCCCATCGTGATGTTTACCGACGAGCACGACCCAGACGTTATGCGTCAGGCGATCAAGTCCGGGGTCAGCGCCTATATCGTCGAAGGCATCCAGGCCCAGCGCCTGCAACCGATCCTCGACGTGGCGATGGCTCGCTTCGAGAGCGACCAGGCCTTGCGCGCGCAGTTGCAGGCCCGTGACCAGCAACTGGCGGAACGCAAACGCATCGAACTGGCCAAGGGCCTGTTGATGAAAATGAAGGACTGCAATGAGGAAGAGGCCTACACCCTAATGCGCCGCCAGGCCATGAGCCGGCAGCAGAAGCTGATTCAAGTGGCGGAGCAGATTATTGCCATGAGTGAGTTGTTGGGCTGACCTCACACCAACATTGGCTCAGCTCTTGCTATGTAATCACCACAGGTAACCAACGGCGGTTGCCCCCTCTACGACAAAGACGTCGCCCACCCGGTTTGCCCACGCGAACCCCGGTGGCGGCGTTTTTTCGTTTTGGCCCCATAGCCCGGGGCCGGTGGGGCGACTCTAACCAGCTGCTCCATCACAAGGCCTTCTTACAAGCCCCCTTACCGCTGAGGTGCGTGATGAAATCAAGCTTCTGGAAATCCGGTCACACCCCGACCTTGTTTGCCGCGTTCCTGTATTTCGACCTGAGCTTCATGGTCTGGTACCTGCTGGGCCCGTTGGCGGTGCAGATCGCCACCGACCTGCAACTGACCACTCAGCAGCGCGGCCTGGTGGTGGCGACGCCGATCCTGGCCGGCGCCATATTGCGATTCCTGATGGGCATGCTGGCAGACAAGCTCTCGCCCAAGACCGCCGGCCTGATCGGCCAGGTAATTGTCATCTGCGCGCTGTTCGTCGCCTGGAAACTGGGCATTCACAGCTATGAACAAGCCCTGCTGCTGGGACTGTTCCTGGGCATGGCCGGCGCCTCTTTCGCCGTCGCCCTGCCCCTGGCCTCCCAGTGGTACCCCGCCGAACATCAGGGCAAGGCCTTGGGCATTGCCGGTGCGGGCAACTCGGGCACAGTGTTTGCCGCCTTGCTGGCACCGGTGCTGGCGGCTGCGTTTGGCTGGAGCAATGTATTTGGCTTCGCGTTGATCCCGCTGATCCTGACACTGATTGTCTTCGCCTGGCTGGCCCGCAACGCGCCTGATCGACCGAAAGCCAAATCCATGGCCGACTATTTCAAGGCGCTGGGCGACCGCGACAGCTGGTGGTTCATGTTCTTCTATAGCGTGACCTTCGGCGGCTTTATCGGCCTGGCCAGCGCCCTGCCCGGCTACTTCAACGACCAATACGGCTTGAGCCCGGTGACCGCTGGCTATTACACCGCCGCCTGCGTGTTTGGCGGCAGCCTGATGCGTCCCTTGGGAGGCGCGTTGGCGGATCGTTTCGGCGGGATTCGCACCCTGCTCGGCATGTACGGCGTGGCGGCGATCTGCATCGCGGCGGTGGGCTTCAACCTGCCGAGTTCCTACGCAGCCCTCGCTCTGTTCGTCTGTACCATGCTTGGCCTCGGCGCTGGCAACGGCGCGGTGTTCCAACTGGTGCCCCAGCGCTTTCGTCGTGAGATCGGCGTGATGACCGGCCTGATCGGCATGGCCGGCGGCATCGGCGGCTTTGCCCTGGCGGCAGGCATGGGTGCAATCAAACAAAGCACCGGCAGCTATCAGCTTGCGCTTTGGCTGTTCGCCAGCCTGGGTGTGTTGGCCTGGTTCGGCCTGTATGGCGTCAAGCGTCGCTGGAGAACCACCTGGGGTTCGGCAGCGGTCACCGCTGCGCGAGTCTGATGAGCCTGCAACTGAGTTTCGCCCAGGCCAGCGCCATCGGCCCACGGTCGGAAAACCAGGACGCCCTGCGCCTGGTTACCCCGGCTCCTGAACTGGCCGCCAGCAAAGGCTATTTGTGCGCCATTGCCGACGGCGTCAGCCAGTGCGCCGACGGCGGCCTGGCCGCGCGCTCGACCTTGCAGGCCCTGGCCCTGGATTATTACGCCACGCCGCAAACCTGGGGCGTGGCCCAGTCCCTGGACCGCCTGCTGCTGGCGCAAAACCGCTGGTTGCAGGCCAACGGTGGCGGCCTGCCACTGCTGACCACTCTCAGCGCCCTGGTATTTCGCGGACAGCGTTTTACCCTGGCCCATGTCGGCGACTGTCGGGTCTACCGCTGGCTCGATGATCAATTGCTGCGCATCAGCGAAGAGCACGTATGGGAGCAACCGGGCATGCAGCATGTGCTCAAGCGCGCCCTTGGCCTGGATCAACACTTGGTGGTGGATTTCCTTGATGCAGAACTGCGCGAGGGCGAATGCTTCCTGCTGCTCAGCGATGGCGTCTGGGCCTCCCTGGGAGATCACGCCATCAGCGCAATCCTGCGGGAACAAACGGACCTGGGCCTGGCCGTGAATACCCTGGTCAACTCAGCTCATCTGGCCGGCAGCCAGGACAATGCCAGTGCGATGCTGGTGCGTATCGACCAACTCGGCGCCGCCACCCTCGGCGACGCTCTGGTGCAGTTGCAGCAGTGGCCATTGCCCCCGGCGTTGAAACCGGGGCAACACTTCGAAGGCTGGCAGGTGGAAGCAGTGCTGGGGCAGAGCCGGCAGTCCCTGCTCTATAGGGTGCGTGATGCCCAGCAACAGGCTTGGCTGCTGAAGACCTTGCCGGTCAGCCATGATGATGACCTGCAAGCTGCGCAAGCCTTGCTGGCGGAGGAATGGTTTCTGCGCCGGGTGGCCGGGCGGGCGTTTCCTGAAGTGCATTCAGCCAGCGGGCGTCGGCATTTGTACTACGTGATGCGTGAATACGCAGGCCAAACCCTCGCCGAACTGTTCAAGCAGCACGGCCCGCTGCCACTGGCGCAATGGCAGTCCCTGGCCGAGCGCCTGCTGCGGGCCGTCGGCCAGTTGCACCGAAGGCAGATCTTGCATCGCGACATCAAGCCGGAAAATCTGCTGCTGGGAGAGGACGGCGAACTGCGCGTGCTGGATTTTGGCCTGGCCTACTGTCCCGGACTTTCCGAGGATCGCGCACACCTGTTGCCGGGCACACCGAGTTTCATCGCCCCCGAGGCCTTCAACGGCGACCGTCCTACCCCACAACAGGACTTGTACAGCATTGGCGTGACCTTGTATTACCTGCTCACTGGGCATTATCCCTACGGTGAAATCGAAGCCTTTCAACGGCCAAAATTCACCACACCTGTCAGCGCCAGTCGTTATCGACCGGACCTGCCCGAGTGGCTGCAACAAAGCCTGGAACAAGCCGTAGCAGCGCAACCCGAACAACGCTACGAAACCGCCGAAGAGTGGTTGCTGGTGCTGGAGCAGGCCGACCGTCGTGAGTTGAGCATCCGACCCAAACCGCTGCTGGAGCGAGAGCCGCTGAAGGTCTGGCGGACGCTGGCGCTGGTGTCGTTGTTGATCAATATGGTGCTGCTGTACTGGCTGTTGCACCACTAACGGGCGGCTCGCCTTGAATGGGTGCAGGCCAACATCGATAAAAAACGTCGCAAGCCAATAAATACGTGCTTCACGCCACTTGGCACAACCACTGCATTACCTTCCTCAACAACATACATACAGCCCAGCCTTCAACGACGAAGGCTGCGCTTCCCGAGAGAACGGGACCAGGACAAAGGCGTCCTCGCTAGCTAACTAGCGAGGACGCTTTTTTTTGTTTGCGCGTGATTTGTCGAGCCTGCGGAGAACGACATGAAGAAACTCAAACTGGTGATGATCGGCAACGGCATGGCCGGGGTTCGCACCCTTGAAGAATTGCTCAAGCTGAGCAGCGAGCTGTACGACATCACCGTCTTTGGCGCCGAGCCCCACACCAACTACAACCGTATCCTGCTGTCGCCGGTGCTGGCCGGAGAGCAGACCTTCGAGGAGATCGTGCTCAACGACCTGAGCTGGTACCTGGACAACAACATCAAGCTGTTGCTCAACCGCAAAGTGGTGCAGATCGACCGGGTCAAACGCAAAGTCATCGCCGAGGACGGCAGCGAAGCCGAGTACGACCGCCTGCTGATCGCCACCGGTTCGACGCCTTTTATCCTGCCAATCCCAGGCAACACCCTGCAGGGTGTGATCGGCTACCGCGACATCGCCGACACCCAAGTGATGATCAACACCGCCAAGACCCACAAGCACGCGGTGGTGATCGGCGGCGGCCTGCTGGGTCTGGAAGCGGCCAACGGCTTGATGCTGCGGGGCATGCACGTCACGGTGGTGCATATCGGCGAATGGCTGCTGGAACGGCAACTGGACAAGACCAGCGGCCAACTGCTGCAAACCGAACTGGAAAGCCGTGGCCTGGTGTTCCGTCTGTGCGAACAAACCACAGCCCTACACGACGCAGGCAACGGTCGGGTCGGCTCGGTGCAGTTCAAGAATGGCGACGTGATCCCCGCCGACCTGGTGGTGATGGCCGCTGGCATCCGTCCCAATACCGAACTCGCGGAAAAATCCGGCATCCCCTGCAACCGCGGGATTCTGGTCAACGACACCCTGCAAACCTACGACCCGCGCATCTACGCCATCGGCGAGTGCGCCAGCCATCGCGGGATTGCCTATGGCCTGGTGGCGCCGCTGTTCGAACAAGCCAAGGTCTGCGCCAACCATCTCGCACAGCTGGGCTTTGCTCGCTATCAGGGCTCGGTGACCTCGACCAAACTGAAAGTCACCGGTATCGACCTGTTTTCCGCCGGGGACTTCATGGGCGGCGAAGGCACGGAAACCATCACCCTTTCCGACCCCATTGGCGGCGTCTACAAGAAGCTGGTGATCAAGGACGACATCCTCGTTGGCGCTTGCCTGTACGGCGACACCGCAGACGGCGGCTGGTATTTCCGGCAGATCCGTGAGAACCACGCCATTGGCGAGATTCGCGACCACCTGATGTTTGGCGAAAATGCCATCGGTGATGTAGGCCACCAAGGCCAGGACAAGGCCATGAGCATGGCCGACAACGCCGAAGTCTGCGGTTGTAACGGCGTGTGCAAGGGCACCATCGTCAAGGCCATTCAGGAACACGGGCTGTTCAGCGTCGATGACGTCAAAAAGCACACCAAGGCCGCCAGCTCCTGCGGTTCCTGTGCAGGATTGGTGGAACAGATCCTGATCAACACCGTGGGCGGTGCGGCCGACGTCAAACCGAAAAGCGAAAAAGCCATCTGCGGCTGCAGCGACCACAACCACGGGCAGATCCGCCAGGCCATCCGCGACCAGTACCTGCTGACCATCGCTGGCACCATGAGCTACCTGAACTGGCGCACCCCCAACGGCTGCGCAACTTGCCGCCCGGCGCTGAACTACTACCTGATCTCCACCTGGCCAGGCGAAGCCAAGGACGACCCGCAATCCAGGCTGATCAACGAACGGGCCCACGCCAACATTCAGAAAGACGGCACCTACTCAGTAGTCCCGAGGATGTGGGGCGGTGTGACCAATCCCTCTGAACTGCGCCGTATCGCCGATGTGGCCGACAAGTACAACGTGCCGATGGTCAAGGTCACCGGCGGGCAGCGCATCGATTTGCTGGGCATCAAGAAGCAGGACTTGCCGGGGGTCTGGAAAGACCTCGATATGCCGTCCGGGCACGCCTACGGAAAATCCATCCGCACCGTGAAGACCTGCGTCGGCAGTGAGTTCTGCCGCTTCGGCACACAAAATTCGACGCAACTGGGCATCGAGCTGGAACATGACCTATTCAACATGTGGTCGCCCCACAAGGTCAAGCTGGCGGTCTCCGGCTGCCCGCGCAACTGCTCGGAAGCGGGGATCAAGGATGTGGGAATCATCGGTGTCGATTCCGGTTGGGAGATGTACATCGGCGGCAACGGCGGGATCAAGACAGAAGTCGCCGAGTTCTTCGTCAAGCTGAAAACTGCCGAAGAAGTGCGCGAATACAACGGCGCGTTCCTGCAGCTGTACCGCGAAGAGGCCTTCTACCTGGAGCGCACCGTGCACTACCTGCAACGAGTCGGCATGGAGCACATAAAGAAAGCCGTACTGGAAGACCCGGCACGGCGCCAGGCCCTTAACGAACGCCTGCAGTTCTCCCTGTCGTTCGAACAGGACCCATGGAAAGAGCGTCTGGAACAGCCGTTGCTGAAAAAGGAATTCGACACCATCTCCGTCAAACAGCTGGAGGTACTGGCATGAACTGGCTGGATATCTGCGCCCTCGAAGAAATCAACGCCCTCGGCTCGCGCATCATCAAAGGACCGAAAGGCGAGATCGCGATTTTTCGTACCAGTGACGACGAAGTCTTCGCCCTTGACGACCGCTGCCCGCACAAGGGCGGCCCGCTGTCCCAGGGTTTGATCTACGGCAAACGCGTGGCCTGCCCGCTGCACAACTGGCAGATCGACCTGGCGTCCGGTGAAGCTCAGGTCCCGGACATCGGCTGCGCCCACCATCATCACGCCCGGGTCGAAAACGGCCGGGTGATGCTGGCCCTGCGGGACGCCGGTTGATGAACCGCCAGACCACCGCCTCGACCTGCTGTTATTGCGGAGTCGGCTGCGGCGTGCTGATCGAGCATGATGGCGAGCGTATTCTCGGGGTCAGTGGCGATCCGACGCACCCGGCCAACTTCGGAAAACTGTGCAGCAAGGGCGCCAGCCTACACCTGACCGGCGACCTGGCGGCGCGCGCGTTGTACCCGGAACTGCGCCTGGGCAAAGGCCTGGCCCGCGGCCGCACCGACTGGGACACCGCCCTGGAACATGCGGCCAACGTGTTTGCCGAGACCATTGCCGAGCACGGGCCCGACAGCGTGGCGTTCTACATTTCCGGGCAATTGCTGACCGAGGACTACTACAGCTTCAACAAACTGGCCCGGGCGCTGGTAGGCACCAACAATATCGACAGTAACTCCAGGCTGTGCATGTCGTCGGCGGTGGTAGGTTACAAACGCAGCCTGGGGGCCGATGCGCCGCCGTGCAGCTACGAAGACCTGGAGTCCAGCGATTGCGTACTGATCGTGGGCAGTAACATGGCCTACGCCCATCCGGTGTTGTTCCGACGGCTGGAGGAAGCCAAAGCCCGTCGTCCAGACATGAAAGTGGTGGTCATCGACCCCCGGCGCACCGACACCTGTGACCTGGCAGATCTGCACCTGGCGATCCTGCCCGGTACCGATGTCGCCCTGTTCCATGGAGTTTTGCACCTGCTGCTGTGGGAAGAGTGGGTCGATCGCGACTTTATTCAGGCCCATACCGACGGCTTGGCAGAGTTGAAACGGCTAGTGCATGACTACACGCCGCAAATGGTCACGCAACTGTGCGGGATCAGCGTCGAGCAATTGCGCCAATGCGCCGAATGGGTCGGCACCTCATCCAGCTTTTTGTCGTTGTGGTGCATGGGGCTCAACCAGTCCATCGCCGGCAGCGCAAAGAACAGCGCCCTGATCAATCTGCACCTGGCCACTGGCACGATCGGCCGTCCAGGCTGTGGGCCGTTTTCCCTGACCGGCCAGCCCAATGCCATGGGTGGAAGGGAAACCGGCAGCCTGTCGAACTTGCTGCCGGGGCATCGCGAAGCAACCAATCCTGAACACCGAGCGCAAGTGGCCGCCTACTGGGGCGTGGAGCAACTGCCCGCCAGCACCGGTTTGACCGCCATCGAACTGTTCGAACAAGTGCAGGCCGGTAAGATCAAAGCCTTGTGGATCGCCTGCACCAACCCCGCACAATCCCTACCAGACCAGAACGCCGTGCGCCAGGCACTGGCCGCGTGCCCGTTCGTGGTCTTGCAGGAAGCCTTCCGCACCACGGAAACCGCACCTTTCGCCGACCTGTTATTGCCAGCCGCCAGTTGGGGGGAGAAAGAGGGCACGGTGACCAACTCCGAGCGGCGTATTTCCCACGTGCGCCAAGCCATTGTCCCTCCGGGCGAGGCACGACCCGACTGGGCAATTACCGTGGATTTTGCTCAGCGTCTGGAACGACGTTTGCGTCCAGGCTTGCCAAGCCTGTTTTCCTTTGAACAACCGGCGCAGATATTTGATGAATACAAGGTGCTGACCCACGGCCGCGACCTGGATTTGTCAGGCATCAGCCATGCCCTCCTCGACCAGATCGGGCCCCAGCAATGGCCGTTCCCGGCCAATGCGCAAACGGGCACACCACGGCTGTACACCGATGGCGTATTCCCGACCGAAAGTGGTCGGGCGCATTTTGTCGCCGATCCCTACCGCGCCGCCAAGGAGCAGCGCGACGCACGCTTTCCCCTGACCCTGATCACCGGCCGCCTGCGGGATCAATGGCATGGCATGAGCCGCACCGGCACCGCCGCGCAGTTGTTCGGCCATGCCAGCGAAGCCTTGCTGAGCCTGCACCCCGATGAGTTGCGCCGGCATCGACTCCAGGAAGGTGACCTGATCAACCTGAAGAGCCGTCGCGGCAGCGTGATTATGGCCGTGACCAGTGATGACAGTGTGCGTCCCGGCCAGGCATTCCTGCCGATGCACTGGGGCGATCGTTTTCTCAAGGGCGGTGTCAACACCCTGACCCAACCGGCGTTCGATCCCTTGTCGAAACAACCGGAACTCAAACACAGCGGGGTACGCCTGGAAGCCGTGCAATTGCCTTGGCAGCTGTTCGCGCTGATTGAGGGTGACGTCCAGCAACACTTTGAAGCCTTGCGCCCGCTGTGCGAAGACTTTGCCTACGTCAGCCTGAGCCTGACCGGTCGCGAACGTCCGGCCCTGCTGATCCGGGCAGCCCATAGCGAGGCGCCAGACCTGCAGTTGCTCAAACGTATCGATCAACTGCTGGGCCTCAATGACGGCCCGGTCATGGCCTATGACGACCCACGGCGCTCCATCGGCAAGCGAGTGAAAATCGAGAAGGGCCGGATTACCGTAATTCGCCTGGCCGGCGAAACCCTCGCCCGACACTGGTTGCAAAGCCTGTGGCTGGAAGGCCGGGCCGATGAGCAACTGCGTCGCTGGCTGCTGGCGCCATTGAGCGCGCCACCGGGCAATGCCACAGGAAGCTCTACCGCCAATAAAATTTTGTGCAACTGCAAAAACGTCAGTGAAAACGCCGTGTGCACCGGCATCGCCCGGGGCCTTGACCTGAATGGTCTGAAACAGGAATTGGGCTGCGGCACGCAATGCGGCTCCTGTGTGCCGGAAATCAAACGACTATTGGCCAGCAACAAGCAGCCAATCGCAATCAGTGTCTGAGGGCAATAAACATGAACGCAAAAGTCTGGTTGGTGGGCGCTGGCCCCGGTGATCCGGAGCTGTTGACCCTCAAGGCGGTACGGGCCCTGCACGAGGCCGATGTGGTGCTGATTGATGATTTGGTCAACCCGGCGGTGCTTGAACACTGCCCCAGCGCGCGGGTGATCACCGTCGGCAAGCGTGGCGGATGCCGCTCCACACCGCAGGATTTTATCCATCGCCTGATGCTGCGTTATGCCCGTCAGGGCAAGTGCGTGGTGCGGCTCAAGGGTGGCGATCCGTGCATATTCGGGCGCGGTGGCGAAGAAGCGTTATGGCTCAGGGAGCGCGGTGTCGAGGTGGAACTGGTCAACGGCATTACTGCCGGGCTGGCAGGGGCGACCAACTGTGATATTCCGCTGACATTGCGCGGGGTCAGCCGCGGCGTGACCCTGGTCACCGCCCACACACAGGACGACAGCAGCCTCAACTGGCGAGCACTGGCCGAAGGCGGTACGACGCTGGTGGTCTATATGGGCGTGGCAAAGCTGGAGGAAATCCGGCAGCAGTTGCTGGAGGCTGGCATGGCCGCCGACATGCCGGTGGCGATGATTGAAAATGCTTCGTTGCCGGGGCAGCGGGAGTGCCGCAGCAGCCTGGCCTGTATGCATGATGATGCCAGGGCGTTTGTCTTGAAGAGCCCGGCGATCCTGGTGATTGGTGCAGTCGCGGCAACAGCGGTTGAAGCTGCCTTGCTGGCAAGCGCCTGAGCCAAATTTCAGGCAAAAAAAACCCGGCCTAAGCCGGGTTTTTTCTACAACTCAGTAATTACTGAGCTGCTTGAGCTTCAACCGATGCTTCTACGCGACGGTTAACAGCACGGCCTGCTTCAGTTGCGTTATCAGCAACTGGGCGGGATTCGCCGTAACCAACCGAGCTCACACGGCCAGCGTCAATACCGTCTTTGACCAGGACTTGCTTAACAGCGTCAGCACGACGCTGGGACAGCTTCTGGTTGTAAGCGTCAGGACCGACGGAGTCAGTGTGACCTTCAACAACGGTAGTGGTTTGTGGGTACTGCTTCATGAAGTCAGCGAGGTTTTTCACGTCGCCGTAGCTGTTAGGCTTAACAACCGACTTGTCGAAGTCGAACTTCACGTCCAGCTCAACACGAACAACCTGAGCAACCGGAGCTTCTGGCTCTGGAACTGGCTCTGGAGCTGGTGCTGGGGTAGGAGCTGGTGCTGCTGCGCCAGCGTTACCGCCGAAGTTGACGCCCAGGCCGACCAGTGCGGAGTAATCCCACTTGCCGTTGTCCAGGTTGTGGTCAGCTTCAACGCCTGCACGTGCGAACAGGTTGTTGGTGAAGTAGTACTTCACACCGGTACCAACGATAGCCAGAGTCGACTGATCGCGACCGCTGTGGCCGTCAGCTTTGACGTTGCCACGGCTCTGGTGACCGAAACCACCTTCTACGTATGGACGCAGGGAGTCGACGCCAGCCTGACCGAAGTGGTAGGTAGCCAACAGGCTGCCGGTATCACCTTTGATCTTCTGGTTGCCAGTACCGTCGTTCGAACGGGTGTGGTTGGTCTTGTCGTAGGACAAGTTCAACGACAGGTCGTCGGTCAGGAAGTAACCGATGCGAGCGCCAGGATTGAAGCCGTCTTCGATGTGCTTGACGCTATCGTTGTACTGCTTCTTGTAGAACAGCTCGCCTTCAACTGCGCCTTGGCCTTGTGCCAGAACGCCGAAAGAAGTTGCGGCAATAAGAGAACCAATGGCCAAGCCCAAGGTGTTTTTCAGTTTCATCCGTTAAATCCCCATCTGGTGATTGTAAAGCAGTCCCACATACCGGGGGACAACTCGGCGACAAGTCTAACAGAACTTGCCTACACGTAAGAGATATTTGCCTCGTACTAAGTTTCAGTACTGTCCGCAAATTTCTCACGTAATTTATCAAGAGCACGTTTGTAACGCATTTTTGTCGCACTCAAACCCATATGCATAATGTCAGCAATTTCCTGAAATTCCAGTTCTGCGACAAATCGTAGCACCAAAATTTCCCGGTCAATCGGATTCACATGCACCAACCAGCGATCAAGCCCGCCCGTCTCCTCAGGTGTCGGCGCCTTTTCTTCAGACGCTTCCTCAAGGGGGTCCAGACTCAAGGCGTCCATCAAGCGACGCTTTCGCCGTTCCTTACGATACTGCGTGATGCATTCGTTGTACGTGATGCTATAGAGCCAGGTCTTAAACTTCGATTTACCCTCGAAGTTCTTCAAGCCATACAACACCTTCAGCATCACTTCCTGACAGACATCATCCGCATCACGATCGTTCCCCAAATATCTTGAACAAACGTTGAACAGCGTGCGTTGATACCTGCGCATCAATTCTTCGTACGCGCGTGTTACGTGAAACAGCTCCGTGTGCGAGCGCGCGACCAACTCCTCATCAGAGAGCTCACGGGGGTCATAGCGCGTGGACAGCGTTTGGGCTTTATTCAAAACAAGTCGTGCCGACAGTCAGGTCAATGTCCGCTACAGCCTGGATAGCCAGGATTGCGGCGGCGTACATTAGCAGGGATTACCGGGTTAGCGGCTACTTACCTGCTGCTCCAGCAGAATTCGATTGGACAACGATACTAGTTCGCCATCATCGGTCAGCACTGTAGTTTTTACCGTGCCGATCTCTTCGATCTGCCCTTCGACCTCGCCCACACGCACGTGCTGCCCAACCTGATACAACTCACGCACATAAATTCCCGCAAGAATCTGACCGGCAATTTCCCGGCTTCCCAACCCCATGGCCAGCGCAACGGCCAGACCAACGGTAATCAAAACAATCACAATCACATGGTTAAGCAGGTCAGTCTTGACCTCCAACTGGCTGATCGCGACTGAAATACTGATGATAATCACCAGCCCCTGAGCGATTCGCCCCAGACCGCTGGCGTAATCCAGACCGACGCCTTCAGCCGCACCGCGCACCAGCCCATTGGCCAGTTGCGCCAGCAAAACCCCTACCAGCAACACCAGCGCGCCACCGAATACCTTCGGCAAATACAGCGCCAGCATGTCGAGCGTAGCTGAAACTCGCTCAAGTCCAAGGGATTGCGCTGCAGAAACCAGAAAAATCAGCAGTACGAACCAATAAACGATCTTGCCGACCAGTGTCGAGATAGGCACTTTGAGCCCGGCACGCCCCAATAACTTGGTCAGGCCTGTGCCGCCCATCAGGCGATCAAGGCCCAGTTTGGCCAACAGCTTGGACAGCAGGGTGTCGAGCAGCTTGGCCACGACAAAACCCAACAGCACCAATACCAGCGCGCCAAACAGGTTGGGAATAAAATTCGCCACCTTGGTCCACAACGCGGTCATTGCAGTTACCAGACTCTGAGTCCAGAGATCAAGTTCCATATTCAATCAGCCTTATCAGCAGTGCGAGCAATAGGTTTACGACGGGAAACCGGGGAAACATGGGCCGAACCGTTGTTCAGGGCCATCATCAATGCCGGCAACCAACGGCCAAGCAAACCGAACAGGTCTCCCGCGCCGACTTGACGGTTGGCAGTTTTCAGTACGCGGCCAAGGCAGGCATCGTCGTCACGGTTGGGCGGCGAAGCGTTAAGCATGTCACGCAAAGACTGTTCGAACGGATCGTGCATAGGGACCTCTCGCAAGTGAATTAAAAGACGAGGGTAAAATTCTTCAGGTCACATGACCTCTTGCCCCGTTCAGGTCTCATTCAGGTCAGACCCAACGTAAACGCCGGAACAACCACCATTGCCCCAACGCCACCGAGATCATCATCAGGCAGGCAATCAGGAACCCGTAAGGGCTGGAAGAGAACGGGATACCCCCCACGTTAATCCCCAGAAGCCCGGTGAGAAAACTCATCGGCAGGAAGATCCCGGTGATAATCCCGAAGCGGTACATGGTGCGGCTCATACGCACGCTCAAGCGTCGGCCTTCGGCCTCAAGCACAAGCCCTACGCGCTCCCGGGTCAACTCCAGCTCTTCCAGGTAACGGGTCAGGCTGTTGTTCAATTCGTTCCAGTAGTCGCCGTCATCGTCTACGAACCAGGGCAGTTTGATGCGTGTCATCTGAGCGAAAATATCCCGCTGGGGCGCGAGGAAACGCTTGAGCCCCGCGGCTCGCCGACGGATTTGCAAAATGCTGCCATGTTCGGGAGCGTACCGTTCGTCGGTATCCAGTTTTTCTTCTTCGGCGTCGACGACTTCCGAGAGGTCGCTGACCAGGTCCTGAACTTTGTTGGTCAGGTACTGCGCCATACAAAGGATCAATTCAGAGGCTGTTTTCGGACCTTTGCCATCCGCCAACTGCACCAACAGTTCATCGGTTGCACGCAAGGGGCGTAAACGCAGAGAGATGACCCGCGTCCTTGAGGCAAAAATTCGCACCGAGACCATGTCTTCCGGTTCAGCCCCAGGGTTGAGATTGATCCCTCGCAGGAACAGCAGCAATTCGGCATCCGACAGCGGCAACAGCCGTGGACGGGTGTTCTCCTCCAGCAGCAGGTCACAGGCGAATTCGCTCAAGCCACTAGATTTGCGCAACCAGGTCTGGGTCTGCGGATGGCTGCGATCCCAATGCAGCCACAGGCTCTCCTGCGGCTGCAATTGCAATTCGTCGAGCTCAGTCCGGGCAATCGAACGCGCACCGCCTTTACCGTCCAGCACCAGGGCATGCACCAGCCCCCACTGCGCGTTTTCTTCCTCGAACATCCTCACCCCTATCGGCTACAGCAATTTATTCAGGCATTTTTAGCGGGCTGGGCGAAACAATCACGCCATTATTGTCGGCGTAGACATATTCACCCGGACGGAAGGTCACACCGGCAAAGGTCACGGCCACGTTCAGATCGCCAATACCGCGCTTGTCAGTCTTCATCGGGTGGCTGGCCAGGGCCTGCACGCCCAGATCGGTCTGGGCGATGACGTCGACGTCACGGATGCAACCGTAGATCAGCAGCCCTTCCCAGCCGTTTTTCGCGGCCTTCTCAGCGATCATGTCGCCCAACAACGCCCGACGCAGGGATCCGCCGCCGTCGACCACCAGCACCTTGCCAGCGCCGTTGAGCTCGGCCTGTTCCTTGACCAGGGAGTTGTCTTCGAAGCACTTGATGGTGACGATCTCGCCACCAAAGGAGTCCCGGCCGCCGAAATTGCTGAACATCGGCTCGACCACCTGCACCAGTTCCGGGTAGGCATCGCACAGATCGGGGGTAAGGTAATGGTTCATCGAGAAGCTCCTGTCGGGGAAAGAAGGTGTCGAACATCCACTGTTACATCAGGAAAACGCACCGTAGCGACGAATCTTTAAGCCTGAAGCCGGCAATGATCAGACCCGCCGCCGAAGAACACAACACGCACTCAACGACTGAATGTGACCGCAACCGCACAAGACGTCATAGCTTAGCCGTAAGCGCGGACGAGTGAAACGCCCTCGTTAGAGCCTCTGCCTTAAACTGTCACGACCGCCTCGGGCTGCACGGCGACCAACGGTGCCAGCGGGTCATTCAACCAGCGCTGCACCAGCGGCCAAACCTGCGCCTGCGCCGCCTTGCTGACCAGCATCTGCACATGGCCGAAGTCATCGGCAAAGCCTTGCTTGCGCCCCAGGCACAGATACTGACGGTGCTCGGAGCCCATTTGCTCGAACAGCTTGCGGCAGGCCCAGGCCGGGTCCTGATGATCGCCGGCAGCACTTACCGCCAGCACCGGCACGTCCACATCGGCCAAACCTTTCCACCAATCGCGCTCGGCGTCGCCAAAGCGCCCGAATAAACCGTGCCAACGCATGCTTTCCAGGGCCAGGCCGATTGGTTCGTCTTCAGGGCCACGCTTGAGGCGTGAGCCGGAGAGCTGAGCAAAACGTTTTAAAATGAACCGCCCACCCCACTCCACCGGAGGAATTTTCAATGGCCAATAAGTCCGACTGACCTGGCAGCCAAACAACGCTACGGAGGCCACTGCCGGCGCTCCCAGATACTGACCGCCCAATGCCGCCGCCAAGGTCGTACCGCCTAGGGAATGGCCGATCCAGTGCGGAATCTGCGCGCTTTGCTCACGAACAAACGCGGCAATGGCCGGTAAATCGTAACGAGCATAGTCGGCCACGCGGTTCTTGGCGTAATCCTGGTTGCGCCGCGAAAGGCCATGGCCGCGCATTTCCGGTATCCACACATCAAACCCCTGCCGCGCCAGATAAGCCCCAAGACCAATGCCCTTGGGCGAATACCAGAAACGTCGGTTGGAGAAGCTGCCATGTAATAGAACCACCGGCACGCCGCGGTTTTCCGCAGCATCGGCCAAGCCCAGGCGAGTCACGGCCAACTCGACGGTGCCATCAGGGCTATTGCCGGGTTTAAGACGATAAACATCTTCACTCAGGTCGCCACGACGCTCAGCGCTGAGCAAGGCGACGGGAAACAGGTTGCTGCTGCTTTGCATAATGTTCTTGCACAAAAAAGGGCGGCGTCCGGATGGATTTCCGCCCTGTACAGGATGAGAAATGCCGGCCAACCCTTACGATTGACCGGCACTTTTGATGTTACGGCTTACGCCGGCGCTTGACCTTCAGCCAGGAAGAACCAGGTTTCCAGCACGGAATCGGGGTTCAGCGAGACGCTCTCGATGCCCTGTTCCATCAGCCATTTGGCCAGGTCGGGGTGATCGGAAGGGCCTTGGCCGCAGATGCCGATGTACTTGCCGGCCTTGTTGCAGGCCTGGATGGCGTTGGCCAGCAGCTTTTTGACCGCAGGATTACGCTCGTCGAACAGGTGGGCGATGATCCCGGAGTCGCGGTCCAGGCCCAGGGTCAACTGGGTCAGGTCGTTGGAGCCGATGGAGAAACCGTCGAAGAATTCCAGGAACTCTTCAGCCAGGATGGCATTGGACGGTAGCTCGCACATCATGATCACGCGCAGGCCGTTTTCACCACGGGACAGGCCATTTTCGGCCAGCAAGTCGATCACCTGGCTCGCTTCGCCCAAGGTCCGCACGAACGGCACCATGATCTCGACGTTGGTCAGGCCCATCTCGTTGCGCACACGCTTGAGGGCGCGGCATTCGAGTTCGAAGCAGTCACGGAAGGCTTCGCTGATGTAACGCGAGGCGCCACGAAAGCCCAGCATCGGGTTTTCTTCTTCCGGCTCGTAGAGCTTGCCGCCGATCAGGTTGGCGTATTCGTTGGACTTGAAGTCCGACAGGCGCACGATGACCTTTTTCGGGTGGAACGCCGCCGCCAGGGTGCTGATGCCTTCCACCAGTTTCTCGACGTAGAAGCCCACCGGGTCGTTGTAGCCGGCGATGCGCTTGTCGACGCTGTCCTTGATGTCTTGCGGCAAGCCGTCGTAGTTCAGCAGCGCCTTGGGGTGCACGCCGATCATCCGGTTGATGATGAATTCCAGGCGGGCCAGGCCCACACCGGCGTTCGGCAACTGGGCGAAATCGAAAGCACGGTCCGGGTTACCGACGTTCATCATGATCTTGAACGGCAGATCCGGCATGGCTTCAATAGAGTTTTGCTTGATGTCGAAGCCCAATTCACCTTCAAAGATGAAACCGGTATCGCCTTCGGCGCAGGACACGGTAACGCCCTGGCCGTCTTTCAACAGTTGGGTGGCATTGCCGCAACCCACTACGGCCGGAATCCCCAGCTCACGAGCGATGATCGCCGCGTGGCAGGTACGCCCGCCGCGGTTGGTGACGATGGCGCTGGCGCGTTTCATCACCGGCTCCCAGTCCGGGTCGGTCATGTCCGAGACCAGCACGTCACCTGGCTGGACCTTGTCCATCTCGGACACGTCCTTGATGATCCGCACCTTGCCAGCGCCGATGCGCTGGCCGATGGCACGGCCTTCAACCAGCACGGTGCCGGTTTCTTTCAGCAGGTAGCGCTCCATGACGTTGGCCGAGGTGCGGCTCTTCACGGTTTCAGGGCGAGCCTGAACGATGTACAGCTTACCGTCGTCGCCGTCCTTGGCCCATTCGATATCCATCGGGCACTTGTAGTGCTTCTCGATGATTATCGCCTGTTTGGCCAGTTCGTTGACTTCGGCGTCGGTCAGACAGAAACGCTCGCGTTCGGCCTTGTCGACATCAACGGTTTTCACCGAGCGACCGGCCTTGGCCTCGTCGCCGTAGATCATCTTGATGGCCTTGCTGCCCAGGTTGCGGCGCAGGATCGCAGGGCGACCGGCTTCAAGCGTGTGTTTGTGGACGTAGAACTCATCCGGGTTGACCGCGCCTTGTACGACGGTTTCTCCCAGGCCGTAGGCGCCGGTGATAAACACCACGCCACGGAAGCCTGATTCGGTGTCCAGGGTGAACATCACGCCGGCAGTACCGGTTTCCGAACGCACCATGCGCTGTACACCGACAGACAAGGCCACCAGCTTGTGGTCAAAACCCTGGTGTACACGGTAGGAAATGGCACGGTCGTTGAACAGCGAAGCGAAGACTTCCTTGGCCGCTCGGATGACGTTTTCCACACCACGAATGTTCAGGAAGGTCTCTTGCTGACCGGCAAACGAGGCGTCGGGCAGGTCTTCGGCGGTGGCCGAGGAGCGCACGGCGACGGCCATGTCGGGGTTGCCCGCCGACAGCGTGGCGAAGGCGGTGCGGATCTCGGCGTTGAGCTTCTCGGGGAACTCGGCTTCCATGATCCACTGACGGATCTGGGCGCCGGTCTTGGCCAGGGCATTGATGTCATCGACGTCCAATGCATCGAGGGCCGCGTGAATTTGATCGTTGAGACCGCTCAATTCGAGGAAATCACGGTAAGCCTGGGCGGTGGTGGCAAAGCCACCGGGCACTGAAACACCAGCGCCCGCAAGATTACTAATCATCTCGCCCAGGGATGCGTTCTTGCCCCCCACATGCTCTACATCATGGACACCGAGCTTATCGAGGGAAACTACGTACTCTACCAAGGTGATCTCTCCACTAACTGTGTTGGAAAAGCTCAGGACGCCGGCGGCTCAATAGGAGCAAACACCTGCGCTTGTGGCCTGGACCTGGAAAATAAGTGAGAATGCGGGCCACTGGGTGCCGGCAAAATCGCGCCTATCATATCCAAGATTCGTCATCAGCTTAAGGCCCAAGGCTCAAATGAAACGATCTGCTTTCTTTATCTCCGACGGCACCGGCATCACAGCCGAAACCCTGGGGCAAAGCCTGTTGGCGCAGTTCGAAAACATTACCTTCGCCAAATTCACGCGTCCCTATATCGATAGCGTGGATAAAGCGCGGGCTATGGTACAACAAATCAATCTTGCCGCCGAAAAAGACGGCTTTCGCCCGATCATTTTTGACACCATCGTCAATCAGGACATTCGTGAGATCCTCGCAACCTCCAATGGTTTCATGATCGACATCTTCTCCACCTTCCTGGCGCCGCTGGAGCAGGAGTTGAGTGAAGATTCCTCATACTCGGTGGGCAAGTCCCATTCCATTGGCCACAACTCCAACTATATGGAGCGGATCGAGGCTGTGAACTTCGCCCTCGACAACGACGATGGCGCCCGCACCCACTACTACGACAAGGCCGACCTGATCCTGGTGGGCGTGTCCCGCTGCGGCAAGACCCCGACCTGTCTGTACATGGCCATGCAATTCGGCATTCGCGCGGCCAACTACCCGCTGACCGAAGATGACATGGAGCACCTGCAACTGCCGGCTGCCCTGCGCGCCCATCAGCACAAGTTATTCGGCCTGACCATCGACCCGGATCGCCTCACCGCCATCCGCAACGAGCGCAAGCCCAACAGCCGCTATTCAAGCTACGCCCAGTGCGAGTTCGAAGTGCGCGAAGTGGAAAATTTGTTCCGCAGGGAGAATATTGCGCACATTAATTCCACGCATTTTTCGGTGGAAGAAATTTCGGCGAAGATTTTGGTGGAAAAAGGGGTTGAGCGGCGGTTCAAGTGATGCTCATTGCCTGAACTACCTGTGGCGAGGGGGCTTGCCCCCTCGCCACAGGTAGTTCACAGACAAAACCGCCCGCCGCCCTGCCCCAACGCTGTCGCCAGCGCATCAAACCCATCACGCAACAACTGATCATCCCCCGATGTATTGCAGATACTCGCCCGAATAAACTGCGGCACCGCCGTCTGCCCGACAGCAAATGCCTCGGCGGTGGCGATCAGGTAATTGTTCTGCTTGAGTTCGGCCTCTATTTCCGACGCTCGCCACGGCTCAGGGACTTCGATCCAGAAGTGCGGGCTGTTGAGATGGGTGCGGTATTCCAAACCGACCAATAGATCTTCGACCAGAGCCTTGCGCCGGCTGATCTCACTGATCTGCTGGCGCAGCAAATGGTCCGCCGTGCCGTTTTCGATCCATTGGGTCGCCAATTCCAGGGTCACCGGCGTAGCCATCCAGCAGGTGGAGCGCAAAGCGGCGGAGATGCGACTGACCAGCGCCGACGGCGCATGCACGTAACCAACCCGCAATCCCGCCGACACCGCCTTGCTCAGACTACTGATCAGGATCGTACGCTCAGGGGCGAAATGGCTGAGGGGTGGCGGACGGTCTTCCACCAGCACGCCATGGGCTTCGTCTTCGAGGATCAGCAGGTTGTGTTCACGGCACACCTTCACCAGCGCCTCCCGGCGGGCGACTGACAGTACCGCCGTGGTCGGATTCTGGATGGTCGGTGTGCAGTACAACGCCGATATCCGGTGGTTGCGACAGACGTCATCCAGCGCCCCGGGCAGCAAGCCTTCTTCATCCATTTCCAAGCCGATCAAGCGTATCCCGAGCATTCGTGCGGCGGTGATCAGCCCAGGATAGGTCAACTGCTCAGTGACCACCGTATCGCCGGCCCGCAACAAGGCCATCATCGCGCACAGCAAGCCATGCTGACCGCCGTTGACGCAGATCACCTGCTCGGGAATCGGCGTGAATTGCTGCTGGATCAGCCAGCGCGCACCAGCGGCGCGATAGCGGGGCAACCCGGCATCCGGGGTGTAGGCGCTGATGTCCTGTAGAAACTTGGCATTGCCCGCCAGGCTTTGAAAGCTCTGCGCCAGGAATGCCGTCTCCTGCCCTGGGATATGCATGTTGCGGCTCATGTCGAAGTACTGGCGCGGCTCGTCGCTGAAGTTGCGAAAGCCTTCATCGCGCTGACGCTCCATCCCACGCTTGCGCACGAAGGTTCCGTCACCGACCCGCGCCACTACCAGCCCGAGACGTTCCAGTTCGCCATAGGCTCGGCTGATGGTCCCGATGGTTACCCCGAGATTGTCGGAAAGCACCCGATGGGGCGGCAGTTTTCGCCCCGGCTCGATCAAGCCTTCAAGAATGCCGCGCTCCATGACATCGGATAGGCGTTTGTACTTCACGCCCTGACCGCTGGACAGCCCTTCTCGCATAATTGACACCATGTCAATATTTGTTTTGACAGCCATCATTCGCCCTAATAGTGTGCTTTTACGGGTTCAATCACCGGATTAAGGCTCTCAATATAGAGGTCAATTCCGTCACAGGGAAGCAATGTCACGATGCCAATGTCCGCCGTTCTAGAAAACGCTGAAAAAACAAAAACTCACAAGCAGTGGCTGGCTGGTTTGATTACCAGCGTGATGTTTCTCATTGTCTGCCTGAGTTGGGGCACCACCTGGCTGGGGATCAAAATTGCCGTGGAAAGCGTGCCGCCGCTGACGTCGGCGGGCCTGCGCTTCCTGATCGCCTTCCCGCTGTTCCTGTGTTTCGCCTGGGTGCGGCGCGAGCCGATCCTGTTCCCACGAGAAAGCCGCTGGTTCTTCGTGTTCGTGACCCTTTCCTACTTCAGCATTCCCTATTACCTGCTCAACTACGGCGAGATGCATGTCTCCTCCGGCCTTACAGCCCTACTGTTCAGCTGCATGCCGGTATTTATCCTGATCTTCTCAGCGCTGTTTCTGCGTGAGCGTATCTACTTTTCCCAAGTGATCGGGATCGGCATCGGTTTCGCTAGCTTGTACATGATCATCAAGAGCCAGGGCCTGCACCTGGACCATGCCGAGCTCTTTGGCGTGCTGGCGATTCTGACCGCGGCGATCATGCATGCCTTGTGCTACGTCATCACCAAGCAAAAAGGCAGCGCCATCAGTGTTATCACCTACAACACCCTGCCCATTGGCATCGCTGGGTTGATGCTATTTGTCGCAGGCCTGTGGTTTGAAACCCCGACCTTCGACGACATCACCCTGCGCTCCTGGAGCGCACTGTTCTACCTCGGGCTGGTGGCCTCGGTCGGCGGGTTTATTGTCTACTTCATGCTGCTCAAGCGCCTGAGTCCGATCATCCTGTCCTTTGTCTTTATCATCTTCCCGGTGTTCGCCGTGATCATCGGCGCCTGGTACGAAGGCGTGGAAATCTCCAAGGACTTGATGCTGTACTCGGCGGTCCTGCTGGTCGGTTTTGCGATCACCAAGCTGCCGATAGAAAAGCTCCTGGCCAAGAAAAATTGACCTTCCACCAACGCGAGAGAAACATGGACGTCCTCCGCCCCAACGCCCTGGAACAAATCTACGCCCACGCCGCCAGCACGTATCCCGATGAGTGCTGCGGCTTCGTCTTCGCCGACGGCAGCGTGTACCTGGGCAGCAATATCCAGAATGAACTGCACCGCAAGAATCCCCAGGTTTACCCACGCAGCGCGGCCAACGGCTACACCTTTTCGGTGGCCGACACGCTGATGATGAACAAGGCTTTTCACAGCAATAACCCGGTGGTCGTGATCTACCACTCCCACCCTGATGTCGGTGCCTACTTCAGCGACGAGGACCAGGACAAAGCCCTGTTCATGGGAGAACCTATCTATCCCGTCAGCTACCTGGTGGTGGATGTCCGCCAGGGCAAGGCCCAGGGTTCCAAGCTGTTTGCCTGGGACGGCAACCGCTTCGCCCGCAAACCCTTCAACGACCTGCAAACGGAGTTGTACATGAACGCTGTCTCTTTCCCCGACATTCTGGTCCGCGTGGCCAAGTTGCCAGGATCGACCCTTGAGGGTGCCGGATCGACATTGCGCGAAGTCATTGAAAGTCTGTGTGAACGCTATCCACAACTGCACGAACACCTGAAGCACAAGAACGATCAGCTCAAGGAACATTTCCTCTACACCGCCAATGGAGAGTTACTTGAGCCCGATGACAAGCTGGTCAAACCCACTGAGATCGAAGTCATACTCGCCACCTCCGGCGGCATGGACATCGACCCACTGAGCAATGAAGAAGTGCAGCGTTACGTGCGCCACATCACCCTGCCCGGCGTCGGTCGCAAAGGCCAACTGAACCTGAAAAAGGCCAAGGTGCTGATCATCGGTACCGGCGGCCTGGGCTCACCCATCAGCCTGTACCTGGCAGCAGCCGGCATCGGCACCCTGGGGCTGGTGGATTTCGACGTGGTGGAAAGCAGCAACCTGCAACGTCAGATCGTCCACGGCAACAGCACGCTGGGCATGCCCAAGGTCGAATCTGCCAAGCAGCGCTTGCAGGACCTCAACCGCCACATCCAGATCAATGCCCACAACACTGCGCTCAACGCCGACAACGCTATGGAGCTGGTCGGTGCCTATGACCTGGTGATCGACGGCACCGACAACTTTGAAACCCGCTACCTGGTCAACGACGCCTGCGTGCAGTTGGGCAAGCCGTTGGTGTACGGCGCCATCTACCGTTTCGACGGGCAGATCAGCGTGCTCAACTACCAGGGCGGGCCGTGCTATCGCTGCCTGTTCCCCCATGCGCCACCGGCAGAACTGGCGCCCAATTGCAGCGCTGGCGGGGTGATCGGTGTGCTGCCTGGCGTGGTCGGGATGATCCAGGCCACCGAGGCGATCAAGCTGCTGATTGGTATTGGGGAGCCTTTGTCGGGTCGGTTGATGCGCTTTGATGCCCTGGCGATGAAGTTCAGCGAAATTCGCTTCAAGCGCCGTGCCGATTGCTTGTGCTGCTCCGAGCTACGCCACAGTGAGCAACCGGCAGCCGCCGCATGTGCCGACGCGGTGAGCGCCGCTCCAACACTGGCCGAAGAGCGCTACATCAAACCGCGCATGCTCAAGCAACTGCTGGAACAACAGCGCAGCGCCGACGTGCTGTTGGACGTACGCGATGCCAGCGAACTGGAAGTCTGCAAATTACCCGGCGTGGTGCACATCCCCCTGGCCGAACTCGACGGCCAGCTCGACAGCCTGAGCCGGGACAACACCCACTATCTGATCTGCTACGCCGGGATCAGGGCTGAGCAGGCCGCCAGCACTTTACTGGCCGCCGGCTTCGCCAACACCCGCGTGCTGGAAGGCGGCATGAAACATTGGGTTCGCGACGTCGAACCCGACATGCCTTTGTACTGACTACCGGCCATGGGTTCCTATCTTATGTTGCATAACTCGATACTCGACGCCATTGGCCATACGCCCATCGTGCGTCTGGAACAGTTCTCCGAAGACCTCGGCATTGAGGTCTACGCCAAGCTTGAATCCCTCAACCCCGGAGGCAGTCACAAGACGCGCATCGCCCTGGGGATGATCCTCGACGCGGAACGCCGGGGCATCCTGATCCGTGGTTCGGGGCAAACCATCATCGAGCCCAGCGGTGGCAACACCGGGATCGGCCTGGTGATGGCCGCCAATGTGCTGGGCTACAAAGTGGTGCTGGTGATTCCCGACAACTACAGCCCGGAAAAGCAAAAACTGCTGCGCCTGTATGGCGCCAAGGTGGTGCTGTCGGATAGCCGCCTGGGTAACAACTCCCACGGCGAAAAGTGCATGGAACTGCAACTGGAAAACCCCAGCTACGTGATGCTCAACCAGCAGCGTAACGGCGCCAACCCGCAAACCCACCGCGACACCACCGCCCGGGAAATCATCCGCGCCTTTGGCGAACTGCGGGTGGACTACTTCGTCGGCGGCATCGGCACCGGCGGTCATATCACCGGTATCGGCGAAACCCTCAAGACCACCTGGCCGGCGATTCGAGTGATGGGGGTGGAGCCGGAGGAGTGCGACCTGCTCAACGACCGCCACGCCCCGCACCATATCCAGGGCCTGTCCATCGGTTTGATCCCGAGCATTCTTAACCTGGCGGTGATTGACGGCATGCTCAAGGTCTCGCGGGAAGAATGCCTGGAGATGATAAAACGCATCATGCGCACCGACGCCATCAGCCTGGGGCTGTCGTCGGCGGCCAACATGGTGGCCATCGCCAAGCTCGCGCCGGAACTGCCTACCGACACCGTCGTACTGACCATGGTCTACGACAGTGCCGACAGTTATCTGCCCTGTTTCGAATAACAAAATTACGGGGGGTGCCATCCATGGGAAGCTTTATTGACATGCAACAGCTGCACGATGAGTTGTTCACCCACCTCATCAAGACCCTCACGCCGACGCAGATGCAGCAGTTGCAAGACCATCTGGCGCCGCTGATCCAGACGGCGGCGCAGGCGGTGGCCGAGGACTTGATCGCCTACGCCTGGCGCGACCCTGCGTCCCGTGGTCGCAGTGAACTGATCCTGGAGTCCTACGCCTCGTTCAAGGCGGTGCTGTACTACCGGTTGGCGCACCTGGTGTGGAATTTCCCCGACCAGCCCAACGGCGTGTTTTCAGCCATTGCACTGACGCTGAGTAACCAGGGCAAGATTCTCTCCGGCGCCGAGATCCACCCGGCGGCGCGGATCGGCCGGCGTTTTGTGCTCGACCACGGCTACGGCACGGTCATTGGCGAGACCTGCGAGATCGGCAACGACTGCTACATCCTCTGCGGCGTGACCCTCGGCGCCCGGGGCATCGCCAACAACCCTGACGGTAAGCGCCATCCGCGCCTGGGCAACAACGTCGAGGTCGGTTCCGGAGCACGGGTGCTCGGCTATGTGCTGATCGGCGACAACGTGTTTATCAGCCCCTCCTGCGTCATCACCCAGGACGTACCAGCGGACACCAAGGTCAAGGTGGTCAACCAGATCCAACTGCAAAAAAACGATGAGTCAGACCACAGCAATTATCTCGGTGCCTTCGCCCTCGACGAACGTCTGCACGTGGTGGGCGAAGTCAACGCCAGCCACAAGGTCACGGTGCTGGACGCCGACTTTCACCCCCTGCCCGGCCTGATGCTGGAGCCCACGATCAAGGAGCGCCATCACCTGCAGTTTCGCCTGCACACCCTCGAGACGCCTGCGCACCCGACACGCCTGCCACTGAACCTGAAAGTGTGCGGGCCCGAGTTTGAGATCACCCTGCTTTCCCCCCCTGGCTTGAGCGCAATGGTTCGGCACCTGCTGCAAGTCAGCCCACTGATCGTCGGAGGTTGAACATGTCCGTGCACACAATGGAAACCCTGGCGCTGTTCGACAGCGCACCCTACCAGAACGCCTTCAGTGCCCGGGTGATCGCGGTGAGTGAACACGGCATCGCCCTGGAACACACGCTGTTCTATCCCACCGGCGGTGGGCAACCGGGAGACACCGGCTACTTCACCCTGCCAGACGGCACGCGGGTGGACGTCACTGGGACGGTACGCGATCCGGTGCTGCGCTCGATCATCTGGCATCAGGTGGAGCATCGCCCCGAACAGTTGAGCGCCGGAGTGGAGGTAGATGCCAGCCTGGACTGGGAACGGCGCTACCAGCACATGAAAATGCACACATGCCTGCACCTGTTGTGTTCAATCATCGATGCGCCGGTGACCGGTTGCAGCATCAGCGCTGACAAGGGCCGCCTGGATTTCGACCTACCGGAAATGACCCTCGATAAAGACACCATCACCCGCGACCTCAACGCACTGATCGAACAGGCCCACGAGGTCAAGACACTGTCGATGGCGGCCTCGGAGTACTCGACATTGCTGCAGATCACCCGCACTCAAGCCGTGGCGCCACCCGTGATCCAGGGCGCGGTGCGGGTGATTGAAATTGCCGGAATCGATATCCAGCCGTGTGGCGGCACCCATGTGATCAATACCGAGGAAATCGGCCGGGTGTATTGCGAGAAAATCGAGAAGAAGAGCAAACACAATCGAAGGGTGATTTTGCGGTTTGAATAGCATCCATGCCATTCCCACGCAGCGCGTGGGAATGGTCAGGGGTCAGATCACGAACAGGTCCACAAACCGGTTTACCGGCGTCGCCTCAAGCCTCACCTGATCCTTGCACAAGGCAAAAATCTCGGCGCTGCGTTGGGCGGTAAACCGCGTCGCCAGGTTGGCTTTGAACTTGTCTTCCAGCAACGCAATTCCATCCGCCCGACGACGGCGATGGCCAATCGGGTATTCCACCACCACCTGTTCGGTGCTGGAGCCGTCCTTGAAGAACACCTGCAAGGCATTGGCAATCGAGCGCTTGTCGGGCGCGAGATAATCCAGGCTATAGCGGGGGTCTTCGACAATCTCCATCTTCTCGCGCAGTTCATCGATGATCGGATGGGCGGCGTGGAAATCATCTTCGTACTGCTCGGCCACCAGGTTGCCAAACGCCAGGGGAACGGCGGTCATGTACTGGATACAGTGGTCGCGGTCGGCGGCGTTGGCCAGTTGACCGACCTTGGAGATGATGCGAATCGCCGACTCGTGGGTGGTGATGACAATTCGGTCAATCTCGTGCAGACGATTTTTGACCAGCGGGTGCAAGGTCACCGCCGCTTCACAGGCTGTCTGTGCATGGAACTCGGCCGGGAAGCTGATCTTGAACAACACGTTTTCCATCACGTAGGTGCCGTAGGGCTGGGACAGGCTGAAGGCGCGCTTGTCTTCGGGCTTGAGCGCCAGGTCCTTGTTGGTATGGCTGAACAGCACATCATAAAAGCCCCACTGCGGCGCGCTCAATACACCGGGAATACCCATCTCGCCGCGCATGGCAATGTCCGCCAGGCGCACACCGCGACTTGATGCGTCGCCCGCCGCCCAGGACTTGCGCGACCCAGCGTTCGGCGCATGGCGGTACGTGCGCAAGGCCTGGCCGTCGACAAAGGCCTGGGACAGCGCCGACAGCAGTTGCTCGCGGTTGGCGCCCATCAGCTTGGCGGTGACGGCAGTGGAGGCGATTTTCACCAGCAGCACGTGGTCGAGGCCGACGCGGTTGAAGGAGTTTTCCAGGGCGATCACACCCTGGATTTCATGGGCCATGATCATCGCGTCCAGCACCGCCCGCACGGTCAGCGGTGCGTCACCTTGCGCCACACGTTTTTGCGAAAGGTGATCGGCCACCGCAAGGATGCCGCCAAGGTTATCGGATGGATGCCCCCATTCAGCGGCGAGCCAGGTGTCGTTGTAGTCAAGCCAGCGCACGATGCAACCGATGTCCCAGGCCGCCTTGACCGGGTCCAGACGAAACGAGGTGCCCGGTACGCGAGCGCCAAACGGTACCACCGTGCCCTCGACGATAGGTCCCAGGTGCTTTGTGCACTCCGGGAAACGCAGGGCCAGCAGGCCACAACCGAGGGTATCCATCAGGCAGTTGCGGGCGGTGTCCAGGGCATCGCGGGAATCGATCTTGAAGTTCAAGACGTAGTCGGCGATGTCCTGCAGGACCTGGTCGTAGTCGGGGCGGTTGTTTTGGTCGACGTTGGCGCTCATGTTCAACTCACTCTGATTAGGCGTGATTAAAGGATTCGGCTCGGACCTCGGTTCAGGGTTGGCAACGGTCAGTTGGTTTTCTTATGGGTGATGCTGGATGCTTGTTGTGGCGAGCGGGCTTGCCCGCTCGCCACAGGTTTAGAAAGCATCGCCCGGGACACGGACGAAGCCTTCCATCAACACCCGCGCACTGCGGCTCATGATGGCTTTTTTCACGACCCATTCGCCGTTGATCTGGCTGGCTTCAGCGCCAACGCGCAAGGTGCCCGACGGATGTCCGAAGCGCACGGCGCTGCGTTCCACACCACCCGCTGCAAGGTTGACCAAGGTCCCGGAAATCGCCGCGGCCGTGCCAATTGCCACCGCCGCGGTGCCCATCATCGCGTGGTGCAACTTGCCCATGGACAGCGCCCGCACCAGCAGGTCGACATCGCCCGCCGCAATCGCTTTGCCGCTGGACGCCACATAGTCCGCAGGCCGCGCCACAAACGCCACCTTCGGCGTGTGCTGACGTTTGGCTGCTTCGTCCAGATGTTGGATCAAGCCCATACGCAACGCACCGTGGGCACGAATGGTCTCGAACATCGCCAAGGCTTTCGGGTCGCTATTGATCGCACCCTGCAACTCGGTACCGGTGTAGCCCAGGTCCTGGGCGTTGATGAAGATGGTGGGAATCCCGGCATTGATCAGTGTGGCCTTGAAGGTGCCGACACCGGGCACTTCCAGGTCGTCGATCAGGTTGCCGGTAGGGAACATCGACCCACCACCGCCCTCTTCTTCTGCCGCCGGGTCCATGAATTCCAACTGCACTTCAGCCGCAGGGAAGGTCACGCCGTCCAGTTCGAAGTCACCGGTTTCCTGCACCGCGCCGTTGGTGATCGGTACATGGGCGATGATGGTCTTGGCGATATTGGCCTGCCAAATCCGCACCACGGCCACGCCGTTGTGGGGAATACGTGCGGCGTCCATCAGGCCGCTGCTGATGGCGAAGGAACCCACCGCCGCCGACAGATTGCCGCAGTTGCCGCTCCAGTCGACGAAAGGCTTGTCGATGGAAACCTGGCCAAACAGGTAATCCACATCGTGATCAGCACGGGTGCTTTTGGCGAGGATCACGGTTTTGCTGGTGCTGGACGTGGCGCCGCCCATACCGTCAATTTGCTTGTCGTAAGGGTCGGGGCTGCCGATCACGCGCAGCAGCAAGGCATCGCGGGCCGCGCCGTGCACCTGGGCCGATTCGGGCAGGTCCTTGAGGCTGAAAAATACGCCCTTGCTGGTGCCGCCACGCATGTAGATGGCGGGGATTTTGATCTGAGGTACGTGTGCCATGGTTTTCCTCATGGGCCGGGGTATAAACCCCGGCCACAGTTATCAGGCGGTCACTGCCGATTCCAGGAAGTCCTGGGCAAAACGTTGCAACACGCCACCCGCCTCGTAGATCGACACTTCTTCAGCGGTGTCGAGGCGGCAAGTCATCGGCACCTCGACGCGTTCGCCATTTTTGCGGTTGATCACCAACGTCAGCGTGGCGCGCGGGGTGCGCTCGCCGATCACGTCATAGGTTTCGCTGCCATCAATACCCAGCGTCTTGCGGTCAGTGCCGGGGAAAAACTCCAGCGGCAACACGCCCATGCCCACCAGGTTGGTGCGGTGGATACGCTCGAAGCCTTCGGCGGCAATCGCCTCGACACCGGCCAGGCGCACGCCTTTGGCTGCCCAGTCCCGGGACGAACCCTGGCCATAGTCCTGGCCTGCAATGATGATCAGCGGCTGCTTGCGTTCCATGTAGATTTCGATCGCTTCCCACATCCGCGTGACCTTGCCTTCCGGCTCCAGGCGCGTCAGTGAGCCCTGTTTGACCTTGCCGTTCTCGACGACCATTTCATTGAACAGCTTCGGGTTCGCGAAGGTGGCGCGCTGGGCGGTCAGGTGGTCGCCACGGTGGGTTGCGTAAGAGTTGAAGTCGACTTCCGGCAGGCCCATTTTCGCCAGGTATTCACCGGCGGCGCTGTCCAACATGATGGCGTTGGACGGCGACAGATGATCGGTGGTGATGTTGTCCGGCAGCACCGCCAGCGGGCGCATGCCCTTGAGCGGACGGGCACCGGCCAACGCGCCTTCCCAGTACGGCGGGCGGCGGATATAGGTGCTTTGCGGGCGCCAGTCATACAGCGGCTCGACTTTCGGGCCGGTGTCTTCGTGGATAGCGAACATCGGAATATAGACCTGGCGGAACTGTTCCGGCTTGACCGACGCCTTGACCACCGCGTCGATTTCTTCGTCGCTGGGCCAGATGTCTTTCAGGCGGATTTCCTGGCCATTGGCGTCCAGGCCCAGCACGTCCTTTTCGATGTCGAAACGGATGGTGCCAGCAATGGCGTAGGCGACTACCAGCGGCGGCGAGGCGAGGAATGCCTGCTTGGCGTACGGGTGAATCCGTCCGTCAAAGTTGCGGTTACCCGACAGCACGGCGGTGGCGTACAGGTCACGGTCGATGATCTCTTGCTGGATCACCGGGTCCAGCGCGCCGGACATACCGTTGCAGGTGGTGCAGGCAAATCCCACCACACCAAAACCCAGTTGCTCAAGCTGCGTGGTCAACCCGGCTTCGTCGAGGTACATGGCCACCGTTTTGGAGCCCGGCGCCAGGGACGACTTGACCCACGGCTTGCGTTCCAGCCCAAGCTTGTTGGCGTTGCGCGCCAGCAGGCCTGCGGCAATCACGTTGCGCGGGTTGCTGGTGTTGGTGCAACTGGTGATGGCGGCGATGATTACCGCGCCGTCGGGCATTTGCCCCGGCACATCGTCCCACTGCCCGCAAATGCCCTTGGCCGCCAGGTCGCTGGTGGCGACACGGGCGTGAGGGTTACTCGGGCCGGCCATGTTGCGCACGACGGAGGACAAGTCAAAGGTCAGCCCGCGCTCGTATTGCGCGCCTTTGAGGCTATCTGCCCACAAGCCGGTGTGACGGGCGTACTGCTCCACCAGGGTGACTTGTTCGTCTTCACGGCCGGTGAGTTTCAGGTAAGCGATGGTTTGCTGGTCGATGTAGAACATCGCCGCCGTGGCGCCGTATTCCGGGGCCATGTTGGAGATGGTGGCGCGGTCGCCCAGGGTCAGCTTCGACGCGCCTTCACCGAAGAATTCCAGCCAGGCGCCGACGACTTTTTGCTGACGCAGGAACTCGGTCAACGCCAGCACCATATCGGTGGCAGTGATGCCCGGTTGCAGCTTGCCCGTCAACTCGACGCCGACGCTCTCCGGCAGGCGCATCCACGAGGCGCGGCCGAGCATCACGCTCTCGGCTTCCAGGCCACCAACACCGATGGCGATCACGCCCAGGGCGTCCACGTGAGGGGTGTGGCTGTCGGTGCCGACGCACGTATCGGGGAAGGCCACGCCGTCACGCACCTGGATCACCGGAGACATTTTCTCCAGGTTGATCTGGTGCATGATGCCGTTGCCCGGCGGGATCACGTCGACGTTCTTGAAGGCTTTTTTGGTCCACTCGATAAAGTGGAAACGGTCTTCGTTGCGGCGGTCTTCGATGGCTCGGTTTTTCTCAAAAGCGTCCGGGTCGAAACCGCCACTTTCCACGGCCAGGGAGTGGTCGACGATCAATTGGGTCGGCACCACCGGGTTGACCTGGGCTGGGTCGCCGCCTTGCAGGGCAATGGCGTCACGCAGGCCGGCGAGGTCCACCAGGGCGGTCTGGCCGAGAATGTCGTGACAGACCACGCGGGCCGGGAACCACGGGAAGTCGAGGTCGCGCTTGCGGTCGATCAGTTGGCCAAGGGACGCATTGAGGGTCGCCGGGTCGCAGCGGCGCACGAGGTTTTCTGCCAGCACACGGGAGGTGTACGGCAAGGTGGCGTAGGCGCCGGGGGTGATGGCATCGACGGCCGCTTGGGCGTCGTAGTATTCCAGTCGGCTGCCGGGCAGCGGTTTGCGGTGTTCAGTGTTCATCGTCAGGACTCGGTCACGGTAGTTGCAAAAGGAAGAACCGGTGCTGATCCGGTTTCACCCCGAGATCAGCGGTTTCTCCACTCAGCGACGTTCGATTGGCACGAACTTGCGCTGTTCGACGCCGGTGTACTCGGCGCTCGGACGGATGATGCGGTTGTTGGCACGCTGTTCGAACACATGAGCCGCCCAGCCGGTCAGGCGCGAGCAGACGAAAATCGGCGTGAACAGTTTGGTCGGGATGCCCATGAAGTGGTACGCCGAGGCATGGTAGAAGTCGGCATTGGGAAACAGTTTCTTCTGTTCCCACATGGTCTTGTCGATGGCTTCGGAAACCGGGAACAACACCGTGTCGCCCACCTCGTCAGCGAGTTTTTTCGACCAGCCCTTGATCACTTCATTGCGCGGGTCGTTGTCTTTATAGATCGCGTGGCCAAAGCCCATGATCTTGTCCTTTCGCGCCAGCATGCCGAGGGTGCCTTCGATGGCTTCTTGCGGTGAAGAGAAACGCTCGATCATCTCCATCGCCGCTTCGTTGGCACCGCCGTGCAGCGGGCCGCGCAGGGAGCCGATGGCGGCGGTGACGCAGGAATACAGGTCCGACAGGGTCGAGGCACAGACCCGTGCGGTGAAGGTGGAGGCGTTGAATTCGTGCTCGGCGTAGAGAATCAGCGAGACGTTCATGACCTTGACGTGCAACTCGCTCGGCTTCTTGTCATGCAACAAGTGCAGGAGGTGGCCGCCGATGGAGGCCTCATCCGTCACGCAGTTGGTGCGTAAACCCTCGTGACTGAAGCGATACCAGTAGCACATGATCGCCGGGAACGCGGCCAGCAGGCGGTCGGTGATGTCGTGCTGCACGCTGAAGTCTTTCTCCGGCTCGATATTGCCCAGGAACGAGCAACCGGTGCGCATCACGTCCATCGGGTGGGCGTCGGCGGGGATGCGTTCCAGCACTTCTTTCAGCGCTTGCGGCAGGTCACGCAGCTTGCTCAGCTTAGCGCTGTAGGCAGCAAGTTCGGTTTTGGTCGGCAGTTCGCCGTACAGCAGCAGGTAGGCGACTTCTTCAAACTGCGCGTCGGCGGCCAGTTCGCGCACGTCGTAGCCGCGATAGGTCAGGCCGGCGCCGGCCTGGCCCACGGTGGACAGTGCGGTCTGCCCGGCGATCTGGCCACGCAGGCCAGCGCCACTCAATACTTTTGCTTCAGCCATGGTTATCTCCAATCTTGTATTTATTAGGCTCTTTACTGGAAAAGCGCTTGGACCATTACTTCTTGGCGGCAAACAGCGCGTCGAGCTTCTGCTCGAAGGTGTGGTAGTCGATGCGATCGTAAAGCTCCATGCGGGTTTGCATGGTGTCGATCACGTTCTGCTGGGTGCCGTCGCGACGGATTGCGGTGTAGACGTTTTCGGCGGCCTTGTTCATGGCCCGGAATGCCGACAGCGGGTACAGCACCAGGGAAACATCGGCAGATTTCAACTGTTCGACGGTGTACAGCGCGGTGGCGCCAAATTCGGTGATGTTGGCGAGGATCGGCGCCTTCACGCGGGCGGCGAACAGCTTGTACATGTCCAGTTCGGTGATGGCTTCAGGGAAGACCATGTCGGCGCCGGCCTCGATACACGCGGCGGCACGTTCCAGGGCTGATTCCAGGCCTTCGACAGCCAGGGCGTCGGTGCGGGCCATGATCACGAAGCTGTCATCGGTGCGAGCGTCGACCGCTGCCTTAATGCGGTCGACCATTTCCTGCAGGGAGACGATTTCTTTATTAGGGCGATGACCACAGCGCTTGGCTCCCACCTGATCTTCAATATGGATCGCCGCCGCGCCGAACTTGATCATCGACTTGACGGTGCGCGCCACGTTGAACGCCGAAGAACCGAAACCGGTGTCGACATCCACCAACAGCGGCAGATCGCAGACATCGGTGATACGGCGCACATCGGTCAGCACGTCATCCAGGCTAGTAATGCCCAGGTCCGGCACGCCGAGGGAGCCTGCAGCCACCCCGCCACCGGACAGGTAAATCGCCTTGAACCCGGCGCGCTTGGCCAGCAAGGCATGGTTGGCGTTGATCGCGCCAACGACTTGCAACGGATGCTCGCTGGCGACGGCATCGCGAAAGCGCTGGCCTGGAGTGCTCTTGTTGTTGGAACTCATGACTCACCTCGTGGAGTGGCTGTCTGGTGGGCGCTGTCCGGGAAATGACGCGCGATATTGCGTTTGGACGCGCCGATATGACGGCGCATCAACAACTCGGCCAGTTCACCGTCGCGATCGGCAATCGCGTCAAGGATCCGGTGATGCTCGGCAAAGGCCTGGCGTGGACGATTGGGGGTAGCGGAAAACTGGATGCGGTACATGCGCACCAACTGATACAGCTCGCCGCACAACATTTGGGTCAGGGTGCGATTGCCGGCGCCTTGAATTATCCGGTAATGAAAGTCGAAGTCACCTTCCTGTTGGTAGTAGCCGACGCCGGCCTGGAACGCCGCATCGCGCTCGTGGGTGTGCAGCACCTGGCGTAGTTCCTCGATCTCTTCGTCGGTCATGCGCTCGGCAGCCAGCCGGCAAGCCATGCCTTCCAGGGACTCGCGGATTTCGTAGAGCTCCACCAGTTCGGCCTGGCTGAGGGAAACCACCCGCGCACCCACGTGGGGGATGCGCACCAGCAGGCGCTGGCCTTCCAGGCGGTGAATCGCCTCGCGCAGCGGGCCACGGCTGATACCGTAAGTGCGCGCCAGTTCCGGCTCGGAGATCTTGCTGCCAGGGGCGATTTCGCCCTTGACGATGGCGGCCTGGATTCGCCGGAACACGTTCTCCGACATGGTCTGGGAATCGTCCTGCGCCGCGACCGGAATTACCAGCTGATCCAGCATATTGTCGACACCTTTAAAAGCAATGTCGCAAAAACTAGCCAATCAGCCCAGAATAGTCAAAGAATAAATACACATTGTCGACAATCGCCTAATAACCCTCCTTGCTCTTTATCAGGGCATGGCCGCCTGCCAGCGCTGGCGTCAGAAAACCTTCATGTTAGAATGCCCGCCGCATTTGCCTGACATCCAAAGATGAAAAGGCGCACGAGGGAGCTTGCGCAGCAATGCCAGTCGCCTTGAATCAAACATCGCACTGCACCGCCTCAGGATTTATGAGACTCAAGCCCTTCCCCCTATTGTTTTGCCTACTGTTTATACCGGGCCTTGGCTCTGCCGCCGAGAAGACCGTGTATGGCCTCAATGAATACGCCAAACTGGCCGGCATTGACCTGGAAGTCGCCGCCAAACTCGACACCGGCGCCAAGACCGCCTCCCTGAGTGCCCGCGACATCAAGCGTTTCAAGCGCAACGGTGAATCCTGGGTGCGTTTCTACCTCGCCATCGATACCGCTCACTCCCACCCCATCGAACGTCCTCTGGCCCGCGTCAGCAAGATCAAGCGCCGCGCCGGCGATTACGACCCCGATGAGGACAAAAACTACACCGCCCGTCCAGTGATTGCCCTGGACATCTGCATGGGCACCGCTTTACGCAGCATCGAAGTGAACTTGACTGACCGCAGCGCTTTCCAATACCCGCTGCTGATCGGCTCCGAAGCCTTGAAACGCTTTGATGCGCTGGTCGACCCCAGTCTTAAATACGCGGCGGGCAAACCTGCCTGCGCCACCGACGCTCATACCGCCGAGTAATCCCAATGCGCGCTCTTAATCTGCACCTGAAAATCCTGATCGCTGTCCTGGTGGTGCTGGGCATTTCGATCACGGCCTATCAGATTTTCGTCCTGGGCATCCCGGTGACCGAAGATGCCACCGACGACCTGTGGAACATCGACGCCAAGGTCGAGTTCGTCGCCAACGCCAAGGACCCGGTGAAGATCCAGATGTTCGTGCCGCCCCTGAGCCGCGATTACGTCAGCCTCAATGAAAGCTTCATCTCCAATAACTACGGAGTGAGCGTCAATCGCGTCGACGGCAATCGCAAGGTCACCTGGTCGGCGCGCCGCGCCAAGGGTAACCAAACCCTCTACTACCGCCTGGTGCTGACCAAGCGCTACAGCGGCGAGAAGATCAAGGTCAAGGGCCCGACTTTCCGCGACAGCATCGCCGTCGAGGGCCCGGAAAAAATCGCCGCAGAAGCCCTGCTTGCGCCAATCCGCCAGCACTCGGCGGACGTCGAAACCTTTATCAGCGAAGCCATCAAACGCACCAACAACCTCAGCGACGACAACGTCAAGCTGCTGCTGGCGGGCGACCCCTCGACGCCGCACAAAGCCAAGATCGTCGAACTGCTGCTGTCCATCGCCCACGTGCCGGTGGAAAAGGTCCACACCATCCGCCTCGTCGCCGACCAGCCGCAAACCCCAGAACTGTGGCTGCGCAGCTTCAATGGCAATGACTGGCTGTACTTCAACCCGGACACCGGCGAACAAGGCCTGCCGTCTGACCGCCTGCTGTGGTGGACCGGTGACGAAAACCTGATCACCGTCGACGGAGGCAAGAAGGCCATGGTGACCTTCAGCCTGAACAACAGCGAAATGAACGCCATTCGCCTGGCCAAGCTGACCGACGAAAACACCGACGCCAACTTCCTCGAATACTCGCTCTACGGCCTGCCGCTGCAAACCCAGCAGACCTTCATGATCATGGTGATGATCCCGATTGGCGTGCTGGTGATCCTGATCCTGCGCAACCTGATCGGCCTGCAGACCCTGGGCACGTTTACGCCGGTGCTGATTGCCCTGGCGTTCCGTGAGACGCAGTTGGGCTTCGGCATCGTGTTATTCACCATTATTACCGCGCTGGGCTTATCCCTCAGGTCGTACCTGGAACACTTGAAGCTGCAGATGCTACCGAGGTTGTCGGTGGTGCTGACCTTCGTGGTGGTGCTGATCGCGGCCATCAGCCTGTTCAGCCATAAGCTGGGCCTGGAGCGCGGGCTGTCGGTTGCGCTGTTCCCGATGGTGATCCTGACCATGACCATCGAACGCCTGTCCATTACCTGGGAAGAGCGCGGTGGCGGCCATGCCATGAAAGTAGCGATCGGCACGCTGTTCGCCGCGTCCCTGGCGCACCTGATCATGAGCGTGCCGGAGTTGATCTACTTCGTCTTCACCTTCCCTGCGATCCTGCTGATCCTGGTGGGCTTTATGCTGGCCATGGGTCGTTATCGCGGCTACCGCCTGACCGAACTGGTGCGTTTCAAGGCCTTCATCAAGGCTGACTCGTAATGTTCGGCTTCTGGAAGACCTGGAAGGCCCTGGAAGCGCGGGGCATCATGGGCATCAACCGGCGTAACGCCGACTACGTACTCAAGTACAACAAGCGCAGCCTGTATCCTATCGTCGATGACAAAATCATCACCAAGGAACGGGCCATCGCCGCCGGCATTCATGTGCCGGAGCTATACGGGGTGATCTCCACCGAGAAGGAAATCGACAAGCTCGACGAGATCATCGGCGGGCGCAGCGACTTCGTGATCAAGCCGGCCCAGGGCGCCGGCGGTGACGGCATCCTAGTGATTGCCGACCGCTTTGAAGGCCGTTATCGCACGGTGTCCGGCAAGATCATCAGCCATGAAGAAATCGAACACCAGATTTCCAGCATCCTCACCGGCCTGTATTCCCTGGGCGGCCACCGCGATCGCGCGCTGATCGAATACCGGGTGGTCCCGGACCAAATTTTCAAAAGCATCAGCTACGAAGGCGTGCCGGACATCCGCATCATCGTGCTGATGGGCTACCCGGTGATGGCCATGCTGCGCCTGCCAACCCGTCAGTCCGGCGGCAAGGCCAACCTGCACCAGGGCGCCATCGGCGTCGGCGTAGACTTGGCCACTGGCCTGACCCTGCGCGGTACCTGGCTAAACAACATCATCACCAAACACCCCGACACTACCAACGCGGTGGATGGCGTGCAGTTGCCCAACTGGGACGGCTTCATGAAGCTCGCAGCGGGCTGCTATGAGCTGTGCGGGCTGGGGTATATCGGCGTGGACATGGTGCTGGACCAGGAAAAAGGTCCGTTGATCCTTGAACTCAATGCCCGACCGGGGCTGAATATCCAGATCGCCAACGACTGCGGCCTAACCTTACGTACCCACGCAGTGGAAGCGCGACTGGAAGAGCTGAAGACGGCCGGCGTGACGGAAACGCCGGAAGAACGGGTGAAGTTTGCGCAGGAGATGTTTGGGCATATTCCGGCGGTGGAAGGATAAAGGCAGCTACAAGCGGCAAGCTACGAGCTGCAAGAAAGAGCAGCTGTGTCATTTAACTCGTGGCTTGAAGCTTGGAGCTTGGAGCTACCCCCCAAGGCTGATCCACACAGCATGTTGACCTGTTCCGTACACCCCCTGCCCTACCGAGCCAACCCTGCCGAGTATTTCGCGGCTATTCGACATGCCCCCGGTGCGGTGCTGCTAGACAGTGGCCGGCCGAGTGCCGAGCGTGGTCGCTATGATTTGCTCAGTGCCTGGCCGGAAGCGACATTGGCGGTTTGGCCGGATGAAAGCGGCAGCGATTTCCTGCAACGGCTACGGGAGAACCTGACGCTATTGGGTGAAGCCTCCCTGCCCGCCCCTTATGAACTGCCGTTTGCCGGCGGGCTGATCGGTTACCTCAGCTACGACTTCGGCCGTCACCTAGAACAGCTGCCGCATCAGGCCGTGGATGATCTGCGCCTGCCCGATGCGCGCTTTGGCCTGTATGCCTGGGCATTGATCAGCGACCATCAGGCGCTTACCAGCCAGTTGGTGTTTCACCCCAAACTCAGCGAAGGCGAGCGGCAACGCCTAGCGACGCTATTCAGCCAGCCCGCCGCCAGTGCGCCCGCCACCTTCAAACTGCACGGCGCAATGACCCCGGACCTGACCGCCGAGGCGTACGAACAAGCCCTGGCCCGCATCCAGGACTACATCCAGGCTGGCGACTGCTATCAGGTCAACTTCGCCCAACGCTTTCGCGCGCCTTGCATCGGCGATCCGTGGGTAGCTTATTGCGCTCTGCGCGAAGCCTGTCCAACGCCGTTTTCGGGGTTCCAGAGCCTGCCGGACGATGGCGCGGTACTGAGTTTGTCGCCCGAGCGTTTCGTCAAAGTCAGCGAACGCCAGGTAGAAACCCGGCCGATCAAGGGCACGCGCCCGCGCGGGCTGACACCCAGCGAAGACGCTGCCAACGCCGCCGAACTCCTGGCCAGCGCCAAGGATCGTGCAGAAAACCTGATGATCGTCGATCTGCTGCGCAACGATCTGGGCCGCACCTGCCGCACTGGCTCGGTGAAGGTGCCAGAGTTGTTCAGCCTGGAAAGTTATCCCAACGTTCACCATCTGGTCAGTAGCGTCACCGGCGAATTGGCGATTGATAAAGACGCCCTGGACCTGATCGCCGGCAGCTTCCCCGGCGGCTCGATCACCGGCGCGCCGAAGATTCGCGCGATGCAGATTATTGACGAACTGGAACCGACCCGGCGCGGACTGTACTGCGGCTCATTGTTGTACCTGGACGTGCGCGGGGAGATGGACAGCTCCATCGCCATTCGCAGCTTGCTGGTCAAGGATGGCCAGGTGTGTTGCTGGGGCGGTGGCGGGATTATCGCCGACTCCGAGTGGCAGGCAGAGTATCAAGAGTCGATGACCAAGGTGCGAGTGTTGCTGGAGACCCTGGAAGGGCTGTAACCAAATACCCTGTGGCGAGTGGGCTTGCCCCCGTTGGGCTGCGCAGCAGCCCCCAATAAGGTGACCGCGGTGCTTCAGAGATCACTTCATTGCAGGCTTTGGGGCCGCTTCGCAGCCCAACGGGGGCAAGCCCCCTCGCCACAAAGAGCCCCTAGACACAAAATTGAAGCCTACAAAGTTCGTAGGTCTCTTAGCTTCCCGTCACCAGAGAATCACAGGCTCAACGGCCGATTCGACGCCTTGATGAATTCCTGCTTCAAATCCTCAAATGTATGCACCGCCGGAAACTGCGGAAACTCTCGAATCACATTCTCGGGTGCGTGAAACAGGATGCCCTGGTCGGCCTCGCCCAGCATGGTGGTGTCGTTGTAGGAATCCCCAGCAGCAATCACTCGGTAGTACAGGCTCTTGAAAGCCAACACCGACTGACGCTTGGGATCTTTCTGACGCAACTGGTAACTCACCACCCGATCATTCTCGTCGGTAATCAACCGATGGCAGAGCAAGGTCGGAAAGCCCAATTGGCGCATCAGCGGCTGGGAAAACTCATAGAACGTATCCGACAGAATCACCACCTGGAAGCGCTCGCGCAGCCAGTTGACGAAGTCGATGGCGCCATCCAGCGGCTTGAGGGTGGCGATCACTTCCTGGATGTCAGAAAGTTTGAGGCCGTGCTCGTCGAGAATCCGTAGGCGTTGCTTCATCAGCACGTCGTAGTCGGGAATGTCCCGAGTGGTGGCCCGCAGGGATTCAATACCGGTTTTTTCGGCGAAGGCGATCCAGATTTCCGGAACCAGCACCCCTTCCAGGTCGAGACAGGCAATTTCCACAACACACTCCCATTGATATTGTTAAGTTGAGCGAGCAAAAAAAGGACTGCCGAACTCTAGCGATTCATGCTCGCCGCCGCAACGCAGAGCGGATTTTGTTACCATCGCCTCCTATAGAGCGCTCAGCGCCACTGACCTGTAGGAACCGTCCTGATGAACCAAGCCTTCGACGTCGCTGAACTCGCCGCGACTTATGCCAACAAGTCCGCCCAGGACATCCTCAAACTGGCGTTCAGCCAGTTCGGCGACGACTTGTGGATCTCTTTCAGCGGTGCCGAGGACGTGGTGCTGGTAGACATGGCCTGGAAGCTGAACAAAAACGTCAAGGTGTTCAGCCTCGACACCGGCCGTCTGCACCCGGAGACCTACCGGTTTATCGAGCAAGTGCGGGATTTCTACAAAATCGATATCGAATTGATCTCCCCGGACCAAAGCAAGCTGGAACCTTTCGTCAAGGAAAAGGGCCTGTTCAGCTTCTACAAGGACGGCCATGGTGAATGCTGCGGCGTGCGCAAGATCGAACCGCTGCGACGCAAGCTCTCCAGCGTCAGCGCCTGGGCCACCGGCCAGCGCCGCGACCAGAGCCCCGGCACCCGCAGCCAAGTGGCAGCGCTGGAAATCGACACGGCCTTCTCCACCCCGGAACGCACCCTGTACAAATTCAACCCGCTGGCACAAATGACCAGCGAGGAGATCTGGGGCTACATCCGCATGCTGGAATTGCCGTACAACAGCCTGCACGAACGCGGCTTTATCAGCATCGGCTGCGAGCCCTGCACCCGCCCGGTGTTGCCGAACCAGCACGAGCGCGAAGGCCGTTGGTGGTGGGAAGAAGCAACCCAGAAGGAATGCGGGCTACATGCGGGGAATATCATCAGCAAGGGGTGAGGTTTAACTCAGTCAAACTGCGCTGAACCGCTGGCCCAATTGCTGTTCGGCAAACTGCTCGATGATGAAGTCGACGAAGGCCCGGGTCTTGCCCGGCAGCAGTTTGTGTTCGCCGTAGTAGAGAGAGATGTTGCCGTCGTCGACGTACCAGTCCGGCAGGACTCGCTGCAACTCGCCGCTGTCGAGGAATGGCACCGCCATCGGCATGCTCACCAAGGCAATGCCAAGGCCTTGGGCGCTGGCGCAGCAGGCGGCTTCGGAGTCACTCATGGTCATTCCCGGCTTGAGCACCAATGGCCGGTGCTCGTGACTGCGACTGGTCAGTTGCCAGGAACGAACTCGCCCGGTTTGTGGCGAGCGGATCAGGATGCCGTTGCACCGTGCCAGGTCCTCGGGCGACAGCACCGGCAGGCGTCGCGCCAGGTAATCCGGTGAGGCCACCAGAACTCGGTGAGCCGGGGTCAATTTGCGCGCGACCACCCCTTGAGGCAGGTCAAAACCACCGCCAATGGCGGCGTCGAAGCCTTGGCCGATCAGGTCCACCTGGCGATTATCGAAATGCCAATCCGGGCTGATATCGGGGAAACGTTTCAGAAACTCCCCCAGCAACGGCATCACATAGCGATTACCGAACACAGTGCCCATGCTGACTTTGAGCGTGCCCACCGGCCGTCCTTCGGCGCTGGCCAGGTTGGCCACGGCGTTTTGGATGGTGGTGAGGCTACTGCTGACCTCCTCCAGAAACAGCTTGCCGGCTTCGGTCAGGGTCAAGCGCCGGGTGCTGCGCTGGAACAAGCGCACACCCAGGCGCGCTTCCAGCTTGGCAACGCTTTTGCCGACGGCAGCCGGGGTCAGGCTCAGGTGCCGAGCGGCTTCGGCAAAGCTGCCACCTTCAGCGCTGCGCACGAAGCATTCGATACTGCCAAAGCTTTCCATATCGTCACATTCTAAACTTTTGGTTTACACAGACTATAGCAATCACGGTCTACCGAGACAGGGTTGTGTGGTCGATACTCGGCGCCAACACCAAGGCAGCCCCGCCTTGAATAATTGGGAGATCGACATGACCACACAAAATCTCAGCGGCAAAGTCGCCTTGATCCAGGGCGGTTCCCGCGGCATCGGTGCCGCCATCGTCAAACGCCTCGCGGCGCAAGGCGCAGCAGTTGCCTTCACCTACGTCAGCTCTGCGGCCAAGGCCCAAGACTTGCAAAACAGCGTGATCAGCGACGGCGGCAAAGCCCTGGCGATACATGCTGACAGCGCCGATGCCGCTGCCATTCGCAATGCGGTCAGCGCTACCGTCGAAGCGTTCGGGCGCCTGGATATCCTGGTGAACAACGCCGGCGTACTGGCAGTGGGGCCACTGGAAGATTTCAAACTGGAAGACTTTGACCAGACCCTAGCCATCAACGTGCGCAGCGTGTTTATCGCCACTCAGGAAGCAGCCAAGCATATGGGCGAAGGTGGCCGCATCATCAACATCGGCAGCACCAACGCCGAGCGCATGCCATTTGCCGGTGGTGGTCCGTATGCCATGAGCAAGGCGGCGCTGGTGGGCTTGACCAAAGGCCTGGCGAGGGACCTGGGGCCTCGGGGGATTACCATCAACAACGTGCAGCCAGGCCCGGTGGATACTGATATGAATCCGGCCAACGGTGATTTTGCCGAGAGCCTGATCGGGCTCATGGCGGTTGGGCGTTATGGCCGCGTAGAAGAGATTGCCAGTTTTGTGGCATATCTGGTGGGGCCGGAAGCTGGGTATATCACTGGCGCGAGTTTGACGATTGACGGTGGGTTCAGTGCTTGATCGGTCTGAAATGCACTCTTTGATCTGACAGAGATCAGATGTGGGAGTTGGCTTGTTGGGTTGGGTTGGGTACATATCCGTTATTTTGGTCAGGGCGACTTGGGGTTACGCCCTTACGGCGTGTCACTTTGAAAAGCCCAAAGTAACCAAAGGCTCTTGCCCCACCACTCGGTGCCTCGCTGTGGCTCGGCATGCCTTCTCTGCGGCATTGCTCCGTGGGCCGCCGCGACGGGCCATCCTTGGCCCAACGCGGCTAAACCGGCGTCCTGCCGGTTTACCCACGGATCAATGCCTGCGTTCAGCCATCGTGGTTAACGGGGCGCCTCAGATCAAAATCAAAAGCACGGCGGCCTGGTAGCCGACCTGAGTGGTGAGAAGCAAGAGCGGATCCCATGCCCCCTGTAGAGCGAGCTTGCTCGCGATGGTCGTTAACGATGACACGGGCATCCTGGATGAATGCGGTGCCTGTGAGCCCATCGCAGGCGAGCCAGCCCCCACAGAAAAGCGGATTGGCGCTGGCTTTTGATCTCGCTCTTGATCTGCCTGCCCATAAAACCAGAGGCTGAACACAGGTGTTGTGCAGTGGCTAAACCGGCAAGGATGCCGGTTTAGCCAGGTGGATCAGCGCAACGGCGGCAAGCCGTAAGCCGCAAGATCGAAGTCCGCCAGCTGGCGGATGATCTGGTCGGCGTGGTGGTACTTGCTGTCGGCCATGGCTTCATCCGGCACGGCGATGGCGGTCATGTTCGCGGCTTTGGCGGCGGTGACGCCGAAGGGTGAATCTTCAAACACCAGGCAATTCTCGGGCGCTATGCCCAGACGGCGGGCGGCGGTGAGGAAGATGTCCGGCGCAGGCTTGGCGGCACCAACTTCTGGGTCGTCGGCGGTGACGATGGTGTCGAACAAACTAAACCATTCCTTATGCAGGGTGGTCTTGTGGCCAAAGGAATTGCGCGATGAACTGGTACCCACGGCAATCGGAATGTTGTGGGCCTTCAAGTGCCGCACCAGCGCTTCAGCGCCCGGCATGCCGAGGGCTTTGGGGAAGCGCGCGCTCATCAGCGGCTCGCGGATCACTAGGAATTCTGCGGGTGTAATCGGCAATTCCAGGGCCTTGACCACGTACTCGGCCAGGTCCTGGGCGCCACGCCCGATGATGTGCTGCTTGATACTCCAGTCGTAGGTACGACCGTAGCGTTCGGCGATGATTTGCGTGACTTCGGTGTAGATGCCTTCAGTGTCCAGCAACAACCCGTCCATATCGAAAATCACGGCCTTGATCGGGCCGACAGCAGTACGCGGTGCGTTCATCACAACAGATCCGTTGGCAGGGACGTCGGCGCAGCAGCACGCCGCAGACGTTGAAGACTAAAAGGATTCAGCACAATAACGGCCGGGGTTGCCTGTAAGCAACCGTTAAGGATCTGCGACCAGAAAGGTAGCGGATGCCTGAAGTCACTACCTATCAGCTGGAACGCCAAGGCTCGCTTATCTCAAGCGAGCACAAGCATCAAAACAACGCGGCGCTAATAACGGCGCAAGAGACGGCCGATTATTTGATTTTCTTAACCTGACCTTCATCTTCCATCAACGCGGCAAACTGCTTCCAGCTCAGACGGTGCTTGTTGACACTATTACCCGCAGGCACCCATTCAATATTGCCCTTGCTGATCAGGATCTTCCCAAGCCTTGCGCCGTCAGCCTTGACCTCGACTTCAATATCTTTGCTCAGGACGACTTTCTGGTGAAAATTGACACTAACTTCGTGAGCCATTGCGGCTTCCTTGTCTGATGATTGCTTCAACCACTGCTCGACGAGTAGCGGCCAGCGAACAACAATATCATATTGATATCATTCACTTGCACTCACTTGGTCCATGCCCTGCGTGATCGAATAATTGCACTGCAAACGGAATTCATGATGTTTTATCGCCTAGCCGCCGACAGCCTGGTGCTGTTTCACCTGTTATTTATCCTGTTCGTACTGTTTGGCGCACTGCTGGCCCTCAAGTGGCGCCCCGTCATCTGGCTGCACCTGCCTGCTGCCGCGTGGGGCGTCGCCGTCGAAGTCTTCCACCTGCCCTGCCCGCTGACCCGCTGGGAAAACCTGTTCCGACACCTCGCCGGGCAAGACGGTTATGGCGGCGGTTTTATCGAGCACTACATCCTCACATTGATTTATCCCGCCGGGCTGACCCCGCAGATCCAACTGGGCCTGGGCGCCCTGGTGTTGTTGATCAATATCGCGGTGTATGTGCGGTTGATCAGACGGGTATGTTGATGGTCTGCGTTACCCTTTGACCTTGCTTAAGGGTGGGGCCAAATCCAGTTGTATCGATGCATCAGATAGCGGCTGATGTCTCGGTGTGCTTCTTGGGCAGTCATGTAGCCCACAGTCGGTATCCACTCGGCTTTCAAACTCAGAAACTGACCGTTCGGCTGTTTTGCGCCGTGTATGGTTTGCCAATCTGGGCCTGAGGAGCTATTCATTCTGAGTGGGAGTTACTGTCACTGGGCCAGTATCCTTTTTTGATGTTGTTCGGGGATGGAATAGCTCTTCTTGGGGTCGGGTCTATGCAAAGCATTCGCTCAGTGAGTCGCCGGTTCGGTCGTGTGTACGACATCCTGTGGGTGATCGGTGGGCAGGCCGCGCAAAGCCTGGCCAGCTTTCTTACAGGTCTGGCACTCGGTCGATGGGTTTCGCAGGAGGCACTGGGCGCATATGCCTTGGGTTATACCTTCTGCTTTTTGATTATTTCCCTGGGCGATACGCTGATCGCCACCCCCTACACCTATTTTCGAGCGCGTCAGGAAGGTGAGCAGGCGCAACTGTTTCCGGCGGCCTTGCTGGGTACGCTGTTGCTGGGTCTGGTGGTCGCACTGGGCCTGACGCTGTTTCATGTGCTCGGCACGGGAATACTGGCCGAGCTCTGGCCGGCCTTGCCGGTAGCAGTTTTCTGTTTGGTGCTGCGCGAGTTTCTGCGTCGACATTTCTATGTCATCGGCCGCTCTGTTTCGGCCTTGTTGCTTGACCTGCTCACGGCTGCTGGCCAACTGGTATTGCTGGGCTGGCTGCTGGCCAGCGATCGACTGAACGCCAACAACGTTTTCTGGACCATCGGCGCAGTCTCCGGGATCGCATTTGTTGTGTTCCTGTCGATGGTACAAGAGCGCTTTGTGGCCATTGGTCCGGGAACGCTCTGCAAGAGCTTGCGTGAATTTTTTGGCTATGGCGCCTGGCTGGTGGGTGGCGGACTTTGCCATGTGGCCAGCGTCCAATTGTATCCATGGCTGGCACTGCTGGGTGGCGGGCAAGGCCAGACCGGGCTCTACGCCGCCTGTGTTGCGCTGACCAACCTGATCAACCCGCTGCTCATTGCCCTGACCAATTATTTTCGTCCACGCTTCATTGCGCACTATAAAGAGGCGCAGGGACACGATTTTGTGGCGTATGTGTTCAGGCGTGCGTTGCTATTTCTGATTCCCGCTCTGGTGTTGTTACTTGTGGTCACCTTTGAAGGTGGCACATTGCTGCGTCAGCTGTATGGCGAACCCTTTACCGCAGGTGCTCCCGCGCTGGTATTCCTGGCCCTCGGCCTGTTAGCTGTCGCCTGTGCCGCGCCTGTACAACTGGGCCTTCTGGCCCTTCGCGCTCCGGTCAGTAACGTGTTCTACCATGGCTCCATCCTGCTGGTAGTGGTGGTTTTGGCTTACTTCTGGCGTGACCGACTGTCACTTGTCACCCTGGCCCAGATATACCTTGGTTCAAATGTTGCCGGCCTTTTGATGTTGCTGGGATTGCTGCAATTTTTTAAAAAAAATAACCGTGGTGCGACTGGTGAATCAATAGCGAGCAGCTAGAGTTCAGAAGCGCTGGTGATGGTATTTTGATATTGAAGTGCCGCCCTTTGGTGTGGCAGTCAATGCAGTAGTAAGCGTGGAGACATGCCCCCGTTTGCGCAGTATCCAGAAGGGGCTTATGGCTGGGTCTAAAACGTTGAATTCTTAAACGGTCCTGTGATCGGGGAGATTCGGGTTATGCGCAAAATAGTCATTACAGGCGGGGCGGGCTTTGCTGGGTCGCATATTGTTGATGAGGTGTGTCGGCGCTTTCCGAGTTCGAAGGTAGTGGTCCTCGACAAGATGACGTATGCCGGGGATTTCAGGAATATCTCCCATCACGTTTTTTCCAATCGCGTCCAGTTGCTGGTTGGCGATGTGACAGATCTCGATTTGTGTCGGCGTGTCGTGAAGGGGGCCGATCTGGTCATTCACGCGGCTGCCGAAAGCCATGTCGACAACTCTTTTGGCAACTCCCTGGAGTTTACCCGGACCAATGTCCTTGGGACCCACAGCCTGGTGGAGGCTTGCCGTCAGGAAAAGGTAAAAAAGATCATTCATGTCAGCACCGACGAGGTTTACGGTCAGATCATGAGTGGTGCGGCGAGCGAGGATGAAGTCTTGCGCCCGACCAACCCCTACTCGTCGTCCAAGGCAGCGGCAGAGATGATTCTGCAAGGCTATGTCCAGTCCTATCACGAGCCCATCGTGATCATTCGAGCCAACAACCTCTACGGCATCCGCCAGTTCCCGGAAAAAATCATTCCGCGATTCATCAGCCACCTGTTGACCGAAAGACGTTTGCCCTTGCACGGAAATGGCAGCTATCGACGCCACTACCTCAGTGCCGTGGACTTCGCCGAAGCGGTGGTATTCGTTGCCGAGCACGGTGCGGTGGGCGAGGTCTACAACATCGGCACCACCGAGGAATACACCAACCTGGAGGTAGCCGAGTTGATCAGCAACGCCTTTGGCAAGGACTCGTCCGAGTTGATCGACTTTGTGCCGGATCGTCCTTTCAACGATGGCCGCTACTCGGTCTCATGGGAAAAGCTCCAGGCCATGGGCTGGTCGCCACGGCACAGCCTGCATACAGACATCCCGCTGCTGGTCGATTGGTACCGTAATAATTTCGAGCGCTATTCGGAGTTGTTCGGGCCTGTACTCGTGCGTGAGCGGATGGAGCTTGAGAGCGACACTTTTACTACGGCGCTGGTTGAACAACGACCCAGTCCGTTCGGACCTCTCGATTCCTGATCTTCGTAGGCCATACCCGTAGTTTGCGGGGCTGGGGAGAATGCAATGACAGTATCGGAACCGCTTCTGGGCGTAGCCCAGAAGGAGGGGGACACTTGTGCCCGGGCTCGGGGAAAACCGACGCGACGTTTCGACGCTGCGGCCCTGGATGGTCTTGAGATTTTATTGGTGCGCCTGACCCGGGCCTGTGGCGGGGTTCTGGCAACGTTGCTGCTGGCCAGCCAGTACTGGTTGCTCAACGGTGCTCACTGGTCTGGTGTCTGGCTGGTCGGGCTGGCCCTGGTATGCAGCATGAGTTTGCTGCCGGTACGGGGTTACAAGGGTTTCGCCAAGCATGACGTTCGAGCACTGCGCATAGTCTATGCGGTGCTCGGCAGCGTGCTAGTGACGCTGTTTATCGTGCTGTTCATGTGGGTTGGCAACTTACCGCTGCTCCCGGCGGTGATGTACCTGGAGCTCACCCTGGCACTGGTGCTGTTGTGGCTACTCGCAGGGTGGGTCGTCGATAAACTGACGCGAAGCTGGGATCGCAAGGTGCGTCTGGTGATTGTCGGAGCCGGCGAACAGGGCGTGGCTATTTCGCGCTACATGACCGAGAACGAGTCGGGGATCGAGGTTATCGGGTTCATAGATGATCGCCAGTCCCGGATTGATTGCAGCAACCTGCCGTTTCCAATGCTGGCCGGAGGCACTGCGCAACTTGAGCAATTGCCGGCGGACGTGGATGGGGTCGTCATCGCTCTGCCCAATCAGGCCGGAGACCGAGTCAGCTCGTTGGCCACGCGTCTGCGCGGGCAACTGGGCAATGTCTATCTGGCGCCGGACGAGCCAGTGCTGGGGCACGCTTTCGTCAATCGGCCGACACAGGGTCCGGGCAATATGCTGTTGCTGGGGATGAATCCGCTGCCGATCGAAGCGCGGCTGATCAAGCGTGCTTTCGATATCACCTTCGCTTTTTGTGTGCTGACACTGTTCCTGCCATTGGGTTTGATTATTGCCGTGCTGATCCGTCTCGAGTCGCCCGGGCCAGTGTTGTTTACCCAGAAGCGCTACGGCTTGCGCAATTGCATGTTCGATATCTACAAATTTCGTAGTATGCGTTTTGACGCCGACTCCGCCAGCAAAGCCATCAACCTGACACAACGCACGGATAGTCGGGTCACGCGCGTGGGCAATTTCCTGCGGCGTACCAGCCTCGATGAGTTTCCGCAGTTTATAAATGTATTGCTCGGCCATATGTCGGTCATCGGCCCTCGGCCGCACCCTCCCGGGGTCATGGCCGGCGATCGGACCTATGAAACCGTTATTGTGGATTTCGTCGAGCGTTATAAGGTGCGCCCCGGCATCACCGGCTGGGCCCAGGTCAATGGTCTACGCGGCAACACGTTTACGGAAGAGTCACTGACCGAGCGTTTTGTCTACGACGTGCAGTACATCGAGAACTGGTCGCCGGAACTGGACCTGTGGATCGTGTTCAAGACCATGTTTGGCGGTTTCGGAGGTGCCAATGCATTCTGATGCCCAACAGGCCGTTGCCTCACTGGTCGAGCGCACCAGTATCGTGATTCTGACCCTCAATGCCGCCGAGCACTTGCGCGCATTGTTGCCCGCGCTGGCGGCATTGGAACATGCGCCCCAACGGGTGCTGTTTGTTGACTCGGCGTCGACCGACGAAACCGTCTCGTTGGTGCTGGGTGCCGGTTACAACGTCCAGAGCATCCAGCGCCGTGAGTTCGGGCACGGCAAGACCCGAAATCTGGCGGCGCAGCTATGTGCCGACAGCGACTACCTGGTGTACCTGACGCAGGATGCCTGCCCGCAGGGCAGCGACTGGCTGGCGCAATTACTGCAGCCTTTCGCCGACCCGCAGGTAGCGTTGGCGTATGGCCGTCAGCTGCCGCGTGCCGGGGCCACCGAAGCCGAGCGTTTTGCCCGTGAGTTCAATTACCCGGCCCGCGCAGAGCGAACCACGCTGGCCGACATCGCTCATGCCGGGATCAAGGCGGTGTTCTGCTCCAATTCTTTTGCCGCCTACCGGCGCGAGGCGTTGGAAAAAGTCGGCGGTTTTCCCGAACGCTTGCCCCTGGGCGAAGACATGGCGGTTGCCGCGCGTTTGCTCAAAGGCGGCTACGCACGGGTATACCAACCTGCGGCACGTGCGATTCACAGTCACGACTACAGCATTGTCCAGGAGCTCAAGCGTTATTTCGATATCGGCACTCTGATCGCCATGGACAGCGAACTGAGCCAGGCCCGACTGGCGGCGTCCGGCGAAGGTATGCGTTTTGTCAAAAGCGAGATTGCTGCCGCCTTGCAGCGTAAGCAGCCGCTGGCGGTGGTGCCAATTCTATTGCGAACCGCCGGGAAGTATTTCGGCTACTCACTGGGCGAACGCTATCGCTTGCTGCCGCTCGGCTGGCGGCGCCGGTTGAGCATGCATTCGTTCTTCTGGGATCAGCCATGAGCATCGTCGTCGTTGGCAGCACCAGCCTGATTTCCCGTGCCTTGCAGGAGCGCCCGGAGACCGCAGGCTGGCACTTCATCGGTCACCGCCAGGCGCTGGACGAGGATGCCTGGCCGGACAAGGTGCGCGTGGTGCTCAACCTGGCCTACAACCCGGCATTGCGCAACGGCTACGACCCGGCACTGGATTTCGAGCTGGCCCTGGCCCGGCGCGTGGAGCACTTGCCAGATGTGCACTACATCATGGCCAGCTCGCGGATGGTCTATGGCCCCGCCGACAGCGATGGGCGCTTGCATGAGGAGCGAGTACTCAACCCGGTGAACCCTTATGGCGTAGGCAAGGCGCTCACTGAAAACGCCTTGTCGCAGCTACTCGGGCCGCGGCTGACCATTGTGCGACTGAGCAATATCTTTGGTTACGAGCTGGACGATAGCCGGCGAAATTTTTTCGCCATGGTCTTGCGCAGCTTGTTCATCAGCCAGCGCATCGTGTTCGACATGAGCCCCTTCGTCGAGCGCGACTTCCTCCCGGTGGAGGTGCTGGCACGCTGGCTGGTGCGAGTAATTGAGGCACCGGTGCCGGGCATCTTCAACCTCGGTGCCGGTTTCGGCACGCCGACCGGGCGTATTGCGCAATGGTTACTGGAAGGTTTCGGGGGTGGCGAGTTGCTGATCAACGACATGCGTGAAGTCGACGCGTTCTGGCTGGACATGCAGGCGGCAGAACGCGCGTTCGGTATCACAGGGGCCAAACCGAACTGGCTGAAAACTCATTGTCATGTCCTGGGGGCACGTCTGCGTCAGGAGCACCGACTGTTGAAGGAGAAACGCGGATGAAGTCCCTGACTGTTTCCATCGTCAACTACCGCACTGCTCAGTTGGTGAACGAGTGCATTGATTCGCTCAAGGCGTTCCCCGCGACCCTGGCTCAGACCAGCATCGTAGTGGTCGATAACGCCTCGGGCGATGACAGTGTGGCGCAGATCTCCAGCCGGCACCCGGATGTTCGGCTGATCGCTTCGTCGCAGAATCTGGGGTTTGGAGGCGGTAACAACCTCGTACTCCGGGGCCTTCAGAGTCACTACGTGTTGCTGCTCAACAGCGACGCACAGGTTGAGGTCGGCACGCTCGACAGCCTGCTGCGGGTGCTCGAAGCGCAACCTGAAGTCGGTGCGGTGAGTGCCCGGGTAGTTAATGCCAGCGACGGTGCCGACCAGGACTTCCCGTGCCGCTTCCCGACACTGCCGGAAATGTTTCGGCGGTTGTATGGCGGTCCGCAGTTTCCAGCCTGTGGCCAGGAAGCACCGCTGGAACTGGAGCGTCTGCACGGCGCCTGCATGATGATACGAGGCGAACTGTTGGGCAGCGTCGGCCTGTTCGATGAAGGCTTCTTCATGTACGACGAAGATGTCGACTGGTGTGTGCGGGCACGAAACCAGGGCTGGCGCTTGCTGTTGGTGCCCGCAAGTCGTGTGTTGCACCACGGTGGCAGTTCGTCCGGGCGCGCGCCTAGTGGTCATCGCCCTGGCGCCCTGAGCGAAACCGCATTGCGCATGCGCTATGAGCTGCGTCGCAGTCGCTATCGCCTGTACCGCAAACACCGTTCGGCAGGAGAGGTGCTGGTCCTGAAACTGCTGACCGATACGGTCATGTTGCTGGCCAGCGTTCGAGCCCTGCTGGTCGGTTTACTGCGACCTGGACGGCGCGACGAGGCCTTGGCGCTGCTGCGGGCCAACGTGCGTGTCATCTCGATCAACCCGTTTCGCATCGAGGTGCCATTGCATGGCGTCTGAACCCTTGGCCCCATTGGGAATACATGAGCGCGTGCAGGCCCCCGGGGTGATTTTGGCCGTTGTCCTAGGTTTGGCGGTATCGCTGCTGACGGTGTATATGCCGCTCGCCGGCATCGGAGCCTCGCTGGCAATCGGCGCGAGCCTGCTCTTGAGCAAACAGCCCAAGTTGCTGTTGCTGGCGTTCGTGATCAGCCTGGCGATTCCGATCCAGAAAACCCTCGGCGGTATTCCGCTGAATGCTGCCGATGCCATCATCGTGGTCTGGTGCGCACTCTGGCTATTCATGCTGCAACGCCAGGATGGCCCGCGACTGGGGCGCATCCAGGTGCCTTTTCTGATCTGGGCGATCTTGCCTTTCGTGGTCGCGGTGTTTCTCGCCCAACTAGGTTCGACCAACCCTGGATCGAGCATCAAGCAATCGCTGCGCGTTGTTGAATGGTTTGTGGTGCTGCCGGTGTTGCTGATGGTGTTTCGTCCGGCCGAGCACTTCTGGCGTTTCATCGCCATGACCCTGATTTGCGTATCGAGTTTTTTTGCCATCGACGGGCTGGTGGAGGCCGCCACTAATGGCCACACCATCACCGGCATGCTTGGTATTCCGGTGCCTGGGCCCACTGGAGATGAACCGCAGATACGCCATACCTTCGACGTGTCGGGCCGTGCCGGCAGCTCATTCGGTGGCGCTCAGGGCCTGGCCATGTACCTGGTGATGATGATGAACATTGCCATTGCCCATTTGCTTTGCTCGCGCACGACTTATCTGCGCTGGCTGTCGTTGATCGGCATCGGTATCAGTATTGCCGGATTGATCGCCGCCGATTCGCGCGGCGGTCTGCTCGGGGGGGTGGGATCGTTGCTGGCGATCGGCCTGGTGCTGCGCCCAGGCCTGTGGAAACCGCTGTTGCTGATCGCCATTGTCGCGTTGGTTGCCTTGCCGCTCGGACTGGGGCTGTGGCCCAGTTGGGATGGCACGATCACCGGCCTGATTCCCGGCCGTGCGGACGCGGTGAACGATCGCTTGATCATCTGGAGCGTGGCCCGCGATGTCTGGTTCGACAACCCATTGTTCGGGGTTGGCCTGGGTAATTTCCGCGACGAGTTCTTCACCCGCGGCGTGACGCTGAATGTCGAGCTGGGCTATCAGTCGCTGCACGCTCATAACACTTACATGGAAATCCTCGTCGACACAGGGTTGATCGGACTGCTCAGTTATCTGTCGTTCATTGTCGTTGTGTTGCGCCAGTTGCTGCGTCGCTGGCGGCGCGGCGGGCAGGAGTCGGCGGATATATTTGCCCTCGCCGCAGTCGGCACCCTGACGGCCTACTGCATGTTCGCCATGGTCGACATGCTACTGCTGCAAAACATGCATTTCACCCTGGTGTTGCTATTAACGCTTGGCCTGACCGATTCGTCGTCACCTGCCCTGGGCCTGACCGCGCGCAATGTCGCTGAGGTGAAAGCATGAGAGTCCTTTTACTGGTGCAAGAGTTATCCATCGGCGGGCTACCCAACTATGCCCTGGACCTGGCCCGGGCGTTGATTGCTTGCGGTGACCAGGTTGTGCTCGCGCATCAAGGCGTGTCGGTGCCGGCGCATTTGGATAGTCAGGGTGTCGAGATCATCTCGCTGGCGGGTGCCGGGTCTGCGTTTGCGGCAGTGGAGCAACTACGTGCCTGGAGCCCGGATGTGATCCATGTGCATCTGTGCAGCGATGTCGCCTTGCTCGAAGCATTGGTCTCAAGCGGGCTGGCGTTGGTGCGCTCCTTTCATGACTACACCTCCATGTGCCTGCGCCGCGGTCGGCGGCGTTTTGCGGGGGACCGTTGCGCGCGTGCGCTCGGTTGGTCGTGTGCATTGTACGGCTGCGTGATAGGCCCACCGTCGGCCGGTGGGCGTGTTCCACGGCTGATGGACCTGCCAGGCAAGCTCCACGAACGTACGCTTTATCAGGGGTTCGATGCCGCGGTTGTGGGCAGTCAGCATATGCGACGAGTCTTGCTCAGCAATGGCTTTGCTGCCGAGCGTTTGTCCGTGGTGCCGTATTTCAGCCGCTTCGATCACGTCGCGCAAGGCGAGCCGGCCTATGGCAAGGCCCCGGGGCTGGCAACCGGAGATCGCCCGGTGCGGTTGCTGTTTACCGGCCAAGCGGTCAAGGGCAAGGGGCTCGAGGTGCTGATTCGTGCACTCGCGCGGGTGCACGGCAATTGGCGGTTGACGGCGATCACCAGTGGTCCGCGGTTGTTGCCGGCCAAGGTGTTGGCCGATCGCCATGGCCTGAGCGAGAGAATCGAGTTCATCGAGTGGCTGACACCGCAAAAGCTGGCTGCGTACTACCGGGATGCCGATCTGTTCGTTTTACCTTCCGTGTGGGACGACCCTGGTCCCTTGGTGGGTATTGAGGCCATGTCGTTCGAGACACCGGTACTGGCGTTCCCGGTAGGGGGCATTCCCGACTACGTCCAGGACGGTGAAACCGGGCTGCTGGCAGCACAGGTCAGTGCCAGGGCGCTTGCGACAGGACTGCAGCGAGCCCTGGACAACCCGAGCGACTTAACCCGACTCGGGCGTGCGGCACGCGTTCACGTTGTTCGTGCGCATAGCCGCGATGGCCATATCGACACACTGCGTCGCCTTTACCTGAGTTGCAGCAAGCGTGTCGCTGCGCAATCAGAGCAATTGATCACATTGCAGGAGCTTGGTTGATGAAGACATTCTTCAAAAGACGGGTGCGTCCATGAACGCCGTACTGCGGCAGTTTGCCGGCTTTTACAGCAAAGCCATCGCACGCTGGGAGGTGCAGCGTGGCGAGTTGCTCAGCGTTCAACGCCTGCGCGGCTTCGCGGTGCTGATGGTACTGGTCTATCACGCAGAAGACATTGCCCGCAAGCTGCCGGCGCTGGCGGACTTTCACAGTACCTATGCCTTGCGCTTCGGCTACTCGGCACCCGATATGTTCTTCGTCATCAGTGGTTTCATCATGACCTACGTGACGGTCAATAGCCGGTTTCAGCCAAAACGCTGGTTGCTCGGCCGGTTTTTCCGAATCGTGCCGATGTATTTTCTCTTCACATGCCTGGTCATGCTGCTCTGGCTGTACAACCCGCAGATGACCATGGGCTCGGGCAGCCATGACTGGGCGAGTGTTATCCAATCCTTGTTGATGCTGCCCCAGGCCGACCTCCCATTACTGTTCATTGGCTGGACGCTCGAGCATGAACTAGTGTTCTACACGATAGTGTTCCTGGTGGCATGTTTCTTGAAGATGGACGCGTTGTTCTGGGTGATGCTCGCACTTTCGGTGCTCGCGCTGGGTAAATGGACACTGATTCACTACACAGGGATCGAGCTTTGGGACTATCACCTGTTCTCCCTCTACATCATTCAATTCACCCTCGGTGTCTGGGTCTTTCGCATTCGCGAACGGGCCAGCAGCTGGGGCGTCATGCTGCCTGCAGTGGTCGGGTGTGCACTGCTGATGATCGGCGGGATGTTCGCTGAGTCGGGGCTGATCAATCACGAGCAACCCGTGCGGGTCCTGGCCTTCGGCGGAGCCTACGCGGCGTTCCTGCTGGCGGGATTGAACTGGGAGCTGAAGAACCGCAGCGCCGGCATCGTGCCGCAACGACGCGACGCGATGGTGCTGATTGGTGACGCGTCCTATGCGATCTACCTGACCCACCCATTCGTACTGGCCAGCTACGGCAAGTTGTTCCTGATGGTGAGCGTTTCACCGCTCGCCAGTGTCGGCCTGGCGGTGTTGGCGGGTATCTCGACGATCGTAGTGGGATATGCGGTGCACGTCTTGCTGGAAAAACCTGTGATCGAGATAGGCAAGCGATTAACCCGGGCCTTTGCCTGAGCACTGAAGGAAGGACCTATTCATGAATGCAATCAGTCGTCCAATTGTGTTGACGCCGGATATCGAAGATGCCCGGCTGACACTCCCCATGCAGGATTTGATGGCCCGGGTGTTACGTGATGCGCAGTCGCACACTTTGACCCAATTGATGATCGTTGGTGTCACCCGCAAGGTCGGTGCGTCCTTTATCACCCGGCAGGCAGCCAGCCAGCTGTCGATGGCGTTCGGCAGTGTGCTGGTGATTGAGGTCAGCGCCACTGCCGATGAAGCGGAAATGCTCGCGGGTGATATCGGTCGGTTGCGTGTGCCGGATCATTCGGCGGTGCAGATAAATCTGTCGACCAGCAGTTGCCTGAAACTTTTCGGTCTGGGAGGGAGCACCTCTCATGGCTCGTTGAGTGAGCGCCTGCATGAACATTTCGATCTGGTGCTGTGGGACATGCCATCGCCGACTTTCGCACCCGTCGCGATCGTCGCCGCCAAGAGCATGAACGGCATCATCCTGGTTGCGCAGACCAACAAAACCAGGCACCAGGCAGCCAGTTATGTCAGTCAACGTCTTCAGGAAAGCGGCGGCAAGATACTCGGGGTTGTGCTTAACCGTACGCTCAATTTCATTCCCGGCTGGCTTTATCGCTGGCTTTGAGCAGGCAGGCACGTCATCCGCTATTCACCAGGGGAGTAATAAAAATAAATGGCGATCATGGAATGGTTGGGGACAGGCAAAAGGGTGCTCGCATCGCTGTTGGTGCTGGGTGGGTTGTTAACCGGCTGCTCGACGATTGAAACGCAACAAATGCCAAGTGCCGACGGCTTGCCGCTATTGGGCGCCGACGGGATCGTGCCGGGGTTGCAATACCGGATTCGTCCGGGGGACGACCTGGATATCAAGTTTTACGTTGCCAAGGACTACAACGAGCAGGTGCCGGTTCGTCCGGATGGCTATATCACCATGCAGCGGGTCGATGACATCAAGGCCGCTGGGCTGACGCCCAATGAGCTGCGCGAAGAGATAAGACGTCGCTATCTGGGCCTCGTCAACGATCCCAGCGTCTCGGTGATCGTCAAATCCTTCAAGGGCTTTCGCGCCTACATCGGTGGCGAAGTGGCGGTACCGCAGGTGGTACCCATGGACGGTGGCATCACGGTCATGCAGGCCATTTATCGTGCCGGTGGTTTCCGCCCGACAGCGCACCCACAATCGATCGTACTCATTCGCAAGATGCCGGACGGGCGCCCAGTGCCTTATCACCTAGACCTGAGTGACCAGGCGATCGCGCAGGGCAAATCCGACCTGGGCGTGGCGCTCAGTCCTTACGACGTGATCTACGTGCCGCGTTCGCCAATCGCCAATGCCAACCTGTGGGTTCAGCAATACGTCACCGACCTGGTGCTGTTCAAAGGCATACAGTTCGGTTTCTCGGTCAATCGCAACTACAACAAGGGCGATTCTTCCGATGGCTCCTTCTGATCGAAGCGGGTGGCGTCAGTGCCTGGTGCTGATAGTGCTGTTGGGCGCAATGCTGGCGCAGTTGGCCCAGGCAGCCGCACCCGTGCTGGGGATCAACGCGATGTGGGGCAGTGGTGACCCGGAGCAACTGCGCGAGCGCTTCAAGAAAGCCAAAAGCCTGGGCGTCACCCACGTGCGGATCGACTGGGAGTGGCGCCTGGCAGAGCCGCAGCGCGGCACGTATCAGTGGGACAAGCTCGACAACCTGGTACGGGTAGCTTCCGAGGAAGGCATTGAGTTATTGCCCATCGTTCACTACGCCCCGGCCTGGGCTCTGGTTGACAAGACCAAGGCTGGGGATGTTTTCGAGTTGGCGCCGAGCGAGGACGCCTACCAGGACTTCGGTCGTTTCGTCAGTGCCTGCATCGAACGTTATGGCCCTGGTGGCAACGCCCCACAAGGGTTGAAGCCCATCGGCTATTGGCAGATATGGAACGAGCCCAACGTCAAACAGTTCTGGGGGCCGGAGCCTGACGCCGATGCGTTTGTAGCGATGATGCAGGTGGTCAATAAGGAAACCGAACGGCTGCGAGATCGGGTCAAGATTGTCCATGCCGGTATCTCGCGAGCCGACATCGAGTACCTGTGGGAGCTCTGGGATATCGACAAGGATTACGGCAGAACCTTCGACATCCTTGCCGTGCATCCGTATGTCTTCGACATGAAGGAAGGTGTTCGCGAGCCGGATGCCATGGACAAGGACGAGTCGAAACCTGCGGCCATGGGCTTTATCGGCAGCACCGACGATCCGGCCTTTCTCGGCAAGGTATTCAACCTGCAGTTGTTCATGAATCTCAAGGGCGCAAAGGACAAGCCGATCTGGATCACCGAAGAAGGCTACGTAGTAGCCGATCATAAACTCGGCGTCACTGAAGCCGAGCAGGCCAGGCGGATGGTCGCGACCCTGGATTACATCAACCAGCACCTCACTCAAGTACCCTTCGGCGAGGGCAATCAAGCGTTGCCGGCTAATGTTCAGCGGGTGTACTGGTTCTCCCTGGAAGACTACCCGTCACCCGATGGGCTGGGCAATTTCGGACTGTTCCGTGCCGACGGCAGCGAACGTCCTGCCGCTGAAATCTTTCGTCATTTGAAACAATAAGAGGCTGTGGCCATGACCATACGCGACGTGCTCAATATTCTGTTCAAGCGGCGTTATGTAGTGCTCGGGTTTTTCCTGGCAGCACTGGTCGGCGGCTTTGCCGGGCTGAAACTGTTTCCGGCGACTTATGAGTCGACCGCGCGTCTGCTGGTACGCATTGGTCAGGAAGATATCTATGTCCCGACACTGAGCAGCACCCAGTTCCGCGCCCCGATGATGTCTGTGGTGCGTGAGGAGCAGCTTCACTCCGAAGCGGGCATCCTCACCAGCGAGAACCTCTCCGAACAGGTTGTCGATGAGGTCACGCCGCAAAAACTGTTCCCCGGCATTGATGTCGAGCATCCCTGGTATACGCCCAAGGGTGTGGTCCAGGGCCTGACCCAGATGTACAGCGCGATTGAAGGCTACTTCTTTCCACAGTCGGCCGACCGCAGCCTGCGTAGCCGGGCAGTGAGCCGGATGCAGAGCGATCTCTCGGCGGAGCCGGTGAAAAGCTCCAATATCATCGAGGTGAGCTTGCGTAACAAGTCAGCAGAGGCGGCTGCGCTTGGGGTCAACACCTTGGTCAAACGCTATCTGGTGGAGCGGGTTCGCATCTACCAGCGTGAGAAAACCAGCTTTATTTCCAGCCAGCTGGATGAACTGGAGTCGCAGATCAAGACGACCGAGCGTGGCCTAGGCAGCTTGCGCAGCGAAAGGCAGGTGGTCGATGTCGATTTGCAGCGCAACATGCAAATAGACAAACTCAAGGATGCACGCAAGAACATCGATACCACCCAAGTGATGATCGACCAGACCGAGCGCCAGAACGAGGTGCTGCGCCAGCAATTGAACAATGTACCGCGCACCACCGAACTCACTGGGGCGCAGAGCTCGAACAGTTTTGCCCTGAGCGAGTTGAGCAAGCAACTCACTGACCTCAAGCGCACGGAAGCCGAAACCATTTCCCGGCTCTCGGCAAACGATCCAAAAATTGTCCCGCTGCGTCAGGAAATTGCCGTGGTCGAGCAGCAAATCAGTTCGCAGAAGGGGCAGCGCTATGCCTCTTCCGAGCGCGGCATCAACCCTCTCAACGCTCGGTTACGCGATGACCTGATGCGCAATGAGTCCGCTCTGGCCGGTTACCGTCAGGCACTGGCGACCCTGACCCAGCAGGAGAAACTGGATATCGAGCGGCTCAACGAACTCAATGGGATCGAAGCGCAATTCAAAGAGATGGAGCAGAAGCTTGGCGTGTTGCGCGACAGTCGCAAGTTGTACCTGGAACGGTTTGAGGAGACCCGCTTCCTCAGTCAACAAGCCGAAGCCCAGATCGGTAACGTTTCGGTGGTCAATTGGGCCTCGGTGAACAATCGCCCGGTCAGCCCCAAGCTCTGGCTGGTACTGGTCGGAGTGCTATTGGGTGGTCTGCTCGGTGGCATTGGCCTGGCTTTCGTTTTCGAAATCTTGGATGACAGCCTGAAATCCGAGTCCGATGTGCAGCGATATCTCGGCTTGACGGTGATCGCCAAGGTGCCGCAACTAGGTTGACACGGTTGTGCACGAACGCCCCGTTGTCCCTCGGGTCACGGGGCGTTTTGCCCGCTAGGTGTTGATGACGCCGAGGACCGTTAACGGCTTCGCTCACAAAAAAATGCTCCCACTCCTAGCTTCGATGCGGGGGCATTTTTTATATAAGTGGCGTTATTCGCATTCAGCGTTCTATCTATCTTCAACTGGCGAAATCGACCAAAAACTGACTCGCAAATTCATCTACGGGGGCGTTGTAAACTCCAGCACAGTACGCCAGCAGTCATGAAATATACGCGTCCCACTTCACACCGCGCATCACTAAGCGACCAGTCACCTTTGACAACAGCGCAAGCAGACGTGCAAGGCCAATGGCGGCATCATCAAACCGAAGGTAAGAACTGTTACCTTCCTTGTTAAATAACATTCCTTCGTTCTTGATAAATATCCCTTTTGTGAGATCTAAGTACACGTCTGGTTGGCAGGCCTCTGGAAGCTCTATAAGTTTGCGCTCGATGCTCTCCAGTGCAGAACCTCCGTATGTGAGAACAACGCTCAATATCCTAGCGTGCGGCCAATCTAGATCGCCAAGCTGAACCCCCTCAAGCGTAGTAGGGATTAGCGTTTTTACGCTCTCAATATTGAGAGCTACAGCCTCAAGAACAGATGGTGTTATTTCTGTTTTGATTTCGAAGGTTGCTACACTTCCCTCCTGGAAAATCAAGTCGTGGCCGCTAGCGAACGGAAGTCGAGGCATGGACTTCAACATTAATACGATATCTTGCTGTTTCGAACGTCGACCATTCGAGTCGATAATTACTCCACTTACAACGCTGGTCACTTCAGGAAGATGTGCAACAAGAAAGTCCTGAATGAGTCGCTCTCGCGCCGATCCCGCAGTGGCAGAATGTCCCAGTACCTTGGTCATTTCGTATTGAGCATTTAACCCTTTAACAGCCCCTTGACAGTACTCAATTAGCGGTTTCATTAAGGTGCTCTTTTCTTGGAAATGAATATTGTGACTCTCTAGGAATCGGTGAGCGGCTGAAAATGGCCAGAGGTAGCCACACTTTATCCAAGTCTCGACGGTCGGGTGAAATGGCCCTTACACGCTCAGTCACAGGTCCCTCTTTACGCCCCATGGGAGCACCAGTCCCATGGTGCTCCCATGGGGCAATTTTCTGGATGCCAAAAACCACAAACCCCCGACTTTCTCTAGGAAAATCAGGGGTTTGTGTTTACTTAATGTGGCGGTGAAGGAGAGATTCGAACTCTCGATACAATTTCTTGTATACACACTTTCCAGGCGTGCTCCTTAAGCCACTCGGACACTTCACCGTATCTCGTCAAACTCATTCAGTCTGTCGAGGCGCGCTAATGTAGTCGAAAGCTTTTCTGATGGCAAAGGTTTTTTTCAGAATTTTCATGCGCTTAGACGGTTATACCGTTCCAGGCGTATTAGGCGCCGTACTCACCAAGGCGATTGTGCCATTCTCAGGCACAGGCAACGCCTGCCTAGAGTCGCTGCTGCGCCCTGCCGAAGGCTGCTCGCGGGCGGGCATGGGGGAAAACTCTGACTGGCCAGTCAGTCACGGCGCTTTACCAGGGCGAGCGCGGTGAGTAACGTCTGCTGCCTGCACTTCTATTACATGTATTACAAAGGAATCGCGTCATGAGTGAGTTGATTGCCTACCACCTCGAAGACGGTATCGCGACCCTGACCTTGAGCAACGGCAAGGTCAATGCCATTTCACCTGCGGTGGTCGGTGCCTTTAATGAAGCGCTGGATCAGGCCGAGAAAGATCGGGCAGTGGTGATCATCACGGGCCAGCCCGGGATTCTGTCGGGCGGTTACGATTTAAAAGTGATGACCGCCGGCCCCAAGGAGGCGGTCAGCCTGGTGACGTCGGGCTCGACCCTGGCCCGTCGCCTGTTGTCACACCCTTTCCCGGTGATTGTCGCTTGCCCTGGGCACGCGGTGGCCAAGGGCGCGTTTCTGTTGTTGTCGGCGGATTATCGGATTGGCGTGGAAGGGCCGTTCAGCATTGGCCTGAATGAAGTGATGATCGGCATGACCATGCACCATGCCGGGATCGAGTTGGCGCGCGATCGCCTGCGCAAGTCGGCGTTTCATCGCTCGGTGATCAATGCCGAGATGTTCAACCCGCAAGACGCTTTGAGTGCCGGCTTCCTCGACAAGGTGGTGGCACCCGAAGAACTGCAGGCAGCGGCGTTGGAAGCGGCGCGTCAGTTGAAGAAAATCAATATGAACGCCCACAAGCACACCAAGCTGAAAGTGCGTAAGGCGCTGCTCGAAGCGCTGGATAGCGCGATCATTCAAGATCAGGAGCACTTGGGTTAAGTCGACAACCCATGCATTACTAGAAGCCCGACCTTGAGTCGGGCTTTTTCTTGCACTCAACTCTGAAAAGAGCCACAACCGCTCTAAACAGTGTCTGTCACCGAATGTTGAAACATGCGCTTAAACATCGCCCATCTCCTACCTCTACAGGGGTAATTGCCGAATACAGTGCACGTCCGTACACTGCGCCACCTTTTGTCCCAATGGGCCGTATCGATGCTTTACTCTGTACGCATGTTATTGATGAGCCTGCATTTTATCGTCGCTGGCGTGCTGGGCGTGCTGCTGGGGATTTGCCGGCCATTCAACCCGGACAATAGCCGTCTTTGTGCACGCCTTTATGCGTTGCCTGCGATGTGGATTTTGCGCTTGCGGGTCAAGGCCCAGGTTGACTCGCTGCGGGACAAACCCAACAGCTGCGTGATCATCGCCAACCATCAGTCCAACTATGATTTGTTCGTATTCGGTAACGTGGTGCCCTACCGTACCGTGTGTATCGGCAAGAAGAGCTTGAAATGGGTGCCGCTGTTCGGGCAGTTGTTCTGGCTGGCGGGCAATGTGTTGATTGATCGGAGCAATGCCCTCAAGGCGCGGCGTTCAATGCTCACCACCACCCATACGTTGCAGCACGAAGACACCTCGATATGGGTGTTTCCGGAAGGTACGCGCAACCTCGGCGAAACCCTGCTGGCGTTCAAGAAAGGTGCGTTCCAAATGGCGATTGCCGCTGGCGTGCCCATTGTGCCGGTGTGCGTCAGTACCTATGTGAAGCAGATGAAGCTCAATCGCTGGAACAGTGGTGATGTGTTGATTCGTTCATTGCCGCCCATTCCTACGGCCGGATTGACGATAGATGACATGCCCCGACTGATGGAGGAATGTCGGGCGCAGATGGTGGTGTGTATTGCAGCAATGGATCAACAGCTGCAAACAACCTGACTCCGCTGGCGCCCTGTTCAAGCTAAGCTGCCCGCAGCCATCCAAATAAAGAAGCGATCAGCACTATGGGTAGAGTTGTTGCCGCCGCCGTCTACAGCGCCGGGAAGAAAGTCACTAACATCACCCTCGACGAAGGTGCTGCCTGGGCCGCCAAGCCTGACCATTTTGTCTGGATTGGCCTCGAAGAGCCCAACGCCCAGGAGTTGGCCAATCTGCAACGCCAGTTCAACCTGCATGAACTGGCCATCGAAGATGCCCTGGAAAAACACAGCCGGCCCAAGCTGGAAACCTTCGGCGATGCGCTGTTTATCGTGACCTACTCGCCGGTTCGCCATGAAGGCAAGCTGGAGTTTATCGAAACCCATATCTTTGCCGGCAACGGATACATCATCACTGCCCGCAATGGCCACTCGGCGTCCTACGGTTACGTGCGCCAACGCTGTGAGGCGCGTCCATTGCTGCTGGAACACGGGGAAGACTTCGTACTCTACGCGATACTGGATTTTGTCACCGAGAACTACCAGCCAGTCAGCGAAGCGATTCATGCCGAAATCGATGAGCTGGAGCGCAACGTGCTATGCAACTCCCTGAGTGAACGGGATGTCCAGCATCTCCACGGGCTGCGCCGCGATGTGCTGCGACTACGCCGCTATGTGGCGCCGATGGTGGAGATCAGTGAGGAACTGCAGAGGCTGAGCTTTCCGTTTATCGACAAGAATATGCGCCCGTATTTTCGCGATGTGCAGATTCACGTCACGCGGCAGATGGAAGACCTGGCGACCCTGCGGGATATCGCCAGCCAGACCATTGAGATCGGGGTGTTGCTGGAAGCGTCTCGACAGAGCGTGGTGCAGCGCAAGTTTGCCGCCTGGGCGGCGATCCTGGCGTTCCCCACGGCGGTGGCCGGAATCTATGGGATGAACTTCCAGAACATGCCAGAGCTGCAATGGCACTACGGTTATTTTGGCGTATTAGGGTTTATCGCGGCGGGCTGCATCGGGTTGTGGGTAAGTTTCAAGCGTTCGGGGTGGTTGTAAGTCACCCCGCAGGCTTATTGATCAGGCAACCTGCGGTTTGTGCGCAACAAACCGCATCATCCACTCCGCCACGGTCACGCCGTGGTGGTCATGCTCCAGGCTGGCCATACCTTTCTGATAGACCTGTTCGCCCAGGTGTAGCTGGCGGATATCCAACAGTGCCCGCGAGTAGTCGTGGATAAACTCAGGATGACCCTGGAAGCACAACACCTGGTCATTGATGTGATAGGCGGCAAACGGACAGAAATCACTGGACGCGATGACCGTGGCGTTTTCCGGTAGCGCCGTGACCTGATCCTGGTGGCTGATCAACAGTGTCAGTTCTTCCACCACCGGACTCATCCACGGAGCCTTGGCAGCCAGTTTGTAGTTGTGAATACCCACGCCCCAGCCCTGGGTCGCCCGCTCGCTCTTGCCGCCCAGCAGCAGCGCCAGCAGTTGATGCCCGAAGCAGATACCTAGCAATTTGTCGCCACGTTCATAGCGCTTCAGCAGGTACGTCCTGAGGGTTTCGATCCACGGGTCAGTGGCAAAAGAGTCGGCCTTGCTGCCCGTCACCAGGTACGCATCGAATACCTGATCATCGGCCGGATAATCGCCCTGCATCACGTTGTAGACGGTGAACTCAGCAGCAATCGGCTGCTGGGAGAACAGGCGCTGGAACATCTGCCCGTAACCTTGATATTGATCGACCAGTTCCGGACGCAGGATATCGGTTTCCAGAATGCAGACGCGTAGTGACATAAAAAATACCTGACACGGTGATGGGAATAATGCACACGCAAGAAGCCTGCCTTGAAATACCCCAGCAAGGCAAGCCCTAGCCTATGTCTTTACCTCGCTGCAGTCAGAACGTCGCACCCTGCGCCGCTTTTTCCAGCAACAAGGCCGGCGGCGAAAACCGCTCGCCATATTGCTCGGCCAGGTAACGCGCCCGCGCAACAAAGTCGTTCAGTCCATATTGATTAATGAACTGTAATGCCCCGCCACTCCAGGCCGCAAAACCAATACCAAAAATCGAACCGACGTTGGCATCGGCGGTGGACATCAGTACGCCTTCCTCCACGCACCGCACCGTCTCGATGGCCTGGATAAACAGCAGTCGGTCCCGCACATCCTGGGACGAAATCTGCTGGTCAGCTTTCTCGAAACGACTTTTCAGCTCCGGCCACAAATGTTTTTGCCCTCCGCTGGGGTATTCGTAGAAACCGCCGCCGGCTGCCTTGCCAGGCCGCTTGTATTCATTGAGCAACAGATCAATCACGGCGAACGCCGGATGCTGAGGCATTGTTTTACCTTCGGCCTGCAGGTCCTTGGCCGTCTGCTGACGGATATGGCTCATCAGGCTGAGGGAAACCTCGTCGGAAATCGCCAGCGGGCCAACGGGCATGCCGGCCTTACGCGCCTCAGTCTCGATCATCGGCGCGGCCACGCCTTCACCGAGCATGGTGATGCCTTCGTTGGTGAAGGTGCCAAACACACGCGAGGTAAAGAAGCCGCGACTGTCGTTGACCACGATCGGGGTTTTCTTGATCTGCAGTACGAAATCGAAACCTCGGGCCAGGGTTTCGTCGCTGGTATTGGCGCCCTTGATGATCTCTACCAGAGGCATTTTTTCCACCGGGCTGAAGAAGTGCAAACCGATGAACTTGCCCTGGTCCGGCACCGCTTTGGCCAAGCCACCGATGGGCAAGGTGGAAGTATTTGAGGCGATCACCGCGTCGGCACCGACAACCCGTTGCGCGGCGGCCGAGACCTTGGCCTTAAGGTCTCGGTCTTCAAATACCGCTTCAATGACCAGGTCGCAGCCGGCAAGGTCGGCATCGAGCTCTGCAGGATGAATCCGCGCCAGCGTGCTTTCTCGCTGCTCGGCGGTCAGTTGCCCACGGCTGACCTTCTTGTCCAGCAGCGCTGCAGAATGAGCCTTGCCCTTCTCTGCCGCGGCCAGGTTGACGTCCTTAAGCACCACCTCGATCCCGGCACAAGCGCTGGCGTAGGCGATCCCCGCGCCCATCATCCCGGCGCCGAGTATGCCGACCTTGCGTGTGACGTATGGAGCGAAGCCTTGTGGTCGCGAACCGCCAGCGTTGATTTCATTGAGCTGGAACCAGAAGGTGCCGATCATGTTTTTCGCCACCTGGCCAGTGGTCAGCTCCGTGAAGTAGCGGGTCTCGATCAACTGCGCGGTGTCGAAATCAACCTGGGCGCCCTCCACGGCGGCGCAGAGAATTTTCTCCGGAGCCGGGAAACAACCATTGGTTTTGCTGCGCAGAATCGATGGGGCGATGGCGAGCATTTGCGCGACTTTCAGGCTCGACGGCGTACCGCCGGGGATCTGGTAGCCGCTGACGTCCCAACGCTGCTTGGCCGTCGGGTTGGCGAGTATCCAGGCCCGGGACTTGGCCAGCAGCTCGGCGCGATCCGTCGCCAGCTCGTCGATCAATCCAGCTTGCAAGGCCTGTTGCGGCGTGACTTTTTTGCCCTCCAGCAAGTAGGGCAAGGCTTTCTCCAAGCCCAGCATGCGCACCATCCGCACCACTGCGCCACCGCCCGGCAGCAGGCCGAGGGTGACTTCCGGCAAGCCTATCTGTACCGACTTGTGGTCCAGCGCCACGCGGTGCTGGCACGCCAGGCAAATCTCCCAGCCACCGCCAAGGGCCGCGCCGTTGATGGCCGCCACCACTGGTTTGCCAAGAGTCTCCAGGGTGCGCAGTTGCGCCTTCAACCCCAGGACCATGTCGTAGAAGGCCTTGGCGTGGGGCTTTTCAATCTTGATCAATTCAGTGAGGTCGCCGCCGGCAAAGAAGGTCTTTTTCGCCGAGGTGATGATCACTCCGGCAATCGAATCCTTTTCCGCTTCCAGGCGTGCGACGGTGGCGGCCATGGCTTCGCGGTACACCGCATTCATGGTGTTGGCGCTCTGGCCCGGCATGTCCATGGTCAGCACCACAATCTGGTCCTGGCCTTTTTCGTAACGAATGGCATCGGTCATGACAAATTCCTTAGGCTCAGAGGCGTTCGATAATGGTAGCGATACCCATGCCGCCGCCCACGCACAGGGTGGCCAGGCCATAACGCTGCTGGCGCACCTCCAGTTCGTCGAGCAGGGTGCCGAGGATCGCGCAACCCGTCGCGCCCAGGGGATGGCCCATGGCGATGGAGCCGCCATTAACGTTGACCCGCGCGGCGTCGATGCCCATGTCCTTGATGAACTTGAGCACCACCGAGGCAAAGGCTTCGTTGACCTCAAAGAGGTCGATGTCTTCAACCCGCAAGCCGGCCTTGGCCAGGGCTTTGCGGGTGGCAGGCGCTGGGCCGGTGAGCATGATGGTCGGATCGGTGCTGGTCACCGCCGTGGCGACGATTCGCGCCCGTGGTTGCAGGCCCAATTCGCGACCCTTGGCTTCGGAGCCGATCAGCATTAACGCAGCGCCGTCAACGATTCCGGAGCTGTTGCCCGGTGTGTGCACATGGTTGATGCGTTCCACATGGCTGTAGACCCGCAACGCGGTGGCGTCGAAACCCATCTGGCCCATCATTTCGAAACTGGGCTTGAGCTTGCCCAAGCCCTCCAGGGTGGAGTCGGCGCGAATGAACTCGTCCTGATCCAGCAGCACGATGCCGTTTTGGTCTTGCACCGCAATAAGCGATTTTTTGAAGGAGCCGTCCGAACGTGCCCTCGCCGCTTTCTGCTGGGAGTGCAAGGCAAAGCCGTCGACATCCTCACGGCTGAAGCCTTCCAAGGTCGCTATCAGGTCAGCACCGATGCCTTGAGGCGTGAAGTGGCTGTGCAAGTTGGTTTGCGGGTCCAGCACCCAGGCGCCACCGTCGCTGCCCATGGGCACACGAGACATGGACTCAACGCCGCCGACCACCACCAGGTCTTCGAAACCGGAGCGCACTTTCATCGCCCCGAGGTTGACCGCTTCCAGGCCGGACGCACAAAAACGGTTGATCTGCACACCGGCGACGCTGACGTCCCAGTCAGCCACCAGCGCGGCGGTCTTGGCGATGTCCGCGCCCTGGTCCCCCACCGGAGTGACGCAGCCAAGGACGATGTCATCCACCTGCCGAGTGTCGAGGCCTGTGCGCTGCTGCAGCGCCGCCAGCAACCCGGCCACCAAGTTCACCGGCTTGACACTGTGCAAGGCGCCATCGGCCTTGCCTTTGCCCCGGGGCGTGCGTATCGCATCAAAGATCAAAGCTTGGGTCATGTCGTCCTCGAACCGCTGTGCAATGAAGCTCTCAAAGACGAGAGCCGACCGTGCTCTTACCTTAGGCGCAGAAGCGTTGTATTCAATGACCGAAGCGCTCATTGACCTTGACGCGCACGCTCAGACGAACGGTAGGAGGCTAATGGAAACCCCTGATTAATCGTTTTAGCTGTCTAGCCAAGGGGCTGCCGCCGAGCTGGCAATATGCCTCATGCATTTTTTAGAGGATTTTCATATCGGTTGATATTAAAGGGATCTAAGCCACGGACAACGAGGGCTCTAAGGTTGAATTTGTAGGAGCTTTAAAAGGTGGCTACCGGGTTTTGCTGGGGCACCTGTAAGAAAAGCGACATGTTCGACCTTCATAGTGAAATGTACCGGCACGCATTTGACGCTCAGGAATAACAACAAAAGGCAGTCAGCCATGTTCAAACAATCGAAAGTACGTCAGGCGGGACTCATTCTTTTCGCCACCACCCTGATTCTGATTTTGCCCAATCTGACCAAGATCATTGGGTGACTGATTCATTCTCCACCTGTGCCAATACAGCACCAGGCATGCAGCCTTTGGCAGCACCTACCGGGAAATTGCGTACAGCTGTCCCGTCGTAGGGGCTGTCTTTTTGCGTACTGATTGTTTGTGGTTTTCCGGTATCGTTAGCCACGGTTTCGGCCTTGGGAAGTCAGGCCGGTTAACAGTGAGCTATCGCGGGCCAGCCCTTGAAATACATCATCGCCTTCTTGACCCTGCTGCTGGCCTTGCCTGCCTCTGCTGCGCAGTTGACCATCGAGTTGGATCACACCAGCAAAATCTGGCAAACCGCTGATTTGCTCAAACACCCGGCTGCGCAAACGGTACAGATCGCCTATGACGTTTCCTACAAGCGCGCCATGACCTATCGTGCGGTTCCGCTGGCAGTTTTGCTTGCAGGTGTACAACCTGAAAACCATCTGCAGGCAGTGGCCCTCGACGGCTTTGCCGCGGAGCTGACGGCGGCTCCCCTGCTTGAAAAAACCGGCAGCCGGGCCTGGCTGGCGGTGGAAGATCCGGCTCACCCGTGGCCAGCACTGGCAGCTGACAAACCTGGCGCCGGACCGTTTTATCTGGTCTGGACTAACCCGCAAGCGGGCCATATCAGCCCCGAGCAATGGCCGTTTCAGATCTCTGAAATCAAACAGCTGAAGACAGTTGCCGAACGTTTCCCGGCATTGTTGCCAGATCCCAAGCTGGCGGCGGATGACCCGATCAACCGGGGGTTTGTGCTGTTTCAGAAAAATTGCCTGGCCTGCCATCGGCTCAATGGTGCCGGTGATGCCCATGTCGGGCCAGATCTGAATATCCCCTACAGCCCGATCGAGTACTTCAGCGGTGATTTCCTCAAGCGCTACATTCGTGATCCACAGAGCATGAGGCATTGGCCCCAGGCGAAGATGCCAGCGTTTGCGGCCAGTGTGTTGCCAGACAGCGAGCTGGATTTGCTGGTGAGGTATTTGAAGCATATGGCAGGGCGTAAGCAGTAGCCTTGAGGTGACTGGAAAGACCTTATCGCAGGAACCGCCGTAGCAGTTGCCGAGCTTTAGCGAGGCTACGTCGGCCGCACCACCGCCACCAGATCAGACCCCAACACTAGGTCGCTCCCGACGCCGCCTCGCTAAAGCTCGACAGCTTCTACGAAAAATAGCGGGGCTGCGCGATGTGTAAATACCTATGCTCATTGCAAGCAAGCATGCGATAGCAGGCTAAATCCTACTGCTGCTGCACCGAAAACATCGGCATTGGCGCCACAAACACCTTGGCATGCATCTGTTCATGGCCTCCGCCGCGCCGCATGCCGCGTACCGGGCAGGCATCCAGGTAATCCAACCCCACCGCCAGCTTCAAATGCCGCTCCGGCCGGGCCACTTGGTTGGTCACGTCGAAGCTGTACCAGGCTTCATCCAGCCAGGCTTCGGCCCAGGCGTGACTGGCCAGGTGCTCGCTGTCTTCGCTGTACAAATATCCCGACACATACCGCGCCGGAACCCCCAGGCTGCGAGCGCAGGCCAAGAAGGCGTGGGTGTGATCCTGGCAAACGCCCGCACGACCGGCGAAGGCCTGGGCGGCACAGGTGTCGACTTCGGTGGCGCCCGGCGAGTAGGTCATGTACTGGTTGAGAGCATGCATCAGGTCGATCAAAGCGCTGCGATCTCGACGCTTTTGGCACTGCTTTTCGGCAAAGCTGCGCAGCGCTTCGTCAGGTTCCGTCAAGCGGGTGCAACGCAGGAACGGAAACGCCGATTGGCTCTCATGCTCGGCCTCACGTAACTCGTCGATATCCACCTGGCCACGGGCGCAGATGATGATGGCTTCGTGGGGTTCATCCAGGGTCAGTACATGCAGGATATTGCCGAACGGGTCCAATTGCGCTCGCACCGGGCGCGGCAGGTCCAGTTGCCAGCTGAGTACATGCTGGCGCTCGCTGTCGTGGGGCGTCAGGCGCAGATACTGGATGCTGGCACGTACCTGGTCTTCGTAGTGGTAGGTGGTTTCGTGGCTGATGGAGAGTCTCATGCCGCCTCCAGATAGGAACTGTGAATAGCGTTACCCAACTGGCGCACCAGCGGGATGAAGTCGGTCAGCCAGGCGTGCAGGCCTTCCTCCAGGATTTCGTCGATCGCAGTAAAGCGCAGGCGTGCGTCCATCTCGGCGGCCAAGCGCTGGGCCGGACGACCGTTGATACCCGGCAGGCTGGCGAGGATCTGATCGATCTCCTCGCTGCAAGCCCGTAGCGAACGCGGAACGTCGGCCCGCAACAGCAGCAACTCAGCCACCTGTCGGGCACCCGGAGCATCGCGGTAAATCTCGGTATAGGCCTCGAACGACGATAAGGCCCGCAGCAGCGCGCTCCACTGGTAATAGGCGTGAGCAGTGCCATCGATGACGGCTTCGGCCTGATCGCCGGCCATTTCATATCGAGCGTCCAGCAAGCGCAGGGTGTTGTCAGCCCGTTCGATAAAGGTGCCCAGGCGAATAAAACGGAAGGCGTCGTTGCGCATGATAGTGCCGTAGGTGGCGCCGCGGAACAGGTGGGAGCGCTCCTTGACCCACTCGCAGAAACGGCTCATGCCATAGCGGCTCAAGCCCTGCTGGGCAATACCGCGAATCTCCAGCCAGGTGGCGTTGATGTTTTCCCACATGTCAGCGGTGATTCGCCCACGCACGGCATGGGCGCTGGCCCGGGCGGCACCGAGGCAGCTGTAGATACTCGCCGGGTTGGCGGCATCCAGAGCAAAAAAGTGCAGCAGGCGCTCGGCATGCAGTTCGCCGTGGCGCTCGCGATAATCGTCCAGGGTGCCGGTGATCAACAGCGGCATCGCCAGTTCGTGCAGGCCATCGCCGCGCCCATCCTGGGGCATCAGCGACAGCGAATAACTGACATCAAGCATCCGTGCGAGGTTTTCCGCGCGCTCCAGGTAGCGTGACATCCAATACAAATCCGAGGCAGTTCGACTCAACATGGCATCAATCCTCAACCACCCAGGTGTCTTTGGTGCCGCCGCCCTGGGACGAATTGACCACCAGCGAGCCTTCACGCAGCGCCACACGGGTCAGGCCGCCGGGTACCACGCGGGTTTCCTTGCCGGACAGCACGAACGGACGCAGGTCGATATGCCGGGGCGCAATGCCGTTTTCGACAAAGGTCGGGCAGGTGGACAGGCACAAGGTCGGCTGGGCGATATAAGCGTGGGGTTTAGCCTTGATCCGCGCGCGGAAGGCTTCGATCTCTGCAGCGCTGGAGGTCGGGCCTACCAGCATGCCGTAGCCGCCGGAGCCTTGGGTTTCCTTGACTACCAGCTCAGGCAGGTTGGCCAGCACGTAGGACAATTCATCAGGTTTACGGCACTGGAAGGTCGGAACATTCTTCAGGATCGGCTCTTCATCCAAATAGAAACGGATCATGTCGGTGACAAAGGGGTACACCGACTTGTCATCCGCCACCCCAGTACCAATGGCGTTGGCCAGCACCACATTGCCCGAGCGGTAGGCCGCCAGCAGGCCCGGTACGCCAAGCATGGAGTCAGGATTGAAAGCCAGGGGGTCGAGGAAGGCGTCGTCGAGACGGCGATAGATCACGTCCACCGCTTTCGGCCCGTCGGTGGTGCGCATGAAAACACGGTCATCGCGCACAAACAGATCGGCGCCTTCCACCAACTCGACGCCCATTTCCCGTGCGAGGAATGCATGTTCGAAGAACGCACTATTGAAGCGTCCCGGCGTTAGCACCACAACACTGGGGTTATCCAGCGGGCTGGAGCTTTTAAGGGTGTCGAGCAACAGGTTTGGATAATGATCTATCGGGGCAATACGCTGGGCGGCGAACAGTTCAGGGAACAGGCGCATCATCATCTTGCGGTCTTCGAGCATGTAGCTGACGCCGCTGGGGGTGCGCAGGTTGTCTTCGAGAACGTAGTAGGTGCCGTCGCCATCCCGTACCAGGTCGACCCCGGAGATGTGGGAATAGATATCGCGGTGCAGATCCAGGCCTTGCATCGCCAACTGATATTGCTCGTTGGCCAGCACTTGTTCGGCGGGAATAATCCCGGCCTTGATGATCCGTTGTTCGTGGTACAGGTCGGCGAGAAACATGTTCAGCGCCTTGACCCGCTGGATGCAGCCGCGCTCGACAATTCGCCACTCACTGGCGGGAATGCTGCGGGGAATGGTATCGAAGGGAATCAGGCGCTCGGTGCCCTGCTCGTCACCGTACAGGGTGAAGGTGATTCCGGCGCGGTGAAACAGCAGATCGGCTTCGCGCCGGCGCTGGGCCAGCAGCTCCGTCGGGGTTTCGGCCAACCAGCGGGCGAATTCGCGGTAATGGGGGCGAACCAGCCCTGCCCCGTCGTACATCTCATCATAATAAGTGCGGATCATGCCGAACTCCTTGTCACCCGGACGCAAGGGGTTATCGCAAGGCCCGTGCCAGCGGCATAAACACTTAAGTATCAATCAGTTGGGTAGAGCAATTAGTCACGCCGCACCGTCCCGGTGCAGAAAATGACCTAGCGTCGCCCGCGGTGCCTCATTGCGAAGCGAGCTTTTCCTATCACCAGCATAGCCAGAGTTGATTTCACTGCCTGATAAACACTGGGGGATAATCGCCTCCACACGCTGAACAGGACACGTCCTACAGCTTCACCCATTGCCTCGCCGGTAACTTGGTACCTCATGTACCGACCGGTTCCCCTTCATGTCCGGTCTTCCCTTTTGGCCACCCTGCTCGGGTGGCCTTTTTTTGTGCAGGATATTTCCGAGAATGGCTTGAGGGTTTTCCGGGAGCAGAAACAAAATCGGCCGACCCAAAGGTCAGCCGATACGCTGTGTTGTTCATAAGCTACATGGGCAACCCACGAACCTCCTGTTTCACGCCCCATCCTTCGATGATCCCGCCCAAGGGCTCGACCACCGCCTCAAAGTCTTGCTCAAAGTCTCCTATGCCGTCGTAGGTAGCGAACATCACTTTGCTCAGTTCCAGGTACCCGGCACCGTCATCCCGCACGCTGACCTGGGCATTGAGGGATTCCCCACGAAATCGACCCGCAGCCCTGCGCGCATGTTCCTCATCCGGGAAAATGGCGTAGAACTCGATGGGGTGGAAACGTGAAAAATCAAAGCCGCCCTCTTTCATGCGGCGCAACACGTTGGTGCTGATGTCTTCTTGATAAGCTGTGCTCATGAAACGTCCTCCTCAAACCGATGGATAGACTTTCCGTGCTTCCCAAAACCCGCACTCGAATGGCGCAGGTGATACGGCAATGGCTTCACCGCTGGGAGATAAGCATGTAGCTGACAAGACCAGACCTTAGCGATTCATTCGCTGATCTCCCTTGCAGAGTAGCGCGAAGCTATCACCTCCACCAGAGGGTCGTGTGCGATGTACAGGGAATGTTCAGGCGGCAGGGGTAATGCTGAGGATTTGAATACTGTTCTGGGTTTTCAGGCTTTTGACCGTTGGCTCGTTGGTGCGGCCTTCAAGGTCATTGAGATCCAGTTCAGCAGCCACCGGCAGCAATTTGGCACGGATCATCTGTGCAGCCTCTTCGGTACTGGGTTTCTGTTCACAGTCGAACAGTTCCACGGATTGATCGCCGTGATCATCAGCGAAGGTAATTTGCCACTTTTGCATCAGTGCCTCCTCGATAAAACCCATGGATGGGTTTACAGACATCTGGACCTTGAGGGTTTGGCAATCGTTCCACTGAAGGCAGGAGGCACCTGATCGGCCGCGCTTACTTTTCTGCGCGGTCTTTGAGGGCTTTCAAGGTATTGAACGGCGCGTCCACCACGAACTTGTTGGCCAACCACGACGGCACGCTGCCGCCTGGCTCGGTGTGGACCTGATAGGTTACTTCGGTCTGGTCGGCGCCTTTAGGCACCAGCTTCCAGAAGCCTTCGACCTGGGCCACACGCACATAGCCCTTCTCTTCCGGGAGGTAGGTAGGCACTTCCAGCAGCTTGCGGGTCACGCTACCGTCTGCGTCCTTGGTGGTGGTGATCTGCAAGATCGAGTCACGGTCTGTCACCGGGAACGGTGCCTTGAACTGCGTGTAGGTCCAGCTCTTGTCGCCTTCCTGCTTGAGCAGCTTTTGCGACTTGCATTCATGAATCCACTTACAGGCCCCTACCGCGTCGTCCTGCAAGGCCTGCACCTTGGCCAATGGCGCCTTGATCACGGTCACACCACGATAAGCCTTGTACTTGGACCCGGCCACCTCACTCAAGGACACCTTGATACCGTCTTCATCCTTGGCAGTCTGCCAATCTTCGGCCTGGGCAGTGGCAGCAAACAAAACAGTAAAACCGCACAACACAGCCAGTCGTTTCAGCGAACCCATTGTTGTATTCCTTATTGTTGAAGTTGCGACATTGAAATGCCCACTAAGCCGCCGTCATCTGCTCCCACCAGCCAATCAGTCTGATTGCATCTTCCTGGCTACTGCCACAGACCTCCAGATCCGCCTGAAACGCACTGCACACCGCAGGCCGCTCTGGCTGGCCGAACAATTGGCACAACTGTCCGACAGACAGATGCAGGCAGCGTTCGCCCGCAGGTTTGCCGTGGGGCATCCCCGGTAACGGTGAGCTGATGGAGGGGGCAATGCAGCAAGCGCCACAGCCTTTACGGCATTTCATGACAAGCGGTCCTCGACGGCAAAGTGTTGATGGTCGGGCTAGAGTACGCCCTTAAACAGCCGTTTTAAAATGGTCAAACAGGGGTTTTCGCACAAAACAAAAGTGACTGACCAGTCTGCGACAGAAGGTCAGCGATTCGCGTCACCTTGGCGGGAATAATTTATTGCTTGAACTCGAAATCCAGCGCCGCACCTTCCACTTCCCGGCGCTCTTCGTTGCGCAGCTGTAGCATCATTTCATTACTCAGCAGGCGGCCGTTGATCTGGAACGCGCTGTTGTCGACAGGTTTTTCACCAAACATCGGCGGGAGCAGCGGCACGTTTTTCGGCTGTGGCAAGGTGCCAAGGGGCTGCAGGTGCCTGACCATGTCCTGCGGCAGGCGCAAGTCCAGATGGGCTGGCGGCAGTTGAGTCTGGGCCACTTCGTGGGCCGACTTGGATTTGCTGACGACTGGTGCACGTTTCTTCACAGCAGCAGCTTTTTTGGGCTGGACTGTTTTTTTCGCGGGCACAGGCTTTGGCTCGGCATTCGCTGCCACAACGGGCTCACTGACGGGAGCAGCCAGCACCGGCGTGGCGTTGCACAGACTCAGCAGGCAGATCAATAACGCGGCAGGAAAAGTAGGATTCATATCGCCAACAGCTTTAACGGCAGAGGGCCATATGCTCGCTTGTTGAGCGCAGCATGACAAGCGTGGTGATTAGCCTATGGCCCTTTGCGCGGTTCAAAAACCGCTCGCCGCCTCCTGGCACAACTGGTTCGCCAGCATTCCCAGGGTCATCAATGCCCGTTCAGCCTCGCGATTCCACGGCGTACCGCAATTGAGGCGGATACAGTGGTTGAACTGTTCCGTATTACTGAAAATAAGCCCCGGTGCAATGCTGATGCCCTGTTGCAGCGCACGCACGTGCAATTCCTGAGTATTGACCCGCCCAGGCAAACTGACCCACAGGATAAATCCGCCGCTCGGACGACTCATCTGCGTACCCTCGGGGAAATACTGCTGCACCGCCAGTTGAAAGGCACTGAGGTTCTTGCGGTATTCCTGACGAATGTAGCGCAGATGACGGTCGTAACCGCCGTTCTCCAGGTACGCCGCTGCGCCCATTTGGGTGACGCTGCACGCCGAATGGGTGCTGAACATTTGCAGCCGTTGGATTTCCTGCTGGTACTTGCCGGCGATCATCCAGCCGATGCGTATGCCGGGAGACAGGGTCTTGGAGAAACTGGAACAGTAAATCACCCGGTCCAGGCGGTCGTAGGCTTTCAGGGCCTTGGTGCGGCCCAGCTCAAACATCAACTCGCCATAGATGTCGTCTTCGACAACCTGGATATCGAAGTCCGAGGCCAGGCGCAGCAACTGCTTCTGCCGCTCTTCCGGCATGGTACCGCCCAAGGGATTGCTCAGGCGCGTGGTCAGCACCAAGGCCTTGATCGACCATTGGTTGGCCGCCAGTTGCAGAGCTTCCAGGCTCATGCCAGTGGCCGGGTCGCTAGGGATCTCGATGACCTTGAGCCCCAGCAAGTCCGCCAGTTGCAGCAAGCCGTAATAGGTCGGCGACTCGGTGGCAATCAGGTCGCCGGGCCGCGTCAGCACCCGCAGCGACATCTGCAGGGCATCGACGCAGCCGTGGGTGATTACCACCTCGGAAGGATCGACCACTACGCCGGCATCGCGCATACGGATCGCCACTTGCCGGCGCAATGGTTCAAAACCGGGGCTGAACATGTAGCTGAAGGCCCGCGGGCTCTGAAAGCGCGTGACCTTTGCCAGTTGCTGGTGCAGCGCCCGTACCGGTAGGTAGTCGACGCTGGGCACGGCGGCGCCCAACGGGAACACGCCTTCGCGACGCGATTCCACCAGCACTTGCTGAATGATGCTGCTACGGGTGACCAACCCAGGGCGTTCAACCCGGGCGATGTCCGGCGTTGGCGCAGTGAGGGCCGGGGTCTGGTGCACGTAATACCCCGATTGCGGCCGTGCACGGATCAAGCCCTGGTCTTCCAGGTTGGCGTAGGCCTGCAACACTGTGGCGTGGCTGACGTTGAGCTGGGAGCTCATCTTGCGTACCGACGGCACGCGCTCACCCGGTTGATAGACACCACGTCGGATATCCTCAGCCAGTTGCTGAGCGATACGTTGGTAAAGCAGGAGGTTGGTCATGACGCAGCACTCGATTTCACGGGTATTTTATTTTTGTGTGAAACGTACCGGCACAGTTTAAAAGTGTACGGGGACAGTTGCGAGAATAGTCGAGCGCAGGCGCCAGTGATAGAAAAAACTGTATGGGTTGCAAACTGAATCTCAGGCATGAAAAACCCGATCAGTGATCGGGTTTCAAGTTGCCCATCAAAACTGTAGGAGCGAGCTTGCTCGCGAAAAATACATAAGGGCACCGCGGTTGTTCAGAAAATCCGCGTTATCGTTAACGTCCTTCGCGAGCAAGCTCGCTCCTACAACGGATCTTCAACTACGGGCAGCACCGAGTTGGCCTTTTTCATCGGAGAAGACGATTTCAACGCGACGGTTCTGCGCACGGCCACGCTCCGAGGCGTTCACTTCGACCGGATACTGGTCGCCATAGCCTTCCACCTGGACCCGTTTTTCATCGACCCCCAGGTCTACCAGCACATCGGCCACCGCCTGGGCACGATCCCGGGACAGCTTGAGGTTTTCATTCTCGCCGCCGGTACTGTCGGTGTAGCCCTCGATCCGCACCACGCGCTTGGGATTGAGTTGCAGGAACTGGACGATTTTCAGCACAGTGCGGTTCGCCGAGTTTTTCAGCTCCGCTTCACCGGTGTCGAACAGCACATCACCGAGGGTCATCACCAGCCCGCGATCGGTCTGGGTGGTGGCCAGGCTGACGATCTGCTCCTCCAGCCACTTGCCCTGCTGCTGCACGCTGAGCAGCTTGGCCTCGCGCAAGGCCAGTTGCAGGCGCTGGCGCTCCAGTTCAAGCTTGGCACCACGCTCTTCGTTGAGTACCTGCTCGGTATGTTCCCGGGCAATCGCGCTGTAGCGCTGGCTCAGGTAAGCGTAATGCACCACGTCGGCACCGCTGCCCCAATAGGTGGACAAACGGTCAGCACGGGCTAGGGACTCACCGGCACGAATCACGTCCTTGGGGGCGATGCGCAGCACGTTGGTGTCTTCCTTGACCTTCTGGAAGTCATTACCGGCCTGTTGCAGGACAACCTCACTGCTGGGATGGCTGGCACACCCGCCCAGCGCCGCGCTGCCCAGCAGCAGCACACAGCAACCACGAATCATCGGGTTCATTGGGCGTCTCCCAGCTGTTTGCGCAGGCGGGTGATGCGCGTGTTGAGCACATCCAACTCCTCCTGACTCTTCTGGGTCAGCACCTGCGCTTCTGCCAGACGGGCGTCCAACTCGGCCTGTTCAGCCTGCATGCGGGCATCCTTGAAGGATTCATCAGCCATTTCGGCCTTCGCCTGGGCGAACTTGCCCTCGGCCAGTTTCAACTCAGGCACGTCATCGGCGACAGCACCTACGGCAGTGGCTTGTTCCAGGGCTTGCTGGGTCAGACGCATTTGTTCATTCGGCGCAGGATCTGCGGCACATCCCGCCAGGGCTACAACGGCGAGGGCCGCGAAAAGAGGTCGAATAGTCACTAAAAATCCCTACTTTGTTGGGGTTCCGACGGGTTGCCGCAATTGCGCCTTCCAGCGCTCAAGATTGCGCTGCAGAGCGGCCTCCGTCAGACCGGACGCGGGCAATTCTGTCATCTTTTTGGCGAGCTGTCCGCGTAACCACGGATCATTGCAGGCCGAGTTGTGGGAAATGGCGAGGAACAGACCGGGCTGATCGATGGGCGGTTCCCAGGCAACCAGGTCCTTGCTCATGCCCAGGGTCTGGGCCATGGCCATGCCGGAATAGCGCCCCGCGATCACGTAGTCGACCTCTCCCAGCAGCAGTTTCTGAAAGGCCGGGGTCAGGGTTGGCGTGCGCTGCAGGGTCAATTGTTCACCGGCGAAGGTTTCAAAGTCGCGGGTCAGTCGCGCCTTTTCCGAGACCGCTCCCTTGTGGCCGTGCAGGTCCGTCGCCTGGTTGTAGGCCAGGGGCGAACCGGCGCGAGTCCAGACCAGATAGTCGGTTTGCGCCAGCGCCGGGTGGATGTAGTCCAGGCTCTCCAGTTCGCTGACGGTCAACGGCGCATCGGCAAGGATGTCCATGCGCCCGCTGCGCACTTCATCCAGCGCCGCAGAGCGCTTGCCGCCATATAGCAGGTCGATTTTCACGCCCAGGTCCTTGGCCACTTGCTGCAGCACGTCGGCGGTAGCGCCGATCAAGTGCGTAGGGTCCTGGGGGTCACGCCACAGGTAGGGCGGCGCATCCGGGCTGCCGGTTACCACCAGGCGATCGCATTTGCCGGCGGCAAGGGGCAGGGTCGGCACCAGCGACAGGCCCAGCAGTACAGTCCAGCGACGCAGTTCCATGGCATGGTTCTCCGATCAAAAAATCGCGCTCATAAAAAAACCCGGTCAAAAGACCGGGCTCTTTATAAGTGAAGCAGCTGGATTAGACCAGCTTCGAAAGCTCTGGTACGGCTTCGAACAAATCCGCTACCAGGCCGTAATCAGCCACCTGGAAGATCGGTGCTTCTTCGTCCTTGTTGATCGCGACGATCACCTTGGAGTCTTTCATACCGGCCAGGTGCTGGATCGCGCCGGAGATACCGACGGCAATGTACAGCTGTGGCGCAACGATCTTGCCGGTCTGGCCGACCTGCATATCGTTGGGTACGAAGCCTGCATCAACGGCAGCGCGGGAAGCGCCGACCGCAGCGCCCAGCTTGTCGGCCAGGGTGTACAGGTGCTTGAAGTTGTCACCGTTCTGCATGCCGCGACCGCCGGAAACGACGATCTTGGCAGCGGTCAGTTCCGGACGATCCGACTTGGCAAGTTCTTCGCCAACGAAGCTGGAAGTGCCAGCGTCGTGGACAGCAGCAACAGCTTCAATCGCAGCCGAACCACCTTCGCCAGCAACCGGATCAAAACCGGTGGCACGCACAGTGATGACTTTTACCGATGCAGTGGACTGCACGGTGGCAATGGCGCTACCGGCATAGATCGGACGCTTGAAGGTGTCGGCGCTTTCAACCGAAATGATCTCGGAGATCTGGTCAACGTCCAGTTGCGCAGCAACACGCGGCAGGATGTTTTTGCCGTTGGAAGTAGCTGCCGCGAGAATGTGGCTGTAGCCAGTTCCCCCCGCCGCTGAACCAAGAGCAGCGACCAGCGGCGCAACGTTTTCCGACAGTTGGTGAGCGTAGGCAGCGTTGTCGGCTACCAGCACTTTGCTCACACCCGCGATTTTTGCAGCGGCTTCAGCGACGGCACCGACGTTCTGGCCAGCGACCAGCACGTGGATATCACCACCGATTTTCGCAGCGGCAGCCACGGTGTTCAGCGTGGCCGGAGCCAGCACTTTGCTGTCGTGTTCAGCGATTACCAAGATAGTCATTTTTAGATTACCTTCGCTTCGTTTTTCAGTTTCTCGACCAGTTCAGCCACCGACTTGACCTTGATACCCGCGCTGCGTGCAGCCGGCGCTTCGACTTTCACGGTCTTGTAGGTGGAGGCGGTGGAAACGCCCAAAGCATCCGGAGTCAGCACTTCGAGAGGCTTCTTCTTGGCTTTCATGATGTTTGGCAGGGACGCGTAGCGCGGCTCGTTCAAACGCAGGTCGGTGGTGATGATGGCCGGCAGTTTCAGGGAAACTGTCTGCGCGCCGCCGTCGACTTCGCGAGTCACCGCAACACTGTCGCCGCTGACTTCGACTTTCGAGGCGAAGGTGCCCTGGCCGTAACCGGTCAGTGCAGCCAGCATCTGGCCAGTCTGGTTGTTGTCGCTGTCGATGGCCTGTTTGCCAAGGATCACCAGCTGTGGCTGTTCCTTGTCGACAACGGCTTTCAACAACTTGGCAACGGCCAGGGAGGTCAGCTCTTCAGCGGATTCAACGAGGATGGCACGATCGGCACCCAGCGCGAGGGCGGTACGCAACTGCTCTTGAGCAGTGGTCGGACCGATGGAAACGACGACGATTTCAGTCACAACACCTTTCTCTTTCAGGCGTATGGCTTCTTCCACTGCAATTTCGCAGAAAGGGTTCATCGACATCTTGACGTTAGCGAGGTCGACGCCGGAGTTGTCCGCTTTGACGCGAACCTTGACGTTGTAGTCGACCACTCGTTTGACAGCTACAAGAACCTTCATGGTTTCCTCGTTACTCTCCGGTGAAAAGAAAGCCGCCCGGACAAACCTGGCGGTAGATGCTCAACGGCGCACAAGGGCACCTCTAAAAACGTAGACCGTCATGACAGGTAACGTTGCACGCTGGCAATAATAAAGACCGTTCGTCAGGGGTGACCGGCAAGTCATTCATTGTCACTGCGTGTAAACTGCGCGCCGTCACATACCTGCGCGTCACCTTGCATGGCCTTCGCCCTATTTTTGGAGGTGGCCTTGAAACCTGCGGTCCGCCTACGGGAAGCGCAAAACCGACCGTATATTGACCGGAACGCCTATTCCGGTCAATACAGCAAAATGGTCAGATATAAGCCGCGCTTCTTTGATTTATCTGGGTTGCGGACGATTCAAACAAACGTTTGTATTGGACGCTGGAGGTGGTGTAGATATAATGCGCCGCTTAGAGAGAGCGGTGTGTGATCCATTGTTACCTTTGCGCCGAAGATCACGAAATATGGGCCCCGGAAAACGATGGATGGGACACCCAACCTCCACATTAGAAAAAAAACTGTAGAGCCTTGAGTAGGAGATAGCCTGTGGAACGCGAATACATGGAATTCGACGTGGTCATTGTCGGCGCTGGCCCGGCAGGCCTGTCTGCCGCCTGCCGTCTGAAGCAGAAGGCCGCCGAAGCCGGTAAGGAAATCAGCGTCTGCGTGGTCGAAAAAGGCTCCGAAGTCGGCGCTCACATCCTGTCCGGTGCCGTGTTTGAACCACGGGCGCTGAACGAATTGTTCCCGGACTGGAAAGAATTGGGCGCCCCGCTCAATACCCCGGTGGTGCGCGATGACATTTATGTCCTGCGCTCCAGCGAAACCGCTACCAAGGTCCCTGACTTCTTTGTGCCCAAGACCATGCACAACGAAGGCAACTACATTATTTCCCTGGGCAACCTGTGCCGCTGGCTGGCTCAGCAAGCCGAAAACCTGGGCGTGGAAATCTACCCAGGCTTCGCCGCCCAGGAAGCGCTGTTCGACGAGAATGGCGTGGTGCGCGGGATCATCACCGGCGACCTGGGTGTCGACCGCGAAGGCAACCCGAAAGAAGGCCTCTATACCCCAGGTATGGAACTGCGTGGCAAGTACACGCTGTTCGCCGAAGGCTGCCGCGGGCATATTGGCAAGCAACTGATCCAGCGCTTCAACCTGGACAGTGACGCCGACGCCCAGCACTACGGCATCGGCCTGAAGGAAATCTGGGAAATCGACCCGGCCAAACATCAGCCAGGCCTGGTGGTACACACCGCCGGCTGGCCGCTGGATATCATGAGCAATGAGAACACCGGTGGCTCATTCCTCTATCACCTGGAAAACAACCAGGTGGTCGTCGGCCTGATCGTCGATCTTTCCTACAGCAACACCTTCCTGTCGCCGTTCGACGAGTTCCAGCGCCTCAAGCATCACCCGGTGCTCAAGCAGTACCTGGAAGGCGGCAAGCGCATCAGTTACGGCGCTCGGGCCTTGTCCAAGGGTGGCATCAATTCGTTGCCGAAGATGGTGTTCAAGGGTGGTGCGCTGATCGGCTGTGACCTGGGCACCATGAACGTGGCCAAGATCAAGGGCAGCCACACCGCCATGAAGTCCGGCATGCTCGCGGCGGATGCCGTGGCAGAGCAACTGCTTGCAGGTTCCGAAGGTGCGGACGAGCTGATCGGTTACGTCGACAGCTTCAAGAAAAGCTGGCTCTTTGATGAACTGTTCGCCACCCGTAACTTCGGCCCGGCGATGCACAAGTTCGGCCCGATCATCGGCGCCGGCTTCAACTGGTTCGACCAGAACATTCTCGGTGGCAAAATACCGTTCACCCTGCACGACACCAAGCCGGACTACGCCTGCCTCAAGCTGGCCAAAGACAGCAAGCAGATCGACTACCCGAAACCCGACGGCAAGCTGAGCTTCGACAAACTCAGCTCGGTATTCATCTCCGGTACCAATCACGAAGAAGAACAGCCGTGCCACTTGAAGTTGAAAGACCCAAGCATCCCGATCGGCACCAACCTGCCGCTCTATGATGAACCGGCCCAGCGTTACTGCCCGGCGGGCGTGTATGAAGTGATCACCCAGGAAGACGGCGAGAAGCGCTTCCAGATCAACGCCCAAAACTGCGTGCACTGCAAGACCTGTGACATCAAGGACCCTTCGCAGAACATCACCTGGGTCACGCCGGAAGGTGCTGGCGGGCCGACTTACCCGAATATGTAAGCCTGCTGCTTGAACATCAAGGCTCCCTAAATGGGGGCCTTTTTTGTGGCCTCATTGTTCGTAGCGGTCAAGGTTTATGCCGCCCGCTCGTCCCCAGGGCTGCGCTCGAAGTAGCGCTTATATTCCCGGCTGAACTGCGACGTACTCTGATACCCCACACTATGGGCGGCCTGCGCCACGCCCATGCCCTCCACCAACAGCAATTGCTGGGCCTTGAGCAAGCGCAGGCGCTTGAGGTACTGCACCGGCGACAACAGCGTGCAGCGCTTGAAATGTTCGTGAAACGTCGACGCGCTCATATGCGCGTAACCGGCCAGGGTTTCGATATTGAGCGGCTCGGCGTAATGGGCATGCAGGTGATTCAGCGAGGTCGCCACCCGGGCAAACTGCCCCTGTTGTTCTACCAGCGCCCGCAGCACATCGGCCTGGGGTCCGCGCAAGGCGGTGAACAACAACTCACGAACCCGCGCCGGCCCCATGATCCGGCTCTCCAGCGGATCGTGCAGGCACTGCAACAGCCGCTCGACGCAGCCACGCATGGCGTCATCGAGCACCACCGAGCTCATCGACTCAAGTGTCTGCGCCGCTGCTGGCGGCCCAGGCCTGATGCCCATAGCCATCACTAACTCCCCCAGCACCACTCGGTCAATGCCGACGGTCACCCCCAACAGCGGCGCATTGGGCAGGGCAAAGGTCTCGCACTCGAAGGGCACCGGCATCGCCTGGATCAGGTAATGCCCGGCGCCATACTCCAGGGTGCGTGGGCCCAGGTACGCGACTTTGCTGCCCTGGGCGACAATCATCAGGCTCGGCTCATAAATCTGCGGCCCTCGCGCCACGTCGCAACTGGCGCGCAATACCTGCACACCCGGCAAGTTCGTGGGGCAGAAACCATCGCGGGGGGTCAGCGGCTCAATCAGAGCAACCAGCGCGGCATTGGCGTCGAGATGAAGGGTCAGCATAAAAACAGTTCTCGGAAATTCATGGACCTGTGCAGGGCTACAAACTGCAAGCGGCAAGAGAGCGCGCAGTTTATCGCTTGCAGCTTGTAACTTGCTGCTTCTAGCTGCTCCTCCGCAGCTTTAGGCATGAGACTCGGAGCAATCGCCATGGCCGTCCCAAGCCCTGGCGCGGAAAATGGGCCACCTCACTTGTCACTGTTTTTACGAGGTTTCTCCATGTACACCGCCATCGGTTACGCCGCCCAGTCGGCCACCACTCCCCTCGCCCCGATGTCCTTCGAACGCCGCAGCCCACGCGCCGATGACGTGGCCATCGAAATCCTTTACTGCGGCGTCTGCCACTCAGACATCCACCAGGCGCGCAACGAATGGGGCATCGCCGTGTACCCGCTGATGCCGGGCCACGAGATCGTCGGCAAGGTCACCGCCGTCGGCGCCAGCGTCACCGCTCATAAAGTCGGCGACCTGGTGGGCGTTGGGTGCATGGTTGACTCGTGCCGCCATTGCGACGCCTGCAAATCGGACCTGGAGCAATACTGCCTCGAAGGCCCGACCATGACCTACGCCACCCCGGACCGCGTGGATGGCAGCAACACCATGGGCGGCTACTCCGACAGCATCGTGGTCAGCGAGCATTTTGTGGTGAAGATCCCTGCCAAGCTTGACCTGGCCAGCGCCGCGCCAATCCTCTGCGCTGGCATCACCACCTACTCGCCGCTCAAGCACTATGGCGTGAAGGCCGGTGACAAGGTCGGGATTCTCGGCATGGGCGGCCTGGGCCATATGGGCATCAAGTTCGCCAAGGCCATGGGCGCCGAAGTGACGTTGTTCACCCGCTCCGCCAGCAAGGCTGCAGAAGGCCGTCGCCAGGGCGCCGATCACGTGATCGTGTCCACCGATGCCGAACAAATGAAAGCTGCGGCCGGGCATTTCGACTTCCTGCTGGACACCATTCCGGTGCAACACGACCTCAACCCCTACCTCGATACTTTGCGCTTTGACGGCGTGCATATTCTGGTGGGACTGATCGAACCGGTAGAGCCGCCGGTACACGCAGCCAAACTGGTATTGGGCCGCAAGGTCCTGGCCGGCTCGTTGATCGGTGGCATTGCCGAAACCCAGGAAGTCCTGGATTTCTGCGCCGAGCACGGCATCACTTGCGACATCGAAATGCTCGACATCCGCCAGATCAACGAAGCCTACACCCGCATGATCGCCGGTGACGTGAAGTACCGCTTCGTCATCGACATGGCGACCTTGAAGGCCTGATCAGGCCTTCGCGCCCAACTCCGCTGACAGCCGGGCTGCAACCTGTTTCACCACGAGGATCAGCTCGGCCATTTTTTCCAGCGGCATGTAGGGCACGGTACTGGCGATGCTGATGCCGGCGACAATTCGCCGGCTGGCATCGCGCACCGGTGCCGCGACGCAACGGATCGACGGTTCGTTGTCTTCCAGATCGAACGCATAACCGCCCACCACGTATTCCTGCATACGCTGCTCAAACTGCGCCCATGATTGTTCCGGGTGCTGCGGCCACTGCATATTCTTCCCACCCACTGGCAAGCTGACCTGATACAGGCGCTGCCACTCTTCCACACTGTCGTCCAGCAGCAAGGCCTTGCCGATTCCGGTGCGCGCCAGCGGCATGCGATGGCCAACCCGCGAGCGCATTTCCGGACCGTTGCGGCCGGGATTCTTGTGCAGGTAGAGCACGTCGTCAAATTCGCGGATCGCCAGGTGGATGGTGTCGCCGGTCAACGCCGACAACTCGTCCAGGTAGGGAATTGCAAGGGTTACCAAAGGCAGCTCTTCACGGGCCTGGAAACCCAGCTCGATCAGTTTCGGGCCAAGCAGGTAGCCGACTTGCGGCACTACGCGCAGGTAACGCTCTTCTACCAGACAGCTGGCCAAGCGGTGGGTGGTGCTGCGGGTGGTGCCGATGCGCCGGGCGATTTCCTTGAGATCCCGCGCGCCAGCCGCCACCGCTTGCACCACGCCCAGGCCACGCAGCAGGGTCTGGGTGCCGGTGGGAGCGGCGTCTTTGACGGGAATGTGGGCGTTTTCCTGCATATCGGGCCTATTGGGAAGTACGAAAACGGCGAGCATTATGGGCGGTCACGATTAGTGTGGCGAGGGGGCTTGCCCACTCGCCACAAAAAGCGCTTTTGCCACAGTCTCAATCAACGCTGCTTCATCCGATCAATAATCACCGCCAGCAACAGGATAGAGCCGCGAATCACGTATTGGTAGAAGGTGTCGATGTTCTTCAGGTTCATCGCATTCTCAATGATCGCCAATATCAGCACTCCGGCAATCACATGGCGAATCATCCCTATGCCCCCGCTCAGGGATACACCGCCCAGCACACACGCCGAAATCACCGTTAGCTCAAAACCCTGGCCGATCATCGGCTGACCCGAGGTCATCCGCGAAGCGAGGATCACTCCGGCCAACGCCCCGATCACACCGTGCACCGCGAAGATGATGATCTTGGTCCTGTCGACATTGACCCCGGCCAGCAACGCCGCTTCCTGGTTACCGCCAATGGCCATGGTGTTGCGCCCGTAGGTGGTGTAGTTCAGCAACCAACCAAAAAACACAAAGCACAGCACGGTGATAACAATCGGCACCGGCACGCCAAACAGCTGGCCGTTACCGAAGACGAAGAAGCCTTCATCCATCACGCCAACCGCCTTGCCATTGGAAAAGATATACGCCAGCCCACGAACGATCTGCATGGTCGCCAGCGTTGCAATCAACGCATTGATCCGCAGTTTGGCAATCACGATGCCGTTGATCAGCCCCACTACCAGGCCCATGGTCAGTGCCGCCGACACGCCGAGGACGATGCTGTCGGTGTCGCGAATCACGATTCCCGCCACCACGCCCGAGCAGGCAATCACCGACCCCACCGACAAGTCAAAATGCCCCGACGCCAGACAGAACAGCATGGTGCAGGCGGCAATCCCGACGGTGGAAATCGCCAGGCCCAGGCCACGCATGTTCAGTGGCGAGAGGAAGTTGTCAATAAACACGGCACTAAGCAAAAAGATGCTCAAGGCCGCCAGCAACATGACCCACTCGTCGAGAAACTTGCGCTGGTTGAAGCCCGGCCAGAAGGTTCTCGCGGTTTTTACCTGTGACATACCCACCTCGTATTCTTCAGTCCCGCGAACGCGGGAGAGCCAATTGCAGCAAGCGCGCTTCATCGGCGTCATCGCGGTTCAAAACGCCGGTAAGCGCACCTTCGCTCATCACCAGGATGCGGTCGCAGATACCCATGACTTCCATCAAGTCGCTGGACACCACAATCACTGCAATGCCGGTGGCCGCCAGGTTGTGGATGATCTGGTAGATCTCGGCCTTGGCGCCGATGTCGATACCGCGAGTCGGTTCGTCCAACAGCAGCACTTTCATCGGCATCGACAGCCAACGGCCAAGAATGGCTTTTTGCTGATTGCCGCCGGACAGGTACAGGATCGGCTGCTCGGCCGACGGCGTACGCACGTTCAGCGCGCTGATTTGCCGCTGTGCGTTGTCCCGTTCCCAGCCGCTTTGCAGCAACCAGCCAAAGCGCGCATGGTCGCGACGGGCGCTGATATTGATGTTCTCGGCGACGCTGGCACGGGGCACGATGCCTTCCTTCTTGCGGTCCTCGGGGCACAACAGCACACCGGCGGCAATCGCATCCCGTGGCGACTTGAAAGACTGCGCCTGGCCATGCAACACCAGCGCGCCTTGTTCGCTACGGGACAACCCCGCCAGCAGCCGCAGCAATTCGGTACGCCCTGCCCCCACCAAACCGAACAGGCCGAGAATTTCGCCCTTGTCGACCGCAAGGCTCACCGGCTCTTGCAGCCCTGGCCCGAGTAAACCTTCAACGCGCAGCGCCTCGCCAAAATGCTCCCGAGGCCGGTAGTTGTAGATGTCCTGAATATCGCGGCCAACCATGCAGTTGACCAATTGATCGACGTTCAACTGCGTCATGTCCTCGAAGGTGCGTACAAAGCGCCCGTCCTTGAACACCGTCACCGCATCGCAAATGCGGAACACCTCTTCCATGCGGTGCGACACATAGAGGATCACCCGGCCTTCGTCACGCAGCCGCGCGATGATCACCATCAGCCGCTCGATCTCACGGGCCGAGAGGCTGCTGGTAGGTTCGTCGAAGGCAATCACATGGGCATTGCGCGACATGGCCTTGGCGATTTCCACCAGTTGCCGCTGGCCCAGGGACAGGCTGCCAAGGCGCGCCTGGGGATCGATTTCATCCGCCAGGCCCTTGAGCAACTCCCGCGCCTTGTGCACCATCGCGCCACGATTGACCACACCCCAGCGCGACGGCATATGCCCCAGTAACAGGTTCTCGGCAACGGTCATTTCCGGCACCAGTTGCAGCTCCTGGTGAATGACGGCGATGCCATTGGCAATGCTGTCTGCTGCCGACTTGAAGCTGACGCTGCGCTCGCCCAACTGCAGGCTGCCGCTGTTGGGCGGATAAAAACCGCCGAGAATTTTCAGCAAGGTCGACTTGCCGGCGCCGTTCTCGCCCATCAGCGCGTGCACCGAATGGGGTCGCGCTTCAAAGCTGATCTGCGCCAGCGCTTTCACACCGGGAAACTCCTTGCCAATGCCGTTGAAGCGCAGGGTATCGAAGGCGGCGGTATTCATTTCCACAGACCGATCTTGCTCAACTCTTCCTTGAAATTGGCGCGGGTGATCAAGGTCACGTTATCCAGCGCGGTGAACTTGGCCGGTTCAGTGCCCTTGGTGACCCACTCGAACATGGCGGTAGCGGTTTTATAACCGGACGCGTCGGGGCTGAGCAGCATCGAGCCGTAGAAACCCGTGTCAGTCTTTTTAAGCTCTTCGATGGCATCGGTGCCGTTGATGCCGACACCGATCACATTGGCCGCCTTGAAGCCGGCGCTTTCAGTGGCGCGCACGCCGCCCAGAACGGTGCTGTCATTCATGCCGCCGATCAGCAGGTTTTTCGCGTCGCTGGGCAGTTTCACCAGAGCCGAGTTGGTGGAGTCCATGCTGCCAGGCACGTCGAGGGTTTTCTGCGCGCTAAACAGGATGTGGTCCGCTGGCAGGCCGGCGGCCTTGAGCCCTTCTACTGAACCGTCGGTGCGTTTCTTGCCGGTTTCCAGTTCGTCGAAGGTGTTGATCACCGCGTAGGTCTCTTTCCAATCCCAGCCACGTTTTTTCGCTTCGGTGGCCATGGCCTCGCCCTGTTTCTGGCCGATCTTGTAGGCGTCCAGGCCGACGTAGGGCACGTCTTCCATGGGTTTGCCCTTGGCGTCGACAAAGCGGTCATCCACCGCCAGCACTTTCAGGCCATTGAGCTTGGCCTTGGCCATGATTGCCGGGCCCAGGGACACGTCCGGCGGGCAGATCACGAAGCCTTTGGCGCCATTGGCGGCGAGGGTGTCGATGGCGGACAGGGTTTTTTCACCGTCGGGCACGGCGATCTTGATCACGGTGAAGCCCTGGTCCTTGCCGGCTTTTTCGGCGAACGCCCATTCGGTCTGGAACCAGGGCTCTTCTGCCTGTTTGACCAGGAAGCCGATCTTTATTTCTTCGGCGGATGCGAGGGTGCCGAGGCCGCTGATTGCCACAGCAACGGCGGCGCAGGCCAAGGTGCGTATTGCTTTTTTCATGAACATAAACCACCTCTTGTTGTTATTGGAGAGTTGCAAGGTTTAGTCGTGGTACATCACCGAACGCCCGCCATCGATCATCAGGCAGGTGGCGTTGATAAACGGCGCTTCGTCGGTGGCGAGAAACAGCGCAGTCATCGCCACTTCGATGGGCTGGCCGATGCGCTTGGGCGGATGCAAATCGAAGGCGCGCTGGCGTTCGGCGTGGGGGTCGGGGAAGCCGTTCCAATAGTCGACGTTGAGTTGGGTTTCGATATAGCCCGGTGCGATGGCATTCACGCGGATGCCCTTGGGCGCGTATTCGATGCCCAGGGCGCGGGTCAGGCCCAGCAGCCCGTGCTTGGCCACCGGATAGGGAAAGCAACCGGGGATGATGTGACTGGAATGGGTGGACGCGATATTGATGATGTTGCCGATGCCTTGCTCGATCATGTGCGGCAACACGGTGCGGCAGCCGAACCAGGCACCGTCCAGGTCGATGGCGAAGCAGCGGCGCCAATCGTCGTCGGTCATTTCCAGAGGGTCGCAAAACACGTTGACACCGGCGCAGTTGACCAACACATCGACGCGCCCAAAGTGTTCGATGGCAACCTCCACCAGGGCTCGCCATTGCTCTTTGGAAGTGATGTCGATGGGTTGTGCGTAGATATCCGCGCCGCGCTCTCGCCAATGAGCCGCGACTTTCTCGACCTTCTCGCCCTGGATATCACCGATAACCAGACGCGCCTGCTGAGCCTGGAAGCAGGCCACGATGGCCTCGCCAATGCCTTGCGCAGCACCGGTGATCACCACCACTTTGTTCTTCAGCCGATCGCCGTAGATTGGCTCCGGCACTGGAGGTAACGACAACGGTTGTGCCTGCATCGCTTCACCTGTTTTATTTTTGGTAGTGAGTGCTGATGCAGGGGACTATAAACCCAGAACTTAAAATATCTCAATATATAAATTAACATCCCACATGCTGATCATTAATGTAAAAAAACCGGCACCTATAGCCGGCTTTTTAACGACTCAGCCGTGGGCAAACTCGTGCAGTGAGTCCCCTTCCATGCGGTAACGCACCCACTCCTCCTGAGGTTGGGCGCCGATGGATTTGTAGAACTGGATGGCCGGTTCGTTCCAGTCCAGCACGCTCCATTCGAAACGTCCGCAACCGTTGTCACAGGCAATCTTGGCCAGATGGCGCAACAACTTCTTGCCCGCACCGCCTCCGCGCTGTTGCGGGTTGATGTACAGGTCTTCCAGGTACAGGCAGTTGCTGCCCAGCCAAGTCGAGTAGCTGAAAAAGAACACGGCAAAACCAATTGGCAACCCTTCCCGCAGACAGATCAGGCCATGGGCGGTGGCGCCTTCGCTGAACAGGCTGCGTTCGATATCCACCACGCTGGCGATCACTTCGTGCCGGGCCTTTTCGTAGTCGGCAAGCTCCGTGATAAAGGCCAGGATCTGTGCGGCATCACTGGGCACGGCGGGGCGAATCTCAATGGTCATGGACAGGCCTTGTGAATGAAGAAAGAACACATACTAAGGCTGTTTTATGAAGGGTTGCAGTGCAATTTCATTCACGACTAACCTTGCATGGCAACGCATAGCCCCCAATAGGAAACCCGATGCCCTTCACGCCATTGTCCGACCTCGCCGCCACCCTGCTGCCCCACGCCTTGGAACCGTCGGAAGACGGCGCCCACGACCTGTCGCACTTGCAGCGGGTGTGGCACAACGCGCGGTCGATCCAGGCCGAGGAAGGCGGCGACCTCGAAGTGCTGCTGGCGGCCGTGTTGCTGCACGACTGTGTGGCCGTGGAAAAGAACTCGCCGCTGCGCTCCAAGGCGTCGGCGCTGGCGGCGACCAAGGCTGGGGGAATCCTGCAAAACCTCGGCTGGCAGCCTGCGCGCATGGCTGCCGTGACCCATGCCATCGAGACCCACAGCTTTTCGGCGGGATTAACGCCTGAGTCCCTGGAAGCCAAAATCGTCCAGGACGCCGACCGCCTCGATTCCCTCGCCATGATCGGCGTCGCCCGCACGTTCTACACCGCCGGGCGCATGGGCAGCGGGCTGTATGACCCGGCTGACCCGACTGCACGCCACCGCGAGTATGACGACAAGCGCTTTTGCCTCGATCACTTCCAGACCAAGCTGCTGCACTTGGCCAATGGTTTTCAAACCGCCACGGGACAACGCTTGGCACAGCTTCGTCATGCCCGGCTAAAAGGGTTTATGCAGACGTTTATTGAGGAGATTGGCGAACAATAGGCACACAAATTCTTACAAGCAACGTAGCACCGTTCGTCGCTGCCAAGGCACCAATGGCAACCGGGGGCTGACCAATATCAGGTAAGGACTTTAATGATATGGAGGCTCCACATGAATACTTCCAAATTGACTGCCCTCGCTCTCACTGGCTTGCTGTCTGCCGTTTCCCTCAGCAGCTTTGCCGCATCAAACAACTCCACCGGCCCGACAGACCCTATCGGCAGCCCTCCAAGCCCGGCAACCCAAGAGTCCAAGGACTCCATGGGCACCGGCCTTGATACCAACGGTGGCGCAATTAACAACCAGGGCAACGACCCGCGCGCCCAAGGCAACGATGGCAACCGCCAAGGCCTGGGGACCGACGTGGAGAACGGCAAAATGGGGCCGGGCAAAAATGCCACCCCACACGGCGACGACTCCAACCTTCCCGGCGCACCCAAGCAGCCCTGAGCCATAAGCAGACGAACACTACCCAACCACTCACCCTGAAGAGGTATGCATGAACGTCGATAAAAACCTTGAGAAAGAAGTCCTCACCCGCCTGCTGCACGCCCATCCCAGCGGCCTGGGTAAAGAAGTACTGGACAACTACCGAGGTGAAAAAGTGGTGGCCAGCGCCTTGGCCGCCCTTCAGGACCGTGGGTTGATCAAGGAAGGTCATGTGACCTGTAACGACGCCGGTGAACACGCGTTGAACCTGCCGATCAAGCTCACGGCGTCCGGCGTGGAGGCAGCTCGCAAGCTGGAAGGCGAAGTAAATCAGTAACCCACGTTGTCTGGCCTGGCCCTTCCTCAAGGGCCAGAAGGCGTATCGCAATGCCTCGTGCAAGCAAAGCCAAATACACCGCCGAACAGCAGCCCAAGGCCGGTTGAATCTGATCGACTAACACCACAAAACGAACGTGCTTACCCGAGACTCTTTCCTGATAAAGTCACTTTTCAGCTTTGACGACCTCATAGTCCCGCAGTTTATTGGCAATAGTGGTATGGGAAACCCCTAACCGTTTCCCCAACTGCCGGCTACTGGGATGCTCGGAATACAACCGTTCCAACACCGCCTTTTCAAACCGCCCGACAATCTCTTCCAGCCCGCCTTCCAGGGAGAAATCCCCCAGCGGCTGGCGCACGCCGTAGTCTGGCAGGCGGATATGCTCGGCCTTGACCGTCCCGCCGTCGCACAGCGAGACCGCCTGGAACAACACGTTCTCCAACTGCCGCACATTGCCTGGCCAGTGGTAATGGCTGAGCCGATCCATGGCCGCTGGTGCCAGCTTGGGCAGCGGGCAACCAATCTGCCGGCTGGCCTGATCGAGGAAGTGCTCAACCAGCGGCGGCAAACCATCGAGGCATTCACGCAGCGGCGGGATATGCAGCGACAGCACATTCAAGCGGTGGTAGAGGTCCTGGCGAAATTCGCCACGAGCACAGAGTTCCGACAAGTCCACCTGGGTTGCGCAGATCACCCGCACATCCAGGTACACCTCTTCATCACTGCCTACCCGGCGAAAGCAACCGTCCTGCAGGAAGCGCAGCAACTTGGCCTGCAGCCGCGCGCTCATTTCCCCGACACCATCGAGAAACAACGTGCCGCCCACCGTCAGTTCCAGCAACCCCAGCTTGCCCTCGGCCCGCGCGCCTTCGAACGCGCCGGGGCCGTAGCCAAACAGTTCGGTCTCGGCCATGGACTCCGGCAAGCCGGCGCAGTTGAGGGCCATCAGCGGTGACTGCCCGCGCGGGCTGGCCAGATGGCAGGCACGTGCCAACAGTTCCTTGCCGGTGCCGGTTTCGCCTTCTATTAATAGAGGGGCGTCCAGAGGGGCCATGCGTCGGGCCTCACGGACCACGGCGGCCATGACTTTCGAGCTTTGGAAAATGCTGTCGAAGCCCCGCAGTTCCTGCTTGCGCACGTTGTAGATACGCTCACCGACCCGGTCGGCGCGGTGCAGGGTCAGCACAGCGCCAGCCATGGCTTCGCTGTCATCGTGTTCCGAGGATTGCAGCGGGGCGATATCGGCGAGGAACACATCGCCCTTGACCTTGACTCGCAAGCCATTGATCCGCGATTTGCTGGAGCGCACCAGTTCCGGCAAGTCGAAGTCTTCGGCATAGCGCGACAGCGCAATGCCCGGTACTTCGTCCACCCGCACCCCGAGCAACTGCGCTGCCGCCCGGTTGGCAGCAACGATGGCGCCGCTCATGTCGATGGACAGCACCGGAAATTCCAGCGCACCCAGCAAGGCATTGAGTTCCATATGCCGACGTTCGCTAGGCATCAGTCCTACCCGCTTGACGCCAAATACCCCGGCAATCGCTTCAAACTGCGGGCGCAGCGCCTGGAACTGCATGTTCACCAGGTTCGGGCAGTACAGGTAAATGGCATTGCCGTGTTCGCCGCCGACCTCGCCCTTGGCAACGTTGACGCCGTACTCCACCAGCAGGTTGAGGATGTCCCGCAGGATGCCTATACGGTTCTGGCAATGCACTTTGATACGCATGAAAAGGCCCGAATTATTGTTGAAGGGCTGATTGAACTGCGTCTTTTTGTCGCTGAGCGCAGATAGTCGTCAAGATTATGTGACAGCTAGCGACCTTTTCAAACCGTAAAATCGCAATACACAGTGCTCAACGGCAATACCGTAACGAATACTTTACAAATATCAGTAAGTTTTCCTACAAGTTGCAGCAGATGACGGATGGATTCCTGACCCAGGCGGAGTATCAATAGGTTTATCGCAGGACATAACAAGAACGAATGCCTAGCAGGAGAGCCGTATGAAGCAGACGCAGTACGTGGCCCGCGAGCCCGACGCGCAAGGTTTTATCCAGTACCCGCCCGAAGAACATGCGGTGTGGAACACCCTGATCACTCGCCAACTGAAAGTGATCGAAGGCCGTGCCTGCCAGGAATACCTGGACGGCATCGATAAGCTCGGCCTGCCCCACGACCGCATTCCGCAACTGGCAGACATCAACAAGGTGCTGGGGCAAACCACCGGCTGGCAAGTCGCCCGCGTGCCGGCACTGATCCCCTTCCAGACTTTCTTCGAGTTGCTCGCCAACAAGCAGTTTCCGGTGGCGACCTTTATTCGTACCCGTGAAGAGCTGGATTACCTGCAAGAACCGGATATTTTCCACGAGATCTTCGGACACTGCCCACTGCTGACCAACCCCTGGTTCGCCGAGTTTACCCACACCTACGGCAAGCTTGGCCTGGCTGCCACCAAGGAACAGCGGGTGTACCTGGCGCGTCTGTACTGGATGACCATCGAGTTTGGCCTGGTGGACACGCCTGAAGGCCGGCGCATCTACGGCGGCGGTATCCTGTCCTCGCCGAAGGAAAGCGTTTACTGCCTGTCGGATGAACCCGAGCATCAAGCCTTCGACCCGCTGCAAGCTATGCGCACGCCCTATCGCATCGACATCCTGCAGCCGCTGTACTTCGTATTGCCCAACCTCAAGCGCCTGTTCGAAGTGGCGCAGGAAGACATCATGGGCATGGTCAAGCGCGGTATGCAGTTGGGCCTGCATGCGCCCCTGTTCCCTCCAAAACCGGTCCAGCCCAAGCCCAAGGCGGCGTGACACGTGCCTTTTGCGGCCAGGTGAGTCTGTTCCCTGGCCCCGCGTTGCTTTAGGGTGACGCCACTGACGACCGTTTTCCAAACACTCGATTTCAGGAATCCCCACATGACCACGTTGAACCAAGCCCACTGCGAAGCCTGCCACGCCGATGCCCCGCAAGTCAGCGACGAAGAACTGCCGGTACTGATCAAGCAGATCCCCGACTGGAACATCGAAGTACGCGACGGCGTGATGCAGCTGGAAAAGGTCTTCCTGTTCAAGAATTTCAAATTCGCCCTGGCCTTCACCAACGCCGTGGGCGTGATCGCCGAGGCCGAAGGTCACCACCCCGGCCTGCTCACTGAATGGGGCAAAGTCACCGTGACCTGGTGGAGCCACTCCATCAAGGGCCTGCACCGCAACGACTTCATCATGGCCGCGCGCACTGACAAAGTGGCCAAGGATGCCGAGGGCCGCAAGTAATGCACTTCACTGCCATTGACCGAGTGCCAGGGGACCCGATCCTCGGGCTGATGGAGTCCTATGCCAAGGACCCCAGCCCGCAAAAGTTCGACCTGGGCGTGGGCGTCTACAAGGATGCCCAGGGGCTGACGCCGATTCTGCGCTCAGTGAAGCTGGCCGAACAGCGCCTGGCGGACCAACAAACCACCAAGACCTACATCGGCGGCCACGGCGATGCAGCGTTCGGCAAGCTGATTAATAGGTTGGTGCTGGGCGCCGACTCGCCGCTGCTGCGCGAACGCCGTGCCGGCGCGACCCAGACCCCAGGCGGCACCGGCGCGCTGCGCCTGAGTGCCGACTTTATCGCCCACAGCCTGCCCGGTCGCGGCGTGTGGCTGAGCAACCCGACCTGGCCGATCCACGAAACCATCTTCGCCAAGGCCGGGCTCAAGGTCAGCCACTATCCGTACGTGGGCAGTGACAACCGCCTGGATGTTGCGGCGATGTTGGCTACCCTGGCCAGCGTGCCCAAGGGCGACGTAGTGCTGTTGCACGCCTGCTGTCACAACCCCACCGGCTTCGACCTGTCCCAGGACGACTGGCGCCAGGTTCTGGAGATCGTCCGCGAGCGCGAGCTGCTGCCGCTGATCGACTTTGCCTACCAGGGGTTTGGTGATGGCCTGGAGCAAGACGCGTGGGCCGTGCGCTTGTTCGCTGCCGAGTTGCCTGAGCTGCTGATCACCAGCTCCTGCTCGAAGAATTTCGGTTTGTACAGCGACCGTGTTGGCTCGCTGATTGTCTGCGCAGGTGATGCTGAAAAGCTGCTGGATGTGCGCAGCCAACTGGCATTTATTGCCCGCAACCTGTGGTCGACGCCGCCGGATCATGGTGCAGCCGTAGTCGCCACAATCCTGGGTGATGCCGAGCTGAAAGCGCTGTGGAGCGAGGAAGTCGAAGCCATGCGCCTGCGGATCGCGCAATTGCGCTCCGGGCTGCTGGAAGCCTTGGCGCCTCATGGGCTGTCAGAGCGTTTTGCCCATATCGGCGTGCAACGCGGGATGTTTTCCTATACCGGGTTGAGCGCCGATCAGGTGAAAGAACTGCGCGAGAAGCACAGCGTATATATGGTCAATTCAGGGCGGGCGAACGTTGCCGGAGTTGATGAAACGCGCCTGACACTGTTGGCTGACGCGATTGCGGATGTGTGCCACTCCTGAGAGCGGCTCGATTTAGTGTGGCGGGCTGTGTGGCGAGCAGCCAAGCCCACATCTGTTTGCGTCCGGCCATAAAACTGTGATCTACCCCGCCACCATCTCCGCCTTGAGCTGCGCCTCTTTGGCCTGGGCATCGGCCAACCGATACAGCTCGATATGCCCATCCCAGTGCTCGATCAACGCCGTGCAAGACTCCACCCAATCCCCGCAGTTGAGGTAGTCCACCTCCCCTACCTTGCGGATCTCCGCGTGGTGGATATGCCCGCACACCACACCGTGCAACTCGCGCTTGGTCACTTCATGGGCGATGGCTTCTTCGAAGTCGCTGATAAAGCTGACAGCAGTTTTCACCTTGTGCTTGAGGTAGGCCGACAGCGACCAATAGCCGTAACCGTAGCGCGCCCGCCAGTGGTTCAGCCAGCGATTGAGGGTCAGGGTGAATTCGTAGGCAGAGTCGCCAAGGAACGCCAGCCAACGGTGGTAACGGGTGATCACGTCAAACTGATCGCCATGGATCACCAGCAAGTGACGACCATCGGCGGTGACGTGCACCGCCTCGTCCACCAACTGGATATTGCCCAGGATCAGCTTGGAATAACGCCGCAGGAATTCATCATGGTTGCCCGTGACGTAGATCACCTCGGTACCGCGCTTGCTCATGGTCAGCAAGCGGCGGATCACGTTGGTATGGGCCTGGGGCCAATACATGCCGCCGCGCAGTTTCCAGCCGTCGATGATGTCGCCAACCAGGTACACCCGGTCGGCGTGGTAGCCCTTGAGAAACTGCGACAGGTGCTCGGCCTGGCAATCCCGAGTGCCCAGGTGCACGTCGGAAATCCACAGGGTACGAACCCGTTGCTTGCGGCTGGGTTTGGCAAGCTCGGCGCTGGTCATGGGCATACCTCAACGGTGTTTTCGCGAGCTTGCTCCCTGGCGATTAATAGCCCATGACAGTCGTGCGTCAGTCTGATGACAGCGTTCATCAGGCTCCCGGCCATGTAAACTGCCAGCCTGCCCAGGAGATTGCGATGAGACCGACACTCACGCTACGCCACTACACCCACAACCTGATTGCCCATAGCCACGACCATGCGCAACTGGTGTTCGCCCTGGCCGGCCGCCTGGATTTCGACGTGGAAGGTGTAAGTGGCGAGATCCGCCCGCAAGGGGTCATGGTCCTGCCATTCTCGGCCCATCACGCCTGCGGCAGTCCCCAAGGCAGTCATTGCCTGGTGCTCGATGTGCCCGACGAACAATGGCTGGTGCAGTCCCTTGGCGATCATGCCGACGCCAGTCGGCGCCTGCTGGACCAGCCGGCACGGGTGGCGCTGGATGCCCGGCAAGGCCAGTTGGTGCAGTGGCTGGCGAGCAGCCCGCTGGATGATCCGCTGATCGCCCAGCAAGGCGCCGTCTTGTTGCTGGCCAGCCTCAATGGCCAGGCGCCACGCGACAGCCGGCGGCTGCCTTATGCAGCGTTCAATGCCCATATCGACCAACATGCGGCGCACCCGCTGCAAGTCGCCGACCTGGCGCGGATGGCCAATCTATCCGTCGCACGGCTGCATGCACGCTTTGTCACCGAGTGCGGGCAGACGCCCATGGACTACATCCGCAGCCGGCGCTTGCAGATGGCCCGTGGATTGTTGCGCGACAGTCACCTGCCCATCGGCGAGATTGCCGCGCAGGTTGGCTATGGTTCGCAAAGCGCCTTTTCGGCAGCGGTGTTGCGTGAGTTCGGTGAATCCCCCGGCGCCTTGCGACGCCGCCCCCGTAGCAGTTGACGAGTAGAACGAGGCTACGTTCGACAGGGTCGAGACGGCTGCTACGTGAACATGCTCAAGAGTCCTGCGACAAAACCTGCGAGTCCGACGACAGACGCCAAACGCTGTAACCCTCTAGACTGGCCGTCTGTCCGCTCACTGCCCAAGGATCACAATGACTCCGCGCTCTGCCCTCGGCGCCCTGCATATCGGCGCATTGATGTTTGGCCTCACCGGCGTCTTCGGCAAACTCGCCGCGGCCTCCCCGGCCATTATCGTCTTTGGCCGCGCCGCGTTCGCCGTGATCGCCCTGGCAGTGTTCGCCCGTTTTGCCAGCAACACTCCCTGGCAGAAGCTGCAAGCCAGCGATTTGCGGCGCCTGCTGCTTAGCGGCTTGTTGCTGGCCGGCCATTGGGTGAGCTTCTTTATTGCCGTGAAGGTGGCCGGCGTGGCGATTGCGACGCTGGGATTTGCCACCTTCCCGGCATTCACGGTGATCCTCGAAGGGCTGATCTTCCGCGAGCGAATCCGCGCCAATGAAATTATCCTGGTGGTGTTGGTCAGCGTCGGCCTGGTGCTGGTCACACCGGATTTCGATCTCGCCAGCCAAGCCACCAACGGCTTGATCTGGGCCGTCGGTTCCGGCTTGCTGTTCTCGCTGCTGTCGCTGAACAACCGCGCCAGTGGCCGCATCCCGCCGGTGCAGGCAGCCCTGTGCCAGAACGTCGTCGTGGCGCTGTGCCTATTGCCGGCCGCCGCTCCAGGCCTGACCGAAGTACGTGCCCTGGATTGGTTGTGGATTGGTCTGTTGGGAGTGTTCTGCACCGGCCTGGCCCACAGCCTGTTTGTCGCCAGCCTCGCGGTGCTCAAGGCGCGCACGGCGGCAGTGGTATTCGCCATGGAACCGGTGTACGGCATCACCGTGGCCTGGCTGCTGTTTGGTGAAAACCCAACCCTGCGCATGCTGATGGGCGGCGCGCTGATCATCCTCGCCATCGTCGTCTCAGGCCTGATGAGCCGCCCCGAAAAGGCCAAACAGCCCGCTGCGCAGGCCTGATCTATACGTTTCCTATCCGTAACAGTCTGTCGTCGTTCACGGATACAGACTCCTCGACGACAGCCATGGTTCTTTGAGGTTGCTGCATGCGAGTGGTCACTCCATCAACGCTATGCAGGAGTTTCACCATGGACATGTTCATCAGCCTGATCATCCAAATCATCAGCGGCGCCGTCGGCGGCAATCTGGCCGGCTTGAGCAAGCAAGGCCTGGCCTGGCACCTGGCTCAATACGATTGTCGGTGGTGTGGGCGGCTTGATCCTGACGTTCGTGGTCGGCTGGATCAAAAACAAGATGGCGACCAAATAGCCGCCTATCGATGCAGGCCACTGCTCGCCCATCAGTGACAGTGGCTTTTATTGAGTACGGTCGTTGTGCCCAAGATCCCGTTGCGGATCGATCTGGTCACGTACTCGCTGCTTGAGCACCTTAGCTTCCGGGAAGCCGCCGTCCGCCTTGCGCTCCCAGATTTGCACGCCGTCGCAGGTGATGCGAAACGCGCCACCAGTGGCCGGTTCCAGCGCCACTTTGCCCAGGTCATCGGCAAAGGTACTCAACAGTTCTTGAGCCAGCCACGCCGCGCGCAGCAGCCACTGACATTGCGTGCAATAGGTGATGACAATCTCGGGTTTGGGCGCGGACATGAAATGACTGGCTCCTGAGGTAATGGGATCGGCGGATCGGGTGGCTATAATACCGACCTTTATCGTCCAGCCCCGAGATTGATGATGCGCCGCCTGTTGTCCTGCCTGTTGCTGTGCCTACTCCCCATCCTTGTGCAAGCTGTTGAGACACCGCGCCCGAAGATCGGCCTGGTGCTTTCCGGTGGCGCCGCCCGTGGCCTGGCCCACATTGGCGTGCTCAAGGCTCTGGAAGAACAAGGTATCCACATTGATGCCATTGCAGGCACCAGCATGGGCGCGGTGATTGGCGGGCTATATGCCTCAGGCTACAAGATCGACGAGTTGGAAAAGCTGGCGCTGAACATCGACTGGAAGCTGGCACTCTCCGATGCACCACCTCGGGAGGATGTACCATTTCGACGCAAGCAGGATGATCGGGATTTTTTGGTCAAACAAAAGCTCAGCTTTCGCGACGACGGCAGCCTCGGCCTGCCATTGGGTGTAATCCAGGGCCAGAACCTGGCGCTGCTACTGGAAAGCATGTTCGCCCACAGCAGCAACACTCGGGACTTCGACAAGCTGCCCATTCCGTTTCGGGCGGTCGCGACCGATATCACCAGCGGCGAAAAAGTGGTGTTTCGCAAAGGCCACCTGCCGCAAGTGATCCGCGCCAGCATGTCGATCCCCGCCGTGTTCGCCCCGGTGGAACTGGACGGCCGACTGCTGGTGGACGGCGGCATGACCGACAACATCCCGTTGGATGTGGCGCGGGAGATGGGCGTCGACATCGCCATTGTGGTGGACATCGGCACGCCGCTGCGCACCCGCAAGCAACTGGCGACGGTGGTGGATGTGCTCAACCAGTCCATCACCCTGATGACCCGGCGCAACTCCGAGGAACAACTCAAGGCCCTGCATCCGCGCGATGTGTTGATCCAACCATCGCTGGCCGCTTATGGTGTGACCGATTTCGGTCGAGCCAAGGACATGATCGACGCCGGCTACCGCGCCACCCGCGCCCTCGACGCACGCCTGTCGAGGCTGCGTCCCGCCGAGTCGGTCGACGCCGAGCTGGCGGCGGCACGCACACCTGGCCAGCGCAATCCGGTGATCACCGCAATCAAGGTGGAGAATGACTCGAAAGTCGGCGACGACGTCATCCGCTACTACATCCGCCAACCCATCGGCGAACGCCTGGACCTGGGCCGCCTGCAAGCGGACATGGGTACCTTGTACGGCCTGGACTACTTCGAGCAGGTGCAATATCGCGTCGTGAAAAAAGGCCAGGACAATACCTTGGTGATCAGCGCGCGGGGTAAACGCAGCGGCACCGATTACCTGCGCCTGGGCCTCAACCTTTCCGATGACATGCGCGGCGACAGCGCCTTCAACCTCGGCGCCAGCTACCGAATCAACGGCATCAACCGCCTCGGCGCCGAATGGCTGACACGCGTGCAGATTGGTGATCGGCAGGAGTTGTACAGCGAGTTTTATCAGCCGATGGACACCGGTTCGCGCTACTTCGTCGCCCCCTATATCAGCGCCGAAGCGCAGAACGTCGAGCTGATTGAAGATAACAATCCGATTTCGGAGTACCGCCTGGAACGTTATGGTTTTGGCCTCAACGTCGGCCGGCAGATCGGCAACAGCGGCGAGATCCGCTTCGGTGTCGGCGAAGCCTGGGGAAAGGCCGATGTGCGCATTGGTGATCGCGACTTGCCGAGCGTCAGCTTCAGTGAGGGCTTCTATGAACTGAAGTACTCCTTCGACTCCCTGGACAACGTCTACTTCCCCCACACGGGCGAAGACATCGGCCTGGCCTTCCGTGAATTCGAACCGGGCCTGGGTTCCGACCAGCGCTATCGGCAGTGGGAGTTCAAGCTGGACAAGGCCATGAGCCACGGGCCGGACACACTGGTTCTGGGCGGTCGTTATGGGCGCACTCTGGACAATTCGGACGTGGTGATTTCCAGCTTCCTGCTGGGCGGTGCGCGGCAGCTGTCGGGCTTTCGCCAGGACGCGATTGCCGGACAGAACATCAGCCTGATGCGGGCGGTCTATTATCGCCGCCTGACGCCACGTTCATACCTGCCGCTGGACTTCCCGCTGTACCTGGGCGCGTCCCTGGAACGGGGACGCGCGTGGAACAACGACAATGAATTCGACAGCGGCTACATCAATGCCGCGAGTATTTTCCTCGGGTTTGATACGCCGCTGGGGCCGTTGAATTTCAGCTATGGATTTAATGATGACAATCAGAAGGCGCTGTATCTGAATCTGGGGCAGACGTTCTGACTTTCTGTGGCAAAGGGACTTGCCACTGGTCTCAGGTTTTTTCCAGATTCGCCAGGATGTGCCCGTGAACCCGCATGCACACCCGCAAATCATCTTCGTCGACACCGACAAACAGTTCATGACGCAGGGCTGTGGCGATGGTTTCGATCTGCTCAATCAAAGGGCGGGCGGTATCGCACAGCACGATGCGTTTGGCCCGACGGTCTTCGAGTACCGCCTGGCGTTGTACCAGGCCCTGGTTTTCCAGGCTGTCGAGCAAACGGGCCAGGGTCGGCCCTTCAACCCCGACGCTTTGCGCCAGCTCGCGCTGGGTAGGTGCGCTTTCGAAACGGGCCAGGTGCAGCAGCACCAGCCAGCGCGCCTGGGACAGACCCAGGCCAGCCAGACGGCGATCCAGCTCGGCACGCCAACCTCGGGACATCTGCGCCAGCTGCATGCCAAAACGGTGTTGATCAGTTAACGGCATAAAAAACTCATGGATTAGACTAAAAACAAAGTATGGCTAATTATTAGTCAGCTAAGCATGACCCATGACAGTAGGCAAGGCTTGGTATGTACTGACTCCTTACAATGTCGCAATTGACACATTAAATCTCGAATTCCGACTGCAAAGCGGCCCTGACGCAGTACAAAACACCCTCGGGAACCCGCCCGGTAAACAGCGGCGATATCTCGGAAACGGGTGGCAACTCGCCTTCTCCGTCGAGGAAGGCGTCCTGAATTTCGCCGAGCAAATCTTCCGGCAAATCAAGGGCCTGCTCCAGGGACAGTTGTTGCTTGCCGATGGACTCAGCGAGCAGGGTGTAGACGTTTTTTTCCGAGCATTGCAACTGCCCAGCGATCTGGATCGGGGTCATGCCGGCGCGGGCCAGACTGATCAACTCATGACGAATATCGGCGATTTCTTTCGGCGCTTCGACCTGGCCGCCGAGGACTTCGAGGAACGCCTGGCCATAACGCTCCAGCTTGCGTGCGCCGACGCCACTGACCCTGGCCATTTCCGCCAGGGTGGTGGGTTGTTCGCGGAGCATTTCCAGCAAGGTGGAGTCGGGAAAGATAACGTAAGGCGGCACGCTGTGCTCCTGGGCCAGCTTGCGCCGCAAGGTACGCAAGGCTTCCCACTGCTCGCGCTCCTCGCCACGCACCAGTTGGCTGGCCTGGCTGGTGCTGGTTTTCGCGGTGGTTTGTGGCTTGAGGTCGCGGCGCAGCTCCAGGCTGACTTCACCCTTGAGCAGCGGCCGACAACTGTCGTTCAGACGCAAACCGCCGTAGCCTTCCAGGTCGATATCCACCAGGCCACGGGCGACCATCTGTCGAAACAGCGAGCGCCACTCGCCTTCGGCCCGCGCCTTGCCCACGCCGTACACCGACAGGTGCTGATGGCCAAAACTGCGGACCTTTTCGTTGTCCTTGCCCAGCAACACGTCCACCAGATGGCCGACGCCGTAACGCTGGCCGGTGCGGTAGATGGCCGACAACCCCTGGCGCGCAGGCTCGGTGGCATCCCAGGTCTGCACGCCGTCCACGCAGTTGTCGCAGTGGCCGCAAGGCTTTGGCATGTCTTCGTCGAAATAGGCGAGCACGGTCTGACGGCGGCAGCGGGTTTCTTCGCACAGCGACAACATGGCGTCGAGCTTGTGCTGTTCCAGCCGCTTGTGGCGTTCATCGCCTTCGGAGTTCTGCAGCATCTGCTTGAGCATCACCACGTCTTGCAGGCCATAGACCATCCAGGCATCGGCCGGCAGGCCATCACGGCCGGCACGACCGGTTTCCTGGTAATACGCTTCAAGGGACTTGGGCAAATCCATATGGGCGACGAAACGCACGTTGGATTTGTCGATACCCATGCCGAAGGCGATGGTGGCAACCATAATCAGGCCTTCCTCGTTGAGGAAGCGCTTCTGGTGGTAGGCGCGTAGCTCATTGGGCAAGCCGGCGTGGTACGGCAGCGCGGGGTAACCCTGTTCACAGAGGAATGCCGCCACTTCGTCGACTTTCTTGCGCGACAGGCAATAGACGATGCCGGCGTCGCTACGTCGCTCCGAGAGAAAGGCCAGCAACTGCTTGCGCGGCTGTTCCTTGGGCACAATGCGATAAAAGATGTTGGGCCGGTCGAAGCTGGAAAGGAAACGCTCGGCATCCTGCAAATGCAGGCGCTCGACGATTTCTTCACGGGTGCGCTTGTCGGCGGTGGCGGTCAGGGCGATGCGCGGGACGTTGGGAAACAGTTCCGCCAACTGCCCCAATTGCAGGTATTCGCGACGGAAGTCGTGGCCCCACTGGGATACACAGTGGGCTTCGTCGATGGCGAACAGGGCGATTTCCAGGCTCTGCAAGAACGCCAGCATTCGCGGCTGGACCAGGCGCTCGGGGGCCAGGTAAAGCATCTTCACTTCGCCACGCTTGATGCGCATGGCAAGATCACGCTGCTGTTCGGCGCTCAATGTGGAATTCAATGCCGCAGCGGCAACGCCAAGTTCTTCAAGGGTCGCCACCTGATCGTCCATCAAGGCGATCAACGGCGACACCACCACGGCGAGCCCATCGCGCAGCAACGCTGGCACTTGGAAACACAAGGACTTGCCGCCGCCGGTAGGCATCAATACCAGGGCATCACCGCCATTGGCCACGCGCTCAATGATTGCACCCTGACGGCCACGAAAACTGTCGTAGCCGAAGATGTCCTTGAGGACGCGTTGAGCCTGTTCAAGCATGAAAAACTCCAAATATCGCCGAAATCCCGCTGTACAGGCTGGCCGAAAAAGCGCGTCTCGACGGGAAATAATCCGTAAGCGAACTTTTCCCGCTGCGCCGTTTGGCCTGCAGGGGCATCACAAAACGCGGCAGTATACCCGAGCACCACCCGGCAAAGGGCGCCGCTGACGAATAGCGACCCGATTGAAAACCTGGCAAATGTGCACAGCGACTGGCCTGGGCGCTCAAGAAGGCCTAGAATTCAGCATCGTTTATTCCCAAGGTAACCCGTCAATGTCCTTCGCTGAGCAACTAACCCGCCTGCAAGCCTTCCTCGATGCCGACGAGCTGCATGACGAGGCGCTGGACTACGTGGCCGCCCACGGCTACCTGACCGCCCTGTCGATCTGCTCCGAAGTGGTTCCCGAACGTGAATGGATCGACGCGCTGTTCTCCGAAGAGCCTCACTACCGTGACGACGCCGAGCGCGCAGAAATCGAAGCTACCCTGTTGGCCCTCAAGGCCCACATCGGCCGTCAACTGGCTTCCGATGAGGAATTCGAGCTGCCATGCGACCTGGACCTCGGCGAAGAACCGGATGATTCCGATCTGCGCGGCTGGTGCATTGGCTTTATGGAAGGTGTGTTCCTGCGCGAAGCCGCCTGGTTCGAAACCGCCGAGGAAGAAGTCAGCGAAATGCTGCTGCCGATCATGGTCGGTTCCGGCCTGTTCGACGATCAGCCTGAGTTCGCTGACATCGCCACCGACGCCAACTTGATGGACGACATGGTCGTTCAGATCCCGGAAGCGCTGACCGCCCTGTACCTGCTGTGCAACGCACCTGACGAAAAACCGGCGCTCCTCAAGCCTCGCCACCACTGAGTCCGTTGCCCGTGGCGCCCATGGGCAACCGTTCTCTGCTCGTGCGTTACGCTCTGCTGGCCATCGGCTGGCTGAGCGTAGTGCTCGGAGTCATCGGAATTTTCCTGCCGGTCTTGCCGACCACCCCCTTTCTGCTGCTGGCTGCCGCCTGCTTCGCCCGAAGTTCACCGCGCTTCTACCAATGGCTGGTGGAGCACCCGCGGCTGGGCCCGTGGGTTCGTGATTACCTGGATGGCAACGGCATTCCGCTCAAGGGCAAGGTATATGCCATTGGGGTGATGTGGCTGAGCATCGGGTTTTCCTGCTACCTGGTACCGCTGCCTTGGGCCCGCGGGTTCATGTTGACCAGTGCGGTGCTGGTGACCCTCTATATCCTGCGACAGAAAACCCTGCCCCGACGCTGATACTCAATTGATAAAGCTTGCACACGACCTTGGTCGACACTGACTAACCCCAAGCATCATGCGAGACTGTCCGTCCTGGGCCTGGAATGCCCGGGTGTTCTTATGTCCGGAGTTCTCATGACGCTGTCCAGCGGGCTGATCGCCGCCGTTGCCCTGGCTTATATGGCCATTATGTTTGCCATTGCCTTCTATGGTGACCGCCGCCGCACGCCGCTGCCACCACGGGTGCGTGCCTGGGTGTATAGCCTGTCGCTGGCCGTCTATTGCACCAGTTGGACCTTCTTCGGCGCGGTCGGCCAGGCGGCCGAACAGTTGTGGGCGTTTTTACCGATTTACCTGGGTCCGGTGCTGTTGCTGGTGTTGGCACCCTGGGTGCTGCAAAAAATGATATTGATCAGCAAGCAGGAGAACATCACCTCCATTGCCGACTTTATCGCCGCCCGCTATGGCAAGTCCCAGTCCCTGGCAGTGGTGGTAGCTCTGATCTGCCTGGTGGGCGTGCTGCCGTACATTGCCCTGCAACTCAAAGGCATCGTGCTGGGGGTGAACCTGCTGATCGGTGCCGGCGCCGATGCCACCGGCACACGGGCCCAGGACACCGCACTGATCGTGTCGCTAGTGCTGGCACTGTTCACCATTGTCTTCGGTACCCGCAACCTCGATGCCACGGAACACCACCGCGGCATGGTGCTGGCGATTGCCTTTGAATCCCTGGTCAAGCTGTTCGCGTTCCTCGCTGTTGGCGCCTTCGTTACCTATGGCCTGTATGACGGTTTTGATGATTTGTTCAGCCAGGCAATGCTTGCGCCACGGCTGGAGGAGTACTGGAAAGAGACCATCAACTGGCCATCGATGGTGGTCCAGACTGGCGTGGCAATGATGGCGATCATCTGCCTGCCCCGGCAGTTCCACGTCACTGTGGTGGAAAATATCGACCCTCAGGATTTGCGCCTGGCCAAGTGGGTGTTCCCCGCGTATCTGGTGCTGGCCGCGCTGTTCGTGGTGCCGATTGCCCTGGGTGGGAAAATGCTGCTGCCGGGTTCGGTACTGCCCGACTCCTATGTGATCAGCCTGCCCCTGGCCGAATCCCATCCGGCCCTGGCGCTGCTGGCCTTTATCGGGGGTGCTTCGGCGGCGACCGGCATGGTGATCGTGGCCAGTGTCGCGCTGTCGACCATGGTCTCCAACGATATGCTGCTGCCCTGGTTGCTGCGCCGTACCAACGCCGAACGTCCATTCGAAGTGTTCCGCCACTGGATGCTCTCGGTGCGCCGGGTCAGTATCGTCATCATTCTCCTGCTGGCTTACGTCAGCTACCGCCTGCTGGGCTCCACCGCGAGCCTGGCGACCATCGGCCAGATTGCCTTTGCCGCTGTCACCCAACTGGCGCCGGCGATGCTCGGTGCGCTGTATTGGAAACAGGCCAACCGCCGTGGGGTGTTTGCCGGATTGGCGGCAGGGACATTCCTGTGGTTCTACACCTTGGTACTGCCGATTGCGGCCCACAGCCTGGGTTGGTCACTGAGTATCTTCCCTGGCCTGAGCTGGTTGCATGGCAACCCGCTGGGACTGCCTATCACGCCACTGACCCAAGGCGTGGTGCTGTCCCTGGCCGGTAACTTCACGCTGTTTGCCTGGGTTTCCGTGTTGTCGCGCACACGGGTCTCCGAACACTGGCAGGCCGGCCGATTTATCGGCCAGGAAACCAGTCAGCGCGCCAGTACGCGCTCTATGCTCTCGGTGCAGATCAACGACCTGCTCAGCCTGGCCGCCCGCTTCGTCGGTGAAGAACGGGCGCAACAGAGCTTTATCCGCTTCGCCTATCGCCAAGGCAAAGGCTTCAACCCTAACCAGAACGCTGACAATGACTGGATCGCCCACACCGAGCGGCTGCTGGCCGGTGTGCTGGGCGCCTCCTCGACCCGAGCGGTGGTGAAAGCGGCCATTGAAGGCCGGGAAATGCAGCTTGAAGACGTCGTACGAATCGCAGACGAAGCCTCGGAAGTGCTGCAGTTCAACCGGGCGCTGTTGCAGGGCGCCATTGAAAACATCACCCAAGGCATCAGCGTGGTCGACCAGTCCCTCAAGCTGGTGGCCTGGAACCGTCGTTATCTGGAGCTGTTCAATTACCCGGACGGACTGATCAGCGTCGGCCGGCCGATTGCCGACATTATTCGCTACAACGCCGAACGCGGACTGTGCGGTCCGGGGGAAGCCGAAGTGCATGTCGCCCGGCGCCTGCATTGGATGCGCCAAGGCCGTGCCCATACCTCGGAGCGCCTGTTCCCCAATGGCCGGGTGATCGAGCTGATTGGCAACCCGATGCCCGGCGGCGGCTTTGTCATGAGTTTCACCGACATCACCGCATTCCGCGAGGCCGAGCAAGCCTTGACCGAGGCCAACGAAGGCCTGGAGCAGCGCGTCACTGAACGTACCCATGAACTGTCGCAACTGAACGTCGCCCTGACCGATGCCAAAGGCGTCGCCGAATCGGCCAACCAGTCGAAAACAAGGTTCCTGGCGGCGGTCAGCCACGACCTGATGCAACCGCTGAACGCGGCGCGGTTGTTCTCCGCCGCCCTCTCCCATCAGAACGACGGATTGTCGGGGGAAACCCGGCAACTGGTGCAGCATCTGGACAGCTCGCTGCGCTCGGCCGAAGACCTGATTAGCGACCTACTGGACATCTCACGCCTGGAAAACGGCAAGATCAATCCTCAGCACCACCCCTTTGCCCTCAACGAACTGTTTGATGCCTTGGGCGCCGAGTTCAAGGCACTGGCCCAGGAACAAGGCCTGGACTTCCGCGTGCGGGGCAGCCGCTTGCGTGTCGACAGCGACATCAAGTTGCTGCGACGGGTTTTGCAGAATTTCCTGACCAACGCCTTCCGATATGCCGATGGCCCGGTGCTGCTGGGGGTGCGGCGGCGCCGGGGAGAGCTATGCCTGGAGGTCTGGGACCGGGGTCCCGGCATCCCGCCAGACAAACAGAAAGTGATCTTCGAAGAGTTCAAGCGCCTGGACAGCCACCAGACCCGTGCCGAAAAGGGCCTGGGCCTTGGGCTGGCGATCGCCGACGGCCTGTGCCGAGTACTTGGCCACCGCTTGCGTGTGCGCTCATGGCCGGGCAAGGGCAGCGTATTCAGCGTCAGCGTGCCCCTGGCCCGCAAGCAAACCAGCACACCGGTCCAGACCGTACTGGAAAATGGCCAACCCATGAGTGGCGCCCAGGTGCTGTGCGTGGATAACGAAGACAGCATCCTCATCGGCATGCGCAGCTTGCTGACTCGCTGGGGTTGCCAGGTCTGGACCGCCCGCGACCAGGCGCAGTGCGTGGCGTTGCTGGCAGAGGGGATGCGACCGCAATTGGCCCTGGTGGATTACCACCTGGACCACGGCGAGACCGGTACTGAGTTGATGGGTTGGCTGCGAGCAGAGCTGGCGGCACCAATACCAGGCGTGGTGATCAGCGCCGATGGGCGCCCAGAAATGGTGGCCGAGGTGCATGCCGCGGGATTGGATTATTTGGCCAAACCGGTCAAGCCTGCGGCGCTTAGGGCGTTGTTGAGTCGGCATTTACCGTTGTAGCCAAGGAGGCACGTTACCTGTGGAAGCCTCACATATTGACGGGGCTCTACTCCGGCAACTGCGCCACACCGTCTTCATCGGTCATCGCCCGCTCCAGCAGATCGGCCGGCAGGCTTTTACTGGCGCGAGCACCGAGCAGTTTCAGTTGTTCGGTACGACTGACCAGATTCCCGCGTCCATCTGTCAGCTTATTGCGCGCCGCGCTGTAGGCCTTGTCCAACTGCTGCAGGCGATTGCCCACCTCGTCCAGATCCTGGATAAACAATACGAACTTGTCATACAGCCAGCCAGCACGCTCGGCGATTTCCCGGGCGTTCTGGGTTTGCCGTTCCTGTTTCCACAGGCTGTCGATCACCCGTAGGGTCGCCAGTAACGTCGTCGGGCTGACGATGACGATGTTGCGGTCGAAAGCCTCCTGAAACAGATTCGGCTCAGCCTGCAATGCAGCGGAAAACGCGGCTTCGATGGGCACGAACAGCAGGACAAAGTCCAGGCTGTGCAAGCCCTCCAGACGCTTATAGTCCTTGCCGGCGAGGCCTTTGACGTGGGTGCGCAAGGACAAGACATGCTGCTTGAGAGCGGCCTGGCCGATCACTTCATCGTCAGCAACAACGTACTGCTGATAGGCGGTCAGGCTGACCTTGGAGTCCACCACCACCTGCTTGTCGCCCGGCAACATGATCAGCACGTCCGGCTGGAAGCGCTCGCCATCCGGGCCCTTGAGGTTGACCTGGGTCTGGTACTCGCGGCCTTTCTCCAGGCCTGCATGCTCAAGCACCCTTTCAAGAATCAACTCACCCCAGTTGCCCTGGGTTTTCTGGCCTTTGAGGGCACGGGTCAGGTTGGTCGCTTCATCCGACAGACGCAGGTTCAGTTGCTGCAGGCGCTCAAGTTCCTTGGCCAGGGAAAAGCGTTCCCGCGCCTCACTCTGATAGCTTTCTTCCACCCGCTTTTCGAAGGACTGAATGCGCTCCTTGAGGGGATCAAGCAGTTGTCCCAGGCGCTGCTGGCTGGTTTCGGCGAACCGCTGCTCGCGCTCGTCGAAAATTTTTCCGGCGAGCTCCGCGAACTGTGCCCGCAGTTCATCCCGCGAACCTTGCAGGTCGCTGAGGCGTTGCTGATGGCTTTCCTGTTGTTCCCGAAGTTCGGCGCGCAGGGCGGCCGACAAGGCATCAAGGCGCCGCAACTCGACTTCCTTGGCAGAGCGCTCGATATTCCAGGTATGGGCAGCGTCGCGCGCGTTGTCGCGATCGATCTGCAGCAACTCGACTTCCCGGCGCACAGCAGCAAGATCCGCCTGCTTGGCGGCATTGGCCTGGCTCAGGTCACTGATTTCATCGCGACTGGCGTCCAATTGCGCCGCCAACCCTTCCTGGGCTAGTTGCGCGATGGAGAGGCGCTCTTCGAGCAATTCCCAGCCGGCCATTCGCGCACTCAGGCGTCGCTGAATCTGCCAGCACAGCACCAATAAAGGTAACGCAGCAGCAGCGAGACCCAGCGCCACACTGGTCCAGTCAAAAGCCATAGCCACTCCTGCCATCACCATAAAAGAAGAAGGTTAACCAAGCAGGCGCGCCGTGGACAGCTCAGTCTTCGATTTGGCCCAGTTCGCGCTGGGCACGGAGGTCGCCGGCACGGGCGGCCTGACGCAACAGATCGTGACCGATGCGCCGGTCCCGGGCGCTGCCACATTCGCGGCACATCAATTGGCCTAATCGACTTTGCGCGGCAACCACACCTTCACGGGCGGGCTGCTTGAGCAAGCGACCAGCAAAATGCTTGACGTTGGGGCTGTCAGCTAGGCGCGGGTTGTCCAGCAGCCACAAAGCGACCCTCAAGGAAAAACGCTTGGGTGCGGTAACAACGGAAGGGCTGTCGGTAACAGAAGGTGATACTGAGCGAAACTTCATAAAGCACTGTAGGGCAGAACGGAAGGCGCGCCACTCTACTCCTTTTTTCATACGGGTAAAGCTGAAAAAAGCCTGCACGCCCGTCCTAGAGCAAGCGCTTGGGACAATCCACAGAAGCTGTGGATAACTCAGTGGACAACCCTCCTTTAACTCCCGCAAAGGCCCATGGAATGGGGGCCGCAGTCAAACTGACGATTTTTTCACCAATAAAAAAAAGCCAGATTTTTCATTGACTTAAATTTTCGTTGCAGGCACTCAAGGGTATTACCAACCTTATGACTGTGAGGTGACACGCTGCGCAACCAATGTGCACAACTGCCCACATGGTGGTTATATCGCCGCCCTTTTTAGCCCACCGCCACCCCAAAACGTTACTGACGCCTCACACCACCGCCACTTTTCAAACGCTCTTGAGCTCGCCACACTGTTCGGCCTACATGAAAGGCATTCGGCTAGCCGCGACGACGACCTCGCTGATTTATCCAGGGTTTCTAGGGGCTGACTGAAGTATTTTCTCTAACGCGCTTCCTTTTCAGGATTCAATCCGTTAGTATCCCCGGCGTTAGTACCAAGCTGAAAGTCAATTCTGGTCGAACAAATCCCCCGCGACATAACTTTCCTAAAGAAGAGTTACTGTCCATATCGATGGGATCGACCACCTCGATGGTTTCCAGGTATCACTTGCGACGACACTGCCTTTGAATAATGCAAAGGGTGTCGCGAAGTCTCAATACTCTGACCGAACCAACCTGCAGATTGATCAGGATCTTCACCCTGGGCCCAGAACCTTTGCCCCTGTTGTGTTGCCTGCCCTCCTAAGTACCTACCTGCCAGCCCAAGCGCGCCAAACTAATTAGCGCTTCAAACTGGCTGCTTTGTTCCAGTCGGGCTCTTCGTTCGATCAATGGTGATCAACGTCACTGGAACGTTTTAATGTTGCACGGTTTTTAACCGTGTTATTTGTAGGAACACCAATAATATGTCCACTCAAATCCATACTCAGGATGCCATTCGCACCCTCACCAATGCTTTTGCACCAATGAATTGCCTGATCATGGCCGCTCGTAAAGGCTGCTTCAGCTTCACCCTGGTCAACGAACACGGCATCGCTCGTCACAGTGAACGCCTGTACCCCGATCAATACTCCAGCGCAGAACCGCTGCAGGCCGTGATCGAGCGTACCCGTCAGGCACTGATTGCCTGATCGACCCCAACACTGAAAAACCCGAAACCCTGCCTGCAAAGCAGGGTTTTTTATTGCCTGAAATCCGAGCAATTGAACTTTTACTTAAGTTCAAACAGATATAACGGTTATAACCGAATGATAAAAATATTTTAAAAACAGTCCTTTACGTCGTAAATATGACACTACACTTCAACTCAAGCGGCATGATCCGCTTCCGGCGAGCCTGAGATCCGATTCACCGCTGCCAAGCCCCCCCTTCTCAGGCCTCGTCGACCACTTCCACGCTTCGAGGGCTTTATGGGTATCGCCGCCAGCGAATTGTGTCGTTATGTGATCCGGCCCACCTTGATTTACCTGGGCCGCCACAGCCAAGCTGCGGAATCCCTGCTGCTGGGCATCGCTGCCAGCCAATCAGCCTTGGGTACCGCCCTGCATGACCGTCGCGGTCATGGCCTGTATCGCATCACTGAACTACGCCACCGGGCCCTGTGGGACGAATACCTGGCCCTCGACCCAGAACGCGCCAGCCTGGTACGAGGTCTCGCCAGCCAACACGCATTCCTTAGCGGGCCCCAGCTTGAGTTGACGGTCAACCTGCGTTACGCCACTGCCATTGCCTGGCTGCTGGTGGAGAAACATCACCCCGCCCTACCCTCTCCCGACGACGTGCAGGCCATGGCGCGAATCTGGCGAGAAATCTTCCAACCCCAGGGCCGGCTGCGGGATTTCACCCGCGCCTGGCACACCTGTGTTTCACCGCTGAATCAGGTCGCCTGCTGATCGGGCAATTTGCAAGATTCGGCAAACACCGCTCACCTTGGTCTGATTGTCCTACAAAACCGCTCTATCTCCTGTGTTTCAGCCTATAGCGCTAACTTGAAAATATTGTTACTTTCCGCAGCGGTGATCACCACGGAGTTCTAATAATGAAAAAAGTAATGCTCAAGACCACACTTAGCCTCGCCATTGCCATGGTCTCCTCCCAACTGTTCGCAAGCGGCTTTGCCCTCAACGAACAAAGCGTCAGCGGGATGGGTACCGGTTTCGCGGGTCGCTCTTCTTCTGCCGATGATGCAAGCACTGTCTACGGTAACCCTGCCGGTATGTCTCGCTTGAATGGCCAGCAAATCACCGGCGGTGTTGCTGCCATTGATGCGTCGACCGACATCAAGGACGTCAGTGGCCGCCCAAGCGGTTCCAACAAAGGCGACATGGTTCCGTTCACCGCGGTGCCGTTCGGTTTCTACACCAACAAACTCGACGATCAGTGGGCCATCGGCTTTGGTGTGTATGCACCTTTCGGCCTGGTGACAGATTACGAAAGCGGCTTCCAGGGCCGTGGCTTTGGCAGCAAGAGCGAAGTGAAGGTCATGACCTTCCAGCCAACTGTCAGCTATGCCTTCAACGACAAGGTTTCCATCGGTTTTGGCCCAACCATCAACCGAATTTCCGGCGTATTGGAATCGGACAAGACCCTGGTAATCGGCGCGCCTTTCGCTGATACCAACGTCAAGATCAAGGGTGACGACACTGCACTGGGCTTCAACTTCGGTGTGCTGGTCCAGGCTACAGACACCACCCGTGTCGGCCTGACCTACCACTCGAAGGTCAAATACAAGCTTGAAGGCCACACCACTGTCACAGGCCCGGCTCAGACTCAAGGAGCGCTGCGCAACAACCGTTACGACGCCTCCCTGAAAATCGAGACCCCTGAGTCCTACGATCTGTCGGTCACTCAAGACCTGACTGACGCCTGGAAACTCTACGGCGGTGCAACCTGGACGCGCTGGAGCCGCCTGAAAGAGATCACCGTCAATAACGACGGTGTGACTGGGACAAACGGTGGCGCCTTGGCCCCGAGCCGCATCGCTAACATCACCGAAGAGCAAAACTGGCACGACACCTGGGCCTATGCCGTAGGTACCTCGTACCAGTTGACCAAACAGGTCGTGCTGCGTACCGGCCTGACATTCGACCAGTCGCCTACCAACAACACCGATCGTTCACCGCGCATCCCGACTGGCGACCGTACGATCTTCAGTGTGGGTCTGGGCTATAAGGTCATGGATAACATGACGGTCGACCTGGCTTACTCGTACTTGAAGGAAGAGGACATCAAGGTCAACAACACCTCGCTGCCGTCCAACTACCAAGCCAAGTACCAAAACAGTGCCAACGGTTTCGGCCTGGGCATGACTTACACCTTCTGATTCAGACCGGTGTAAAAAAGCCCCGCCCTCCTGCAAAGGAGGCGGGGCTTTTTAATGGGCGGCGATCAGGGCTTGGAAGCCAACGCCTGCTCCACCGCCTTTATCAGATCCGGGCTGTCGGGCTTGGTTAGGCTGGAAAAATTGGCAATCACCTTGCCCTGGCGATCTACCACGTACTTGTAGAAGTTCCACTTGGGCGCGCTGCTTTGTTGCGCAAGGATCTTGAACAGGTGCACAGCGTCTGGCCCCTTGACCTTCTGCGGCTCGGTCATGGTGAAGGTCACACCGTAATTGACGTAGCAGACCTTGGCCGTTTCCTCGCCGGTCTTGGCTTCCTGCTTGAAGTCATCCGACGGTACGCCAATCACTTCCAGCCCATCGTCCTTATAGCGCTGATACAACGCCTCAAGGCCTTTGAACTGGGGAGCGAACCCGCAGAAGCTGGCAGTGTTGACGATCACCAGCGGCTTTGCGGCAAAGCGCTGGCACAGGTCGATGGACTCCTTGGCGCGCAACTTGGGCAATTGGCCTTCAAGCAACGCCGGGCAATCGGCGGCCATGGCAACACCGCCAAAAGCCACAATCAGGGCCGGTACTGCAAGCCAGCGCATCAGCATGTCGAATGTCCTTGAATAGGTTCAGACACAGAACTTAACAGATCGCCATGCCCAGTTGCATCAACGCCAGGCCGCCCTGCTGCCACCCCCACCATGCCAGTAACAGCAGCAGGCCCGCTCCCCCTGCCACGAACCAACGCCCTATCGAACTCATGCTGCCTCCATCTGCGCCTGTAATCGGGCCACCGGGCGCTCACGCACCGGCCAGTTCAAGGCAGCGGCGAGCACGCTCAAGACAATCGCCACTTGCCAGATCAAATCGTAGTTGCCGGTTCGATCATAGACCACGCCGCCCAGCCAGCCACCGAGGAACGAACCCAGTTGGTGGAACAGAAACACGATCCCACCCAGCATGGAAAGATTTCTGACACCAAACAGGGTCGCTACCGTGCCATTAGTCAGCGGCACGGTGGACAGCCACAAGAAACCCATGGCCATGCCGAACAGGTAGGCACTCATTTCAGTCACCGGCGCCCACAGGAACAGCACGATCACCACCGCCCGCAACAGGTACAAGCCGGTCAACAGCCGCGGCTTGGACATCCGCCCGCCGAGCCAACCGGCTGTGTAGGTGCCGAAGATATTGAACAAGCCAATCAACGCCAACACTGTCGTACCCACGGTGGCCGGCAGATGCTGGTCCACCAGATACGCCGGCAAATGCACACCAATAAATACCACCTGGAAACCGCAGACGAAAAAGCCAAAGGCCAGCAACCAGAAACCGGAATGGGAACAGGCTTCGTGCAGCGCTTCACGTAGCGTCTGCTGGCCTGCCAGCACCGGCAGCGGGCGATCCTTGAGCATGGTCACCAGCGGCACGATCAACGCCACCAGAAGGCCCAGCACCAGCAACGCGGCAGACCAGCCGAGCCAACCGATCAAGCCCAGGGTGCCCGGCAACATGGTGAACTGGCCGAAAGAGCCGGCCGCACTGGCGATACCCATGGCCATGCTGCGTTTCTCCGCTGGCACGGCGCGCCCCACCACGCCAAGAATCACCGAGAACGAAGTACCGGAAAGGCCAATCCCGATCAATAAACCGGCACTCAACGACAGCGACCATGCCGAGTCCGATAAGCCCATGAACACCAGGCCCAGGGCATAAAGTACGCCGCCAATCATCACCACTTTTGCCGCACCGAAGCGGTCGGCCACGGCGCCGGTGAAGGGTTGGGCCAGGCCCCAAATCAAGTTTTGCAAGGCAATGGCAAAGGCAAAGGTTTCGCGCCCCCAGCCAAATTCGGCACTCATGGGCGCCAGGAATAGACCAAATCCGTGCCGCACACCCAGGGACAGAGCCAGGATCAGCGCACTCCCGACAAGAATCCAGCCACTAGTACGCCACATCGAGGTCATTTCTTATTCTCCGTTCACGGGTATATACCCGCTTATGATCGAACAAACTTGCGTTTAAGCAAGTTCGTCCAGCAAGGCCAACAGGGTTTCGCGCTTTTCTGCTCCCAACCGATCAATCAGCTTCTGCTGCGCAGCTTCCCAGGCGGGCAAGGCGGCGGCAAGCCGCTCATTGCCTGCCTCGGTGAGCAGCACCAGGCGATTGCGCAGATCGTCTCCCTCGACCAATTGCACCAGACCTTCGCCCTCCAGCACCCGCAGATTGCGCCCCAGGGTGCTGCGATCCAGGCCCATGGCATCGGCCAGGCTGGAAATGCTCGGTTGATCAAGGCGCTGCAAGTTACACAGCAAAGAATACTGGGCGACGTTGATCCCGAAGCCGTCGAGAGCGCCGTCGTAATGCCTGCTGACGCCACGAGCGGCACGACGCAGGTTGGTACATAAACATTGGGAGGCAAGCATGGCGCGTGTATATACCCGCGATTAAGGAAATGCAAGAAACTGTTACAAAGCCAGACCAATCAACACCGCCACTTCCAGCAACTCCAACAGGGCTCCGGCGGTGTCGCCGGTGGTGCCGCCCAGTCGATTGACCATCAGTTGACGCAAGCCAATGAAGCAGATGGCCGCCAGTAACACCGCGATCCCACCGCTGAAGCCGCCGATCAAGATGCACGCCAGACCACTGAGGGTCAGCACCTGTTGGCCGACGACCCGCGGTAAATGATCCGATAACGCCTGGCCCAGCCCTCCGGCCCGCACATAGCGAGTGGTAAGAAAAAGTGCCAACATCGAGCTGCGACCAATCAACGGTGCCAGGAGTAGCGCCGCGCCGTTGTGCTGTTCGATCAGGGCCACCAGCGCAGTAAACTTAAGCAGCAACACCAGACCCAGGGTAACCACGGCAATCGGCCCGCTGCGAGGGTCTTTCATGATGGTCAGGGTACGCTCGCGGTCACCAAAACCGCCCAACCAGGCATCGGCGCTGTCGGCCAGGCCGTCCAGGTGCAAGCCGCCGCTGAGCAACACCCACGACGTCAGCAACAACGCCGCATGCAACAGCAACGGCGCGCCCATCAGCACCGTGTTCAAGCCCCACAGCAACAGCCCGAACAACAGCCCCACCAGCGGATAGAACAGCAGTGAACGCCCCAGTTCCTGCGGCTGCGGCATACCCGGCAAGCGGATCGGCAAGCTGCTGAGAAACTGCAGGGCAATCCAGAATGGCAGCATGATCAGGCGCCTTCCCTTAATACACCATTGGCCTCGACCTGCAGGCTGAACAAGCCGCCGTGGCCGACTTCAACATTCAACAGCTGCTCACGGGGCAAGCCTCGGGCCTGGGCCAGCAGCAAGCGCATGACCCCACCGTGGCTGATCAACAGCACTCGTTGGCCGGTATAGGCCTGATGCAAACGCGAGACGGCGCCGCGCACACGGTTGGAAAACTGCTCCACCGGTTCGCCATCGGGCGGGGTGAAACAATAGGGATCAGCCCAGAACAAGCCCAACGCCTCGGCATCGGTTTCCATCAACTTCGCAGCGCTCTGCCCTTCCCAGGCACCGAAATGCAGCTCTTGCAGATCCTTTTCCAGGGTCACCGGCAGGTTCAGGCGCACGCCCAACTCGTCGGCAAAGCGCGCGCAACGTTGTAGCGGCGAGCTGACCAAACGGTCCCACGGCCCCCGTTCGATCACAGCAGCACGCATCTGCTCCCAGCCCTTGACCGTCAACGCATCGTCCAGGCTGCCGCGCAAGCCGCCGCCCAGTTCGGTTTCACCGTGACGCAGCAAGTCCAGGTGCAAGGTCATGCCGGACGATCCGCCACGGCGGCTTCGGCAAAGGTTGCCATTTGCCCGTGCAGCGCGCAAGCCAGGCGCAGCAACGGCACCGCCAACGCAGCGCCACTGCCTTCGCCCAGGCGTAGGCTCAGTTCTAGCAGCGGTTCAGCGTTAAGACTTTCCAGCACATGACGATGGCCCGGCTCCGCACCACGATGACCGAACAGCAGCCACTCACGGCACGCAGGATTTAGACGCGTGGCGACCAGGGCTGCGACGGTGCAGATAAAACCGTCCACCAACACCACGACACCCTCTTGGGCGCAGGCCAGATAAGCACCGACCAACGCGGCAATCTCGAAACCACCTAGGTTGAACAGGGCTTGCAGCGCATCGCCGCGCTGAGTGATATGTAATGCCAGTGCACGCTCGATCACGGCCACCTTATGGCTGACGCCCTGGGCGTTCAAGCCAGTACCTGGCCCGGTCAAGTCACTCACTCGGCAGTCCAGCAACGCACACGCCAGCGCACTGGCTGCCGTGGTGTTGCCGATGCCCATCTCGCCGCCGATGAACAATTGAGCACCGCCCGCGACGGCCCGGCGCACGCTGTCGCGCCCCGCTTCCAGGGCCAGGCGGCCTTGGGCCTCGGTCATCGCCGGGCCGTTGACGAAATTGGCGGTGCCCGCGCCGATATTCAGGTGACGCACACCCGGCAGGTTCAACGACGGCGTGACGGTGCCCAGGTCGATTACTTCCAGTTGCGCATCCAACTGGCGGGCCAATACGCTGATGGCAGCGCCGCCAGTGACGAAGTTGCGCAGCATCTGCCCGGTGACTTCCTGGGGAAATGCGGAGACTCCTTCGGCAACCACGCCGTGATCGCCGGCAAAGATTGCGACCCACAGGTGGTCGAGGCTCGGCTTGACTTGCCCTTGCAAGCCGGCCAGTTGCACTGCCACCGCGTCCAACTGGCCGAGGGAGCCGGCGGGTTTGGTCAGCTGTTGTTGACGGGCCAGGGCTTGGGCGTGCGCTTGGGCGTCAATAGCCTTACAAGGGTTGAGCCACCAGGTGTCAGTCATAACGCAGTACCTTTCAAAGTCAGGGGCAGGCCGGCGACGGTCAGGACAACACGCTGACAACGCTCGGCCAGGGCTTGATGCAGCCAACCGGCTTCATCGACATAGCGGCGAGTCAATTCGCCCAGCGGCACGACACCCAGTCCGGTCTCGTTGCTGACAAAGATGATTTCACCTGGCAGGGAGGCTAGGGTTTGCAGCAGGGCGTCGCGCTCTGAGGCAAGACGTGCGGGATTTTCGAGCATCAGCAGGTTGGTTAGCCATAGGGTCAGGCAGTCGACCAGCAGGCAGCGGTCGGGGGCGGCGGCTTCCCGTAGGACGCGGGCCAGTTCGATGGGTTCTTCGATCAGGCTCCATTCCGCTGGGCGGCGCTGGCGATGCAGGGTGACGCGCTCGTTCATTTCGCCGTCCAGGGGTTGGCTGGTGGCTATGTAGGTGACCGCGAGCATGCTGTTCGCAGCGAGTTTTTCGGCGAGGCGGCTTTTGCCGGAGCGGGCGCCGCCCAGGATTAGTTGGAGCATGGGGTGGGGCCTCTTTTTTTGATTGTGTGTGTTTCCGTTGCTGCGGTAACGGCGGCTTGGGGTTTCGCTCTTACAGCGACTCACTTTTGAAAGAGCCCAAAAGTAAGCAAAAGGCTCTTGCCCCACCACTTGGTGCCTCGCTGTGGCTCGGCATGCCTTCACTCCGGCATTGCTCCGTGGGCCGCCGCGATGGGCCATCCTTGGCCCAGCGCGGCTAAACCGGCGTCCTGCCGGTTTACCCACGGAGCAATACCTGCGTTCAGCCATCGTGGTTAACGGGGCGCCTAAGATCAAAAGCAAAAGCACGGCGGCCTGGTAGCCGACCTGAGTGGTGAAAAGCAAGAGCGGATCTACTGCTCCTTGCTCGCGATGGTCGTTAACGATGACACGGGCTTCCTGGATGAATGCGGAGCCTGTGAGCCCATCGCAGGCGAGCCAGCTCGCTCCAGAAAGCGGATTGGCGGGCACTGGCTTTTGATCTAGTTCTTGATCTGCCTGCCCATAAAACCAGAGACCGAACGCAGGCATTGATCCGCGGGCAAGCCCGGCTCTCACACTAGATCGGTGTACACCCTCAAACCCCACACAACTGACGCAACAATCCCGTATCCAAATGCTGCTCTACCAAATCCGCCAACCGCTCAATATCCCGTTCGCGAAGGGCGTGGTAATCCACTTCCTGCACATTCTCCAACCCCGCCCAGCGCAACAACGAACTGCAAGCGGCCGGAGTCTCAAACAACCCATGCAGATAAGTACCAAGAATCTGCCCGTCGGCACTTTGCGCACCCTCCCTACGACCGTCATCCAAAACCACCGCCGGCCGCGACAAGGCACTGCCACTGGTCACACCCGCATGAATCTCATAACCACTGACCTCAGCGTCTTCCAACAGCAACCGCCCGCGAACATTGCGCAGCTGCTTCTCTTCTTCCAGCGTCGTGCTAAACGCCAAAAGCCCCAGCCCCTCACTGGAACCGCAGGGCCCTTCCAGCCCCAACGGGTCATGCACCTGCTCGCCAAGCATCTGCAACCCACCGCAAATCCCCAACACCTTGCCGCCATAGCGCAAGTGCCGGCCCAGCGCCACGTCCCAACCATTGGCCCGCAAATAGGCCAAGTCGCTACGTACGCTTTTCGACCCCGGCAAGATAATCAGGTCAGCCGCAGGAATCGCCTGCCCCGGCCCGACAAACTGCAAATCCACCTGGGGATGCAGCCGCAGCGGATCAAAATCCGTGTGATTGCTGATACGCGGCAATACCGGCACCACTACCTTGAGCACCTGCGCCGCCTTGTCGATCTGACGCTGGTCGATGCCGTCTTCGGCCTCCAGGTGCAAATCCAGCACGTAAGGCAGAACACCCACCACCGGCTTGCCGGTGCGTTCTTCCAGCCAGTCCAGCCCAGGTTGCAGCAGCGCGATATCGCCACGAAAACGGTTGATGATGAAACCCTTGACCCGCGCCTGCTCCGAAGGCGACAGCAATTGCAGCGTCCCTACCAAATGAGCAAACACCCCGCCGCGATTGATATCGGCGATCAACAGCACCGGGCAATCCACCGCCTCGGCAAAGCCCATGTTGGCGATGTCGTTGGCTCGCAGATTGATCTCGGCGGGTGATCCGGCACCTTCCACCATCACCACCGGATACGCCGCGCTCAAGCGGGCATGGGACGCCAACACCGCTTGCATGGCGATGGCCTTGTAGTCGTGATAAGCCACCGCATTCATGGTGGTGACGGCCCGGCCATGGATGATGACCTGCGAACCGGTGTCGCTATTGGGTTTGAGCAGCACCGGGTTCATATCGGTGTGAGGCGCCAGCTTCGCCGCCTGGGCCTGGACCGCCTGGGCCCGGCCAATCTCGCCGCCCTCGGCAGTCACCGCGCTGTTGAGCGCCATGTTCTGCGGCTTGAACGGCACCACCGCCACGCCCTGGCGTACCAGCCAGCGGCACAAGGCGGCGACCAAGGTGCTTTTGCCGGCATCGGACGTGGTGCCCTGCACCATCAAGGTACTCATGATGCTTGCTTGTACGCGGTGAGCGCTTGTTCCAGGCGCAGCCAGTCAGCATCGGTACCCGGTAGCCCAAAGCGCAGGCTGCTGTCGTGGACAAACAGGCGCAGCAGAATACCGCGCTGGGCCATAAATTCGTGCAGGTGCTCGGCGCGGTCGGTAATCAACCACTGGAACAGCGCGCAGCCGCCTTGCGGTCGCAGGCCATGACGCTCCAGCAGTTCAAACAGACGCTGGCTGGCTTCTTCGCAGCGCAGGCGCTGGCGCGTATGGCCGGCGACATCCTTAAGGCACACCTGGCCCAACATCCGCGTCGGCCCGCTGACCGCCCATGGCCCGACTTGTTCAGCAAGCAACTTGAGCAACTTGCGCTCGGCCAGGACAAAGCCCAGTCGAACCCCGGCCAGGCCAAAAAACTTGCCGAACGAGCGCAATACGATCAAGCCCACCTGATGGCTCTGGCTCGCCAGGCTTAACTGTGGGGTGTTGTCCATAAAGGCCTCATCCACCACCAGCCAGCCGCCGCGTTGGGCCAGGCGTGCGTGCCAGTCCAGCAGGCGTTGCGGCGTGAGGCTCAGGCCGGTGGGGTTGTTGGGATTGACCACCACCAGCACGTCAAGGCTGTCGAGGAAGAAGTCCACTTCCTGCTCCAGCACTTCACGCACGATATAACCGGCGCGGCGCCAGGCTTCGGCGTGCTCGGCATAGCACGGCGACAGCACGCCGACCTTGTCCGAACGACGCAGACGCGGCAGCAATTGGATTGCGGCCTGGGAACCGGGCACCGGCAGCACCTGGGCGGCGCCGTAGTACTCGCAGGCGGCCGCCTCCAGGCCATCATCGGTTTCCGGCAGGCGCGCCCAGGCCCGTAGCGGGACCTCGGGGATCGGCCAGGGCCAGGGCGCCAGGCCGCTGGATAGGTCCAGCCAGTCGGCCTCGCTGATGCCGTATTGCATCGCTGCCTTGCGCAGCCGACCACCGTGCTCAAGCATAAAATTCAGCCCCCACACACAGAATCAACAACCATAGCCACACGCCGCGCTGCACCAGTTGCCAGCCTTGGTCGATGGAGTCGGCACTCGCCGGCACACCTTCGCCCAATTGCGGACGCTGATGCAGTTCGCCGTGATAAATCGCTGCCCCGCCCAACTCGACACCCAGGGCACCTGCGCCCGCCGCCATCACCGGACCGGCGTTGGGGCTGTCCCAGGTTGGGCCTTGAGTGCGCCAGCACTTGATCGCCAGCCGAGTTTTGCCCAGTAGCGCGTAGGTCAACGCCACCAACCTTGCGGGAATATAGTTGAGCAGATCGTCGATCTTCGCCGCAGCCCAGCCAAAACGTTCAAAACGTTGGTTGCGATAACCCCACATGGCATCCAGGGTATTGCTCAAGCGATAGAGCACCACGCCGGGCACGCCGGCGATGACAAACCAGAACAGCGCGGCGAACACCGCATCGCTGCCGTTTTCCAATACCGATTCGGTGGCGGCGCGTGCAACTTCGGTGTGGTCCAACTCGCTGGTTTGGCGGCTGACCAGATAACCGACGCGCTTGCGCGCCTCGTCCAGGTCATCACTGCGCAGGGCCTGGGCCACGGGCGCCACGTGTTCGCCAAGGCTGCGCATGCCGAGGGCGCAATACAACGCGAGGATCTCGATCACCCAACCCACATACGGCGCCCACGACAAGGCCGTGGCCAGTAGGGTCAGCGGCACCACCGCGATCACCCAGGCGGTCACGCCATGGCTGCGCCAGCCACGGCCACCCGAGTTGAAACGCTGCTCGATCCGCCCGGCGAAATTACCGAATGCCACCAGCGGATGCCAGCGCCTGGGTTCGCCCAGCAGCGCATCCAGCGCCACGGCAGCGACACTCAGCAAGGCCACACTCATTGACTCACTCCCCAATAATTCTCATACAGCATGTCCCTCAATGGACGCGGTTCGGTCCAGCCTTCCAGCTGCAACATCGGTGCCGGGTAGAACTCGGCCACCGGGCCCAGACACAGCACCGCCAGGGGCTTGGCGCCCGCCGGCAAACCCAGCAGATCGGCCAGGGCCTGGGGCTCGAACAACGACACCCAGCCCATACCCAGCCCTTCGACCCGGGATGCCAGCCATAGATTCTGGATCGCGCAGGACAAGGACGCCATGTCCATTTCCGGCAAGGTGCGACGGCCGAAGATATGCCGTTCGCGGTCATCCATCAGCGCGGCCACCAGCACCTCGGCGCAATCATTGATGCCTTCGACCTTGAGCTTCATAAACTGGTCGGAACGCTCGCCGAGGGCTTCGGCGGTGCGAATACGCTCTTCTTCCACCAGTTGCTGAATCTTGCCCCGCAGGCCGCGGTCACTGATGCGGATGAAACGCCACGGTTGCATCAGGCCGACGCTGGGTGCCTGGTGGGCGGCTTGCAGCAAACGGTGAAGCAGCTCGGGAGCGACGGTGCCGCCGCTGAAGTGGCGCATGTCGCGGCGTTCGGCGATGGCCCGGTAGACGGCTTCGCGGTCGGCCTGGGGGAAGGTGTTGTCGGTCATGGCCTCATTGCGGGCAAGCCCGCTCCCACATTGGTTTGGGTGTCTGGCACAAATAACGCTGCAATCGCTGTCGGGTTGGACGGGAAATAAAAGTGCACATAAGAGGCGGTCATCCGTCCCTGCCGATAAACCGCCTCGGCGCCGCGTCCGCCGTTGGGGCTCAGGCCCCGGGCAATCGGCTGCCATTGGGTGCTGGTCAGGGAATGATGGTAGGTGTGGCCACGCAGAACGCCTTCGGGCAAATCGACACTTTGCAGCGCCAGGGCGGCCAGGCGCTTTTGCATCACAGCATCGCCCTGAAGCAGTCCGAGTAATTCGGCGCGGGTGCCATCGACATCGGTGAGCGAGTCCAGCAAATACAGCATACCGCCGCATTCGGCCAGCAAGGGCTTACCGGCGCCATGGTGGGCGCGGATGGCGGTCAGCATCGAAGTGTTTTGCGACAACGCCAGGTGATGCAGTTCCGGATAACCGCCGGGCAGGTACAGGCTGTCCGCTTCTGGCAGTTCACAATCATGAATCGGCGAGAAGAAGCGCAGCTCGGCGCCCATCGCTCGCAACAAGTCGAGGCTGGCGCCGTAGGTAAAGGCAAAGGCTTCGTCACGGGCAACGGCAATCCGTACACCGGCCAGCAACGGTTCGGCCTCTATCGGCTCAGGCGCAGCGAACTCTACCGGCGGCGGCAGCGCTACCTCGCAACTGCTACCCAACGCTTGCGCGGCAGCATCCAGGCGCAGATCCAGGTCATTCAATTCGCTGGCTTGCACCAGCCCAAGATGACGACTCGGCAGCTCGATACCGGTCTCCCGCGACAATGCGCCGTACCAGCGCAGGCCTTCGGTAAGGCTACCTTCCAGCAACTGCGCATGACGCAAGGTGCCGACGCGATTGGCCAGCACCCCGGCGAACGGCAGATCAGGCTGGTAACGGGCTAGCCCCAAGGCCAAAGCGCCAAAGGTCTGGGCCATGGCCGTGCCGTCGATTACCGCCAGCACCGGCACGCCAAAATGCCGCGCCAGGTCAGCGCTGGACGGCGTGCCGTCGAACAGGCCCATGACGCCTTCGATCAAAATCAGGTCGGCCTCCCCCGCCGCTTCCCACAACAGCCGCCGACTTTCCTGCTCGCCGACCATCCACATGTCCAATTGATAGACCGGCGCACCGCTGGCGCGCTCGTGGATCATCGGGTCGAGAAAGTCCGGGCCGCACTTGAACACGCGGACCTTGCGCCCAAGATTGCGGTGCAAGCGGGCCAGTGCGGCGGTGACGGTGGTTTTGCCCTGGCCTGACGCGGGTGCGGCGATCAGAACTGCGGGGCAGTGACGGGACTGCTTCAAAGTTCGATGCCCTTCTGTGCCTTGATACCGGCCTGGAACGCGTGTTTGAGCACGCCCATTTCAGTGACGGTGTCGGCCATTTCAATCAGTTCCGGCTTGGCACCGCGACCGGTGACCAGTACGTGCTGCATCGGCGGGCGGGCTTGCATGTCGCTGAGGACCTGGTCCAGGTCGAGGTAGCCGTGCTTGAGGGCGATGTTCAACTCATCCAGCACCACCAGGCCGATGGACGGGTCGCGCAGCATTTCCTGGGACACCACCCAGGCGGCTTCGGCGGCTGCAATATCACGCTGGCGGTCCTGGGTTTCCCAGGTAAAGCCTTCGCCCATCACATGGAAACGCACTTGCTCGGGGAAGCGGCGGAAGAACAGCTCTTCACCGGTGCTATTGCGGCCCTTGATGAACTGCACCACACCGCACTGCAGGTCGTGGCCCATGGCCCGGGCCAGCATGCCAAAGGCTGAACTGCTCTTGCCTTTGCCGTTGCCGGTGAGCACCAGCAGCAATCCGCATTCGTTCGGTGAATTGGCAATGCGCTCGTCGATCACCGCTTTTTTGCGCAGCATGCGCGCCAGGTGGCGTTCGTCACGATCGGGGGATTCAGTCATGGCAGCTCTCCGTTGGGGCTGGACAAAAACGGCGGGCAGGAAAAGAGAAAACAAACAGCCAAGCATCGCCCACCGTGATGCTGTTGGATGAATCAGGCCGGTCTCCGGGCTCATGAGTGGCGTTGCGCGCCGAGGGTGCGCCTTCCCATATCGCGGGGCGATACAGTGGCGAAAGCACCGTCTTGACTCATTTACCGTTGCGGGGGCAGCGCCGGGATCGTGGCTTCACTGTGTACAAGTGCGCTCACTCACCGGCTTCCCTGTTTCACTCTGTTGACGCACACGCCACAGAGCACCTGAAACAAGCGGCGAAGGTTAGTGGGTTGGGGGTGGAGCGTCAATTAAAGCTGGCGGCGCACTTGAACCATCGCAGCGCGTCGTGCCTCTATGACTACAGGTATTGAGGAGAAAAACATGCATAAGACCCGACTCGCCTTACTCATCATGGTCGCTGGCACCCTGGCCGCTTGCGGTGATAGTTCCACCTTGCAAGTGTCCGACGGCACCGGGCCCTCACCCAAGCTTCCGGAACCGAACAAAACCCTGATCCCCACCGTGAATATCGCCCCGGCGATCGGTTGGCCGGACGGCGTCAAGCCCACTGCGGCGGCCGGCACCCAGGTGGCAGCGTTCGCCGAAGGCCTGGATCACCCGCGCTGGCTGTACGTACTGCCCAATGGTGATGTGCTTGTGGCGCAAACCAACGCACCGCCCAAGCCGGACGACTCCAAGGGCATTCGCGGCTGGGTGATGGGCAAGGTCATGGGCCGAGCCGGCGCTGGCGTGCCGAGCCCGAACCGCATCACCCTGCTGCGGGACGCCGACCACGATGGCGTCGCTGAAACCCGCACGGTGTTCCTGGAAAACCTCAACTCGCCGTTCGGCATGACCCTGGTGGGCAACGACCTGTACGTCGCTGACTCGGACAAGCTGTTGCGCTTCCCTTATCAGCCAGGCGAAACCTCCATCAAGGAGGCTGGCACCAAGGTCGTCGACCTGCCGGGCGGCCCTCTGAACCATCACTGGACCAAAAACGTGGTGGCCAGCAAGGATGGTAACAAGCTGTACGTCAGCGTCGGCTCCAACAGCAACGTCGCGGAAAACGGCCTGGAAGCGGAGCAAGGTCGGGCGGCGATTTGGGAAGTAGACCGCGCCACCGGCCAGCACCGCATCTTCGCCTCTGGCCTGCGCAACCCCAACGGCATGGCTTGGGAACCGCAAAGCGGAAAACTGTGGACGGCGGTCAACGAACGGGATGAAATCGGTAGCGACCTGGTGCCGGACTACATCACCTCGGTCAAGGATGGCGGCTTCTATGGCTGGCCGTTCAGCTACTACGGCCAGCACGTCGATGTGCGCGTGACCCCACAAGACCCGGACCTGGTGGCCAAGGCCATTGCACCAGACTATGCGGTCGGCCCGCACACTGCATCACTGGGCCTGACCTTCGCCGAGGGCAGCAAGTTGCCAGCACCGTTCAGTAACGGCGCGTTTATCGGCCAGCATGGCTCGTGGAATCGCAAGCCTCACAGTGGTTACAAAGTGATCTTTGTGCCGTTTGAAGCGGGCAAGCCAAAAGGGCAACCGGTGGATGTACTGACCGGGTTCCTCAACAGCGATGAGAAAGCCATGGGCCGGCCAGTGGGCGTGGTGATCGATCAGCAGGGGGATTTGCTGGTGGCCGATGATGTGGGGAATAAAGTGTGGCGGGTGTCGGCGGCTAAATAACCGGGTAGCAAGCCTCAAGCTGCAAGTGGCCGTTGCGCGCCTTCTTGCAGCTTAATAGCTGCTTCTTAGGGATTACGCGCCAGATGTTCCGGCGGCAATACCCGCTTGGCGCTCAGGTACGCACTCTGCCAATACGCCTTGGATAGCGTGTCCAGCTTCACCGTACCGCCCGTTTGCGGGGCATGCACAAAGCGCCCTTCGCCCACATAGATTCCCGCGTGGCTGACCTGCGAGCCGCCATTGGTGGCAAAAAAGAGTAGGTCGCCGGTTTGCAGGGCGTCTTCACTCACATCCTGAGCACGCATCACGATCAGTTCGCGGGTGGTGCGCGGCAAGGAGATACCGGCAGCGTCACGGTAGACAAAACCAATCAGGCCGCTGCAATCAAACCCCGAGTCCGGCGTATTGCCGCCCCAGCGATAAGGCGTGCCGACCAGGCCCAACGCACGAAAAAGCACGTCTTCGGCAGCCGGAGAAAAGGCTTGGGTGGAATAGTTGAACACCGGCTTGGGCTTGACGGCCACGGGAGGTGGACGACTTGCGCAGGCGCTGAGCAGCGCGGCGCAAATGAGAAGAATTAGGCGGGCCGAGGTCGACATGGGCAGAGCGATCCTGATCTGGATGCGGCTTTCGTTGCCGAAGGCTGAAAACCAGACCGCGCAAGCAAAGCTCGCGCGATCAGTTCACAACAATATCCAAGGATTCTAGCGCTTACACATCAAACTTCAAGTATCACTTTAACTTTACTTGCGGGAGGTAACGGTAGTCGGGGCCATGGCCAGGGCGCGCTTGGCTTCGATAAAGGTCTTGCTCCAGTAACTGTCGCCCAACTTATCGACCCGAACGCCACCGCTACGACGGCTGCTGGAGTGGATAAATTGATCATCGCCCAGGTAAATACCGGCGTGACTGACGCGACCACGACCATTGGTACTAAAGAAAAGCAGATCACCAGGCTTGAGGTTGTTGCGCGCGACCAACGGTGCATCAACGTTGATCATTTCACGAGTGGAACGCGGCAGGTTCATGCCGGCCTCTTCGCGAAACAGGTAACCGATGAAACCGCTGCAATCGAAACCGGCTTCAGAAGTACCGCCAAAACGGTAACGGGTACCGACCAGAGACAGGCCGCGTTCGAGGATGCTGTCGGCCAGAACTGGAAGCTGATAAGGCTTGCTGTCGGAAAATTCAGCCAGTTCTTTTTCTGTCGCTACTTCTTCTGAATAGACAGCTTCCTGGTAAGCAGTGGAAGACTGCGCAGCGACAAATTTTTGTTGATTGTGTTGTTGAGGCTTTTGCTGCTCAGCCACCTGTTGAGGGTGGGTGGCGCAACCAAACAACAGGGTAACGAGTGCGAGAGGCACGAGGGGTGCGAAGCGATTTAGCATGGGCACGACCGTGGCTGGATGTGTAAAGAAGCCGAGACTATGCCTTCTATCATATCGATTTGCAAATTCAATCGTGATCCATGTGACTTCTTGTTTGGGCTATGACATCTAAGCCCTTAAACCCCTACAAGACCCTTTTGCGTGGCCAAACAGGCTAAAACGCAAGATTTCTGGCGCCTGCAAAATGCCAAGAGCCCCTATTTTAAAGGGCTGGCTACCAGCCGAGGGTTTCTTTCAAGAAAGGAATAGTCAGCTTGCGCTGGGCCTGCAAAGAGGCTTGGTCGAGGCGTTCGAGCAATTCGAACAGCGCACTCATGCTGCGGGTGCCACGGGTGAGGATAAAGTGCCCGACTTCATCGGTAAGGTGCAGGCCGCGACGGGATGCACGCAATTGCAGGGCGCGCAGCTTGTCTTCATCAGACAGTGGGCGCATCTGAAAAATCAGCGCCAGGGTCAGGCGAGACTTGAGATCTGCCAGCTTCACCGGCAACTCCCGAGGCGAGGTAGACGCAGCAATCAGCAAGCGCCGCCCGCTGTCACGCAAGCGATTGAACAGATGAAACAGCGCTTCTTCCCAATCCGCCCGACCCGCAACTGCTTGCAGGTCATCCAGGCAAACCAGCTCGTATTGTTCAAGGTTGTCGAGGATTTCGATGCCACGATCCAGCAACTCGGCCAAAGGCAGGTACACCGCCGGTTCGCCCATCTGCTCAAAGCGCAGGCAAGCGGCCTGCAATAAGTGGGTACGCCCCACGCCGTCCTTGCCCCAGAGGTAAATCAGGCTTTCGGTCCACCCGGCGTCGGCTTCGCAAAGCCGCTCGACATAGCCGAGTGCAGCGGCATTGGCGCCTGGGTAGTAATTGATAAAGGTAGCGTCGTCACGCAGACGCACACCTAGGGGCAGCTGAATCGGTTTCATGCTGACTGAGCGGTTCCAATCGGACCGTTAGTGGCCTCTGTGAAAAGTGTGCAAAGTTTATACCCGTGACGCCGGGTGCACAATGCAGCAGACCACAAGCAAAATCAAAGGTTTGCGTTAACGTGTTGGATTTTGTAGAGATTATTTGACGCCACGGCCACTGGCCTGGGGAGCAACTACGACAAACCCGGCACTGAGCCGGGTTTGTGAGGGAGCGCTGAACCTCGACCTTATAGATTGGGCTCGTCGACACCGGTGTAGACATCTGAATCCTTGTACAGGTCGTGCACATGGCGCACCAGCACCATGATCACTGCTGCCACCGGCAATGCCAGCAGGATGCCGGTAAAGCCAAACAGTTCACCGCCCGCCAGGATCGCAAAGATCACCGCCACCGGGTGTAGACCGATCCGATCCCCCACCAGCAATGGCGTCAGCACCATGCCTTCCAGCGCCTGGCCCACCATGAAGACCGCGACAATCCCCAGCATCGGGTAGAAGTCACCGCCAAACTGGAACAGCCCGGCCACCAGCGCCGCACCAATGCCAATGACAAACCCCATGTACGGCACAATCGCCGCGAGGCCAGCAATCAGGCCGATCAACAGGCCCAGCTCCAGACCGATTGCCATCAGCCCCGCCGCATAAATAATCCCCAGGGCCAACATCACCAGCAATTGACCACGAACGAACGCGCCGAGCACTTCATGGCACTCTCCTGCCAGAGAGACGATGCGTTCCTCACGGCTACGCGGCAACAGGCTGCGGATCTTCGCCATCATCAGGTCCCAGTCCCGCAGCAGGTAGAACGCCACCACAGGGATCAACACCAGATTGGTCAACCAGCCAATCAGCGCCAGGCTGGAAGCCGTCGCCTGACTGAGGACAATCCCGACAATATCGGTAGTCTGCCCCATGTGCTCGCTGATGGCGGCCTTGACCTTGTCGAATTTCCAGAAGCCATCGGCCAGGCCAAGCTTGGTCTGAGCCCAAGGCATGGCAGTGTGTTGCAGCCAATCGAGCATTTGCGGCGCCAGTTCATAGAGGCGAAACAATTGCTTGGCCAGCATCGGTACCAGCACCAGCAGCAGCGCCATGACAATCAGGGTGAACAGCGCAAACACTGCCACCACACCCCAGGTGCGCGACAACCCAACCTTTTCCAGGCGATCCACTAAGGGATCGAACAGATAGGCCAGCAGCAGCGCAACCAGGAACGGCGTCAATATCGAATGCAGCAAGAATACAAAAACGCACAGCACGACGATCCCGCCAAGCCACACCCAACGACGCGAATCCGCCATAAACCACTCCATCTGTTAGTTGCTTCTATATAAGGAAGAACAGTTACCAACGAAAACGCAGTTGCGGCGTCGGCTCGACCTGCGGCGCAAGCGCCGGTTGCGCACCTTCGGCCGTCGGCTGCTGGACGGGCGCAGGTGCAGGCACCTCACCGGCCGGCACCTCCTGCAACTTCGCCAGGCTCAACTGGGTGCGCAACTGGTCGGCGCTGCCATTGACCCGATAGACGATACGACTGCCATCGACCCGTTGCAGTTGCGCGCCAAACGGCTCCAGCAAGTGCCCCAAGGCAGCGTAGCGCTCCAGGGTCATGCCCTGCACTTCCAGCAGTTGCTCGCTGGTTGCCCCCGCCTTGACTGCAAAGCGCGGCGCCAGGCGCTCACTCACGGCCAACAGCACGGCGTCGGCCAGGGCCGCGCTATCTGCGCCTTGTACGGTGCCCTGCTCGGCTTTATCGCCCAGCCACAAACGCCATTTGGCTTGCCATTGCCCGCCCTCTTCACGGGCATGCACCGCCAACATGGCATCGGCACCATAACGCTCCGACGCCGAGCGCAGTGGAGCTGGGTCAGCGCTTTCAAGATTAGGTGCGGTGGCGACGATCTGCTCATCGAGATCGCCCAACGGCAGGCGCAACGGCAAACCGCGATGCTGGGCCGCGCGGCGCAATGGCTGCGCAGCGGCCTGGCCGTCACCAACCAGGCTGCTGCCTTCGGTGGAATCACTCAGCCACCAACCAAGGATCGACGGTCGATTGCTGCCCCACAGCGCCAGGCCTGCTTCGCGCAAGGCGCGATCGGTGCTGACCGGGTCGAAATCTACCTGCAGGCTTTCAGGCGGGCCGGCGTCGTAGCCGTACTGGCTGATGATTTGTTGCGGGTCCTTGCGGATTGCCGCCAGGCCGGGGCCTTTGGCTGCCTTGGCATCGCCGGTCAAGCGAATCACCAGGGTTTCCAAGGCGCGCTGGGTCGCCTGGGCGCGCTGGGTCGCCTGGGCGCGCTCATCCGGCGTCTGGCTGCTGACAGGTTCGAGCACTTGATAGAGGCCATTGAGGGTTTCGGCATGACTCGCCAGGCTGACCAATGACAAACAGCCTACAAAAAAGAATTTACACAAACGCATGGAAGATTCCCGAACGACAAAAAAGCGGCTGGAACAGACCGCGTGAGCACTGTTAAGCAAGGCTGTGACCACAGCGACCAGCAAAACATTCACAAGGTCCTGGTAAGTTTTTGTACTGTCATAACGATAGTCGGTTAAAGGCTATACCTTATATACGGTCAGAAGCCGCGTCGATTAGCGTTTTTTTAACCCCATATGCCCCTGCCCGTCGGCCCGAGGATGGCCGCTGCCCCTCAAGCCTGATAAAATCGCGCGCCTTCGCAGACCGTCCATGGCAAGGCATTCTGAAACCATCCGTTTCAGCATTCCCGCCGCATTCGGTCGTTACCCCTGAATCCCCCCTAAAGGCCTGGATCATGAGCAAGCAACCCTCCCTGAGCTACAAGGACGCCGGTGTAGACATCGACGCCGGTGAAGCATTGGTCGAACGCATCAAGAGCGTCGCCAAGCGCACTGCGCGCCCTGAAGTCATGGGTGGCCTGGGCGGTTTTGGCGCCCTCTGCGAAATCCCGGCCGGTTACAAGCAGCCTGTTCTGGTCTCCGGCACCGATGGCGTCGGCACCAAGCTGCGCCTGGCGCTGAACCTGAACAAGCACGACACCATCGGCATCGACCTGGTGGCCATGTGCGTCAACGACCTGATCGTCTGCGGTGCCGAACCGTTGTTCTTCCTCGACTACTACGCCACCGGCAAGCTCAATGTCGAGACCGCGACCCAGGTCGTGACCGGCATCGGCGCGGGCTGTGAACTGTCCGGTTGCTCCCTGGTAGGCGGTGAAACCGCTGAAATGCCGGGCATGTACGAAGGCGAAGACTATGACCTGGCTGGCTTCTGCGTCGGCGTCGTGGAAAAAGCCGAGATCATCGACGGCTCCAAGGTTGCCGCCGGTGACGCCCTGCTGGCCCTGCCATCGTCCGGCCCGCACTCCAACGGTTACTCGCTGATCCGCAAGATCATCGAAGTGTCCGGTGCCGACATCGAAAACATCCAGCTCGACGGCAAACCATTGACCGACCTGCTGATGGCCCCGACCCGCATCTACGTCAAGCCGTTGCTCAAGCTGATCAAGGATACTGGCGCCGTCAAGGCCATGGCCCACATCACCGGTGGCGGCCTGCTGGACAACATCCCGCGCGTACTGCCTAAAGGCACCCAGGCCATTGTCGACGTGGCCAGCTGGCAGCGTCCGGCAGTATTCGACTGGCTGCAAGAGAAAGGCAACGTCAACGAAACCGAAATGCACCGCGTGCTGAACTGCGGCGTCGGCATGGTCATCTGCGTAGCTCAAGAGCACGTTGAAACCGCGCTGAATGTCCTGCGCGAAGCCGGCGAGCAGCCATGGGTCATCGGCCAGATCGCCACGGCTGCCGAAGGCGCAGCCCAGGTGGAACTGAAGAACCTCAAGGCGCACTGATGTCAGCAACCTGTAACGTCGTGGTGCTGCTCTCCGGCACCGGCAGTAACTTGCAGGCTCTGATCGATAGCACGCGCACGGGCGACAGCCCGGCGCGCATCGCTGCGGTGATTTCCAACCGCAGCGACGCATACGGCCTGCAACGTGCCAGGGACGCAGGGATCGACACCCGCGCCCTGGACCACAAGGCTTTCGAGGGCCGCGAGGCCTTCGATGCGGCCCTGATCGAACTGATCGACGCCTTCAATCCCAAGCTTGTGGTATTGGCCGGCTTCATGCGCATTCTCAGCGCTGATTTCGTGCGGCACTACCAGGGGCGCCTGCTCAATATCCACCCTTCGCTGCTGCCCAAGTACAAAGGCCTGCATACCCACCAACGCGCCCTCGAAGCCGGCGATACGGAGCATGGTTGCAGCGTGCACTTCGTCACCGAGGAACTCGATGGCGGGCCTCTGGTCGTACAGGCAGTGGTTCCGGTAGAGTCTGCGGACTCTGCGCAGTCGCTTGCGCAACGGGTTCACACCCAGGAACACAAGATTTACCCGCTGGCTGTTCGCTGGTTCGCTGAGGGGCGGTTGATTCTTGGTGAACCGGGTGCATTATTGGACGGTCAGTTACTTGCGGCCAGCGGCCACTTGATTCGAACCTAGGAGATTTTATGCGTCGCGCCCTGCTCTTTGCTTTTGCGCTGCTCACCCTGCCTTTGGCGCAGGCGGCAGACCTTCAGCCGTTCTCCGCCAGCTACACCGCCGACTGGAAGCAGTTACCCATGAGCGGCACCGCTTCGCGAAGCCTGGAGAAAACCGCCAACGGCGCCTGGAAGCTGAGCTTCAAGGCCTCGATGATGATCGCCAGCCTGACCGAAGAAAGCACCTTGACCCTGGACAAGGACACCTTGCTGCCACAGTCCTACCACTTCGAACGTGGTGGCCTGGGCAAAGCCAAGAAGGCCGACCTGGATTTCGACTGGACCACCAAGATGGTCACCGGCACTGACCGCGGCGACGCGGTGAAGATCCCGCTGAACCGTGGCATGGTCGACAAATCCACTTACCAGTTGGCCCTGCAACATGACGTCGCCGCTGGCAAGAAGACCATGAGTTACCAGGTGGTCGACGACGGCGAAGTCGAGACCTATGACTTCCGTGTACTGGGTGAAGAGAAAGTCGAGACCAAGGCCGGCCAGATCGATGCCATCAAGGTCGAACGCGTGCGTGACCCGACTCAAAGCAAACGCACCACCGTGATGTGGTTTGCCAAGAGCTGGGACTACCTGCTGGTTCGCCTGCAACAGGTTGAAACCGACGGCAAGGAATACAACATCATGTTGTTGGAAGGTACGGTCAACGGCAAGGCTGTGAAAGGCAGCTGATCCACGATCGATTAAAAGAGCCTCGCGAAATGCGGGGCTTTTTTTCGCCTGCAGGATATCGGTAGCTCGGCGACCTGACTGCAACATGAAGCTTTTGTCATAAAACTCAGCCGCCTGCGACGTAATATCGCGGTTTTCGGGGCCTGGGCGACTGTTCCTATTTCTGTAAAGGTTTGTTGCAAATCCTGGTTATTTACTTAGCAAGCTAACAAAACATATAACAAAGGCCTGCGACGACTTGCCGCAGACCAACCAGAGATTGGAGCAAGCAGATGACTGTAAAAGTAACTGAGCGCGACGATGCACATATGTCCCACGAAGGTGTAGCCAACGGCATACGTATCTGGGATGTCCATCAGCAAGACTTGCTGGTGGGAATGTTTCACTCTGAAACCGACGCCCATAATTATAAAAGCGAGCTCGAAACTCTGGAAATGAGACGCCAGGCGCAAAGCGCCTGAAACTCTGAAATCCGGCGGGGACCCCGGCCCACGCAGCCGCGATATCCGCAAACACAAACCCCGCCATTAAGCGGGGTTTGTTGTTTTCGGGCCTTATTGGGGCCGCTGCGCAGCCCAACGGGGGCAAGCCCCCTCGCCACACGTGTTGTTTTTACAGCCTTACCACATCAGATCATCAGGGATCTGGTAGGCGGCGTATGGATCATCCTCATCCGGCACCTGGGTCTCGGTGAGGATGTTGAGCTGAACGATACGCTCCGCAGCCCGCTCCTGGATCTTCAGCGCCGCCTCGCGAGGGATCACTTCGTAACCGCCGCCATGATGGACAATTGCCAGTGAGCCGTTGCTCAGCTTGTTGCGCATCAAGGTGTTGACCGAAAGGCGCTTGACCTTCTTGTCATCGACGAAGTTGTAGTAGTCCTCGGTGGTCAGCTTGGGTAAGCGCGAGGTTTCGATCAACTGCTTGACCTGGGCCGTACGGGCCTTGGCCTCGACCTTTTCCTGCTGCTGGCGGTTGAGCTCCTGGTCGCGCTTGACCTTCTCGGCCTGTGCTTCCTGGGCCAGACGCACTTGAGTGTCGTCCGCCTCGGCCTGGCCTTTATGAACCAGACGTTGCTGCTTCTGCTTGTCTTTGCCGACCTGCTTGGCCTGCTTTTGGTTGACCAGCCCTGCTTTGAGCAACTGGTCGCGAAGGGAAATGCTCATGGTGCTTACTCACTTAGGCAACTGCTCAACCGCAGCTGGACACGTTCTTTTCCTGGCGTTTGGCTTCGCCCCATAGGGCGTCCAACTCTTCGAGGGTGCAATCTTCCATGGGACGACGGGTGTCGCGCAATGCCTGTTCGATAAATCGCAAGCGCCTTTCGAATTTGGCGTTGGCAAGCCGCAGGGCGGTTTCCGGGTCGACCTTGAGGTGCCGCGCCAGGTTGACCACCGTGAACAGCAGGTCACCAACCTCGTCGCTAATGGCCGCCGAGTCGTTATCGGCCATGGCTTCCAGCACTTCATTCAGCTCTTCGCGGACCTTATCCACCACCGGCAAAGCCTCAGGCCAGTCGAAACCGACCTGCCCGGCGCGCTTCTGCAATTTGGCCGCGCGGGACAACGCTGGCAAGGTTATTGGCACGTCGTCGAGCAGGGATAACAGCTGCGGGGCGTCAGATTTTTCTGCGCGCTCCTCGGCCTTGATCTCTTCCCAGCGCTGCTTGACCTGCTCTTCGCTCAGTTGCGGGATATCCAGCGGCGCATACAGATCACCCGTCGGGAACACGTGCGGGTGACGGCGGATCAGCTTGCGGGTGATGCTGTCGATCACCCCGGCAAATTCGAAGCGCCCTTCTTCTCGCGCCAACTGGCTGTAATACACCACCTGGAACAACAGATCGCCCAGCTCGCCTTGCAAGTGATCAAAGTCGCCGCGCTCAATGGCGTCAGCGACTTCGTAGGCTTCTTCAAGGGTATGAGGGACGATGGTGGCGTAAGTTTGCTTGATGTCCCACGGGCAACCGTACTGCGGGTCGCGCAGACGGCTCATCAGGTGCAGCAGGTCTTCAAGTGAATACATCGATCAATCTCTGTCCGCTCATGGCGTCCGGTTGCGCCGGGTCTCAATGATGTTCGGCAACTGGGAGATTCGCCCCAGCAACCGCCCCAACGCGTCCATCCCCGGAATCTCGATAGTGAGGGACATCAACGCCGTGTTGTCCTCCTTGTTCGAGCGCGTGTTGACCGCCAGCACGTTGATCCGCTCATTGAGCAGCACTTGCGACACGTCCCTCAGCAGGCCGGAGCGGTCGTAGGCGCGGATGATGATATCCACCGGGTAAGTCAATACCGGCACCGGGCCCCAACTGACCTGAATGATCCGTTCTGGCTCGCGCCCGCCCAGCTGCAATACCGAGGCGCAGTCCTGACGGTGAATGCTCACCCCGCGGCCCTGGGTGATGTAGCCGACGATGGCATCGCCCGGCAACGGCTGGCAGCAGCCGGCCATTTGCGTCAGCAAGTTGCCGACGCCCTGGATCTGAATGTCGCCGCGCTTGCCTGGCTTGTAGCCGGTGGCCTTGCGCGGGATCAGTTCCAGCTGTTCGTTGCCACGCTCCGGCTCCACCAGTTGCTGGGCCAGGTTGACCAGTTGCGCCAAGCGCAAATCGCCGGCGCCGAGGGCGGCGAACATGTCTTCGGCGAGCTTCATGTTGGCCTTTTCGGCCAGCTTGTCGAAGTCCACCTGGGGTAGGCCCAGGCGCCCGAGTTCCCGCTCCAGCAAGGTCTTGCCGGCGGCGACGTTCTGGTCGCGCGCCTGCAACTTGAACCAGTGGACAATCTTCGCCCGCGCCCTGGACGTGGTGATGTAGCCCAGGTTCGGGTTCAGCCAGTCGCGGCTCGGCGTGCCGTGCTTGCTGGTGATGATCTCGACCTGTTCACCGGTCTGCAGGCTGTAGTTGAGCGGCACGATGCGTCCGTTGATCTTCGCGCCACGGCAGTTGTGGCCGATCTCGGTGTGCACGCGGTAGGCGAAGTCCAAGGGTGTGGAGCCCTTGGGCAGGTCGATGGCGTGGCCGTCGGGAGTGAAGATGTAGACCCGGTCGGGCTCAATATCCACCCGCAACTGTTCGACCAGGCCGCCGATGTCCCCCAGCTCTTCGTGCCATTCCAGCACTTGGCGCAGCCAGGAAATTTTCTCTTCGTACTGGTTGGACCCCGCCTTGACGTCGGTGCCCTTGTAGCGCCAGTGGGCACACACACCCAGCTCTGCCTCTTCGTGCATGGCGTGGGTGCGGATCTGCACTTCCAACACCTTGCCCTCGGGGCCGATTACCGCCGTATGTAACGAGCGGTAGCCGTTTTCCTTGGGGTTGGCGATGTAGTCGTCGAATTCCTTGGGGATGTGTCGCCACAGGGTGTGGACGATCCCCAGCGCGGTGTAGCAATCGCGCATTTCAGGCACCAGCACCCGCACGGCACGCACGTCGTAGATCTGGCTGAACTCCAGACCCTTGCGCTGCATTTTGCGCCAGATGGAATAGATGTGTTTGGCCCGACCGCTGATGTCAGCGTCGACCCCAGTGGCCTGCAATTCCGTGCGCAACTGGCCCATCACATCGGAGATGAAGCGCTCACGGTCGAGCCGCCGCTCATGGAGCAGCGTGGCAATCTGTTTGTATTGATCGGGTTCCAGGTAGCGGAAGGACAAGTCCTCCAGCTCCCATTTGATATGGCCGATGCCCAGGCGGTGAGCCAGGGGCGCGTAGATGTCGAAAACTTCCCGGGCGACGCGGTTGCGTTTTTCGTCATCGGCGGTTTTCACCGCCCGAATCGCGCAGGTGCGTTCGGCCAGCTTGATCAGGGCGACACGCACGTCGTCGACCATCGCCACCAGCATCTTGCGCAGGTTTTCCACCTGGCCCTGGGTGCCCAGCACCATGGACTGGCGCGGGCTCAGGCTGGCGCTGATGGCGGCCATGCGTAGCACACCGTCGATCAGCTTGGCCACGACGGCGCCGAAACGCTGGCTGACCAGCGGCAACTGAATATGCCCTTCGCGTACGCCGCGATAGAGCACCGCAGCGATCAGCGAGTCTTGATCGAGTTTGAGATCGGCGAGAATCTCGGCGATTTCAAGCCCGGTACGAAAACTTGACGTGCCTTCAGACCACAAATTCTTGGCTGCATTGTCTTGCTGTTCAGACTCACGAGCGAACTCGCAGGCTGCTTTCAAGGCTTCACGGTCCAGTGCCGGGTCGACACTGACGGCATGATCCAGCCATGCCTCGAGATTGATACTGCCGTCGGTGTTGATCGGCTGGTGTGCTCTCACCTGTACCATCTTGCTTACCTTCCCTACGACGCGCCTTCAGCGCGTCAAAATCGCTGACCTTTGTAACGCATGCTCCCAGGCAGGTCACGACCCTGGAGAACGCAGGCCAGTCGGACTAAGCGAGCATCCTAGCTCGCTTCAAATAACGCCATCGCCTCGACATGTGCCGTCTGCGGAAACATATCGAGGATCCCGGCACGTTTTAGCCGGTAGCCTTGCTTGACCAACTCGACCGTGTCCCGCGCCAGCGTGGCTGGATTGCAGGACACATACACCAGGCGATCGGCCCCAAGAGCGGCGAGCTTGCGCACAATCTCTAGGGCACCATCACGGGGTGGGTCCAAGAGTACCGCAGAAAAGCCTGCATTGGCCCATTCTGCGTTAGCCAAGGGCTGGGACAAATCGGCCTGAAAAAACCGCACATTATGCAAATTGTTGCTCACAGCATTGGCAGCAGCGCGCTCAACCATAGCCTGCACGCCCTCCACTGCCACCACTTCCCGTACCTCACGGGCCAGGGGCAAGGCGAAGTTGCCTAGGCCGCAAAACAGGTCCAGTACCCGTTCATCGGGTTTTGGCGCCAGCCAATCCAGGGCCTGGGCGACCATCGCCTCGTTAACTCCGGCGTTGACCTGGATAAAGTCCCCCGGCCGGTAAGCCAGTTCCAGATCCCACCGATCCAGGCGATAGCCTAGGGTTTGATCGGGCTCGAACGGTTGTGGTTCACCTTCGCCATGCAGCCACAGTTGCGCTTCATGGAACGTGCAAAATTCTTTAAGTACCACCAGGTCGGCGTCCGACAACGGCGCCATGTGCCGCAACAACACCGCGATGGACGAGCCACTGAAAAGCTCAACATGCCCAAGAGCTTGTGGCTTGCTCAAACGGCGAAGCATGTTCGGCAAGCGTTGCATGATCGGTTGCAAGGCCTGTACCAGCACCGGGCAATCGTCAATACCGACGATGTCCTGGCTGGCGGCGGCGCGAAAACCCACTTCAAGTTTTTTGGCCTTGACGTCCCAGCGCACAGCCACCCGCGCACGACGTCGGTAGGCGAATTCCGGCCCGCTCAAGGGGGCAGCCCACTCCTGAGGTTCGACACCGGCCACACGGGACAGTTGCTCGGCGAGCATGCGCTGTTTCAGGGCAAGCTGTTCGTTGTGGGGCAAATGTTGCAGGCTGCAACCGCCGCAACGGCCGGCGTGTACACAAGGGGCTGGCCGACGCAGTTCGCTGGCGGTGAATACCCGCTCGGTGCGGGCCTCGACCACTTTGCCGTGGGCACCCAAGACCCGCGCCTCGACTTCTTCGCCGGCCAGGGCACCGGTCACAAACCAGGTACGGCCTTCAAAGAACACAATGCCACGGCCGTCATTGGCCAGGCGCTCGATGGTCAGGCGTTGTTTTTTGCCCACTGGAATTTGTGGGGCCCGGCTGCCGCCCGTCGGTTGGAAGCGCAGGCCTCTCTCGTGCTTGGCCATCAGTTAGGCACGTCGAAAATGCCGGTCGACAGGTAACGGTCGCCTCGGTCACAGATGATGGCGACGATCACCGCGTTTTCAAGCTCCTGGGACAAGCGCAACATCCCAGCCACGGCACCGCCGGAGGACACGCCGCAGAAGATGCCTTCTTCACGGGCCAGACGACGGGTGGTGTCTTCGGCTTCGCGCTGGGCCATGTCGATGATGCGGTCAACGCGGTCAGCGTTGTAGATCTTCGGCAGGTACTCTTCGGGCCAGCGACGAATCCCCGGGATCGCCGCGCCCTCCATCGGTTGCAGGCCAACGATCTGGATCTCGGGATTCTGCTCCTTGAGGTAGCGCGAGGTGCCCATGATGGTACCGGTGGTGCCCATCGAGCTGACGAAGTGAGTGATGCTGCCCTGGGTCTGGCGCCAGATTTCCGGACCCGTGCTGGTGTAGTGCGCTTCAGGGTTATCACCGTTGGCGAACTGGTCCAGCACCTGGCCACGGCCTTCGGCCGCCATGCGCTCGGCAAGATCGCGCGCGCCTTCCATGCCTTCTTCCTGAGTCACCAGAATCAACTCGGCACCATAGGCAGTCATTGCCGCCTTGCGCTCGGCGCTGGAGTTGTCGGGCATGATCAGGATCATCTTGTAACCCTTGATCGCCGCGGCCATGGCCAAGGCAATCCCGGTGTTACCAGAGGTGGCTTCGATCAGGGTATCGCCGGGCGTGATCTGCCCACGCAACTCGGCGCGGGTAATCATCGACAACGCCGGACGGTCCTTGACCGAACCCGCCGGGTTATTACCCTCAAGCTTGAGCAACAGGGTATTGCTGGTGACGCCCGGCAGACGCTGCAAGCGGACCAGCGGGGTGTTGCCGACGCAATCGGCGATAGTTGGGTACTGCAAGGTCATGACGTATTCGCAATCCAGACTGCGGGGGCGCCCATCATACCGGCAAACGCTGGCAGGCCATATCACGCAAAGTGCGGTTGATATAGCTGCAAGCTATAAGCCACAAGCGGCAAGTTGGGATCTTGCAGCTTGAGGCTTGCAGCTGTCGCTAAACCGTATCCACCTTCAACGAATGATCATTCAACATCCCATTGATAATAGTTGCCGTATCCGCCCCGCCCGCAATCACCCCGCCCGCCCCCGGCGTCACACCGTAATGGGTCGCCAGGTTGACCCCGGCCAGGTCGATGGTCTGGCTGGGGGCCGCACCCGCCACAGCACTTATATCAAGGGTGGTCATGCCGCCCACGACCTTGAAGTGCAGGTAGTCATCCAGCGAAGCCGTCGTCGCGTTTTCCCCTTGCAACAATTGCGACAGATCCAGTTTGTCGATACCCAGCACGAAGTCCGTGATGACGTCATGCCCAGTGTTACCGATGGCGTACTGAAAGGTGTCGGCCCCAGTGCCGCCGGTCAGCGTGTTGTTGCCCGGCCCGCCAATCAGGATGTCATCGCCACCGCCACCGCTGAGGGTGTCGTTGCCCAGACCGCCAGAGAGCAAGTTGTTACTGCCGTTGCCGATCAGGGTGTCGTTGAAGTTGGAACCGATGAGGTTTTCCACCGCCATCAGGGTATCGGTCCCTGCGCCAAAAGTGTTTTGCGCCACCAGCAGACCGAGGTCGACGGTCACACCGCCTGTGGCGTGGGCATAGCTGGCAGTGTCAATGCCTGCCCCGCCGTCGAGCAGGTCATTGCCCACCCCGCTGAACAGCAGGTCGGTGCCATTGCCACCATGCAGTTGGTTATTGCCGGTGCCTGCGGTCAGCACATCATTACCGTCACCACCGTTGAGGATGTTGTTCCCCGGGCCGGCCATCAGAATATCGTCCCCGGCGGTACCGTTGAGGGTATTGCCGCTCTGATAACTGATGCTCACGGCGCCGCTGTCGCTGCCGCCGTGGCTGTCGTTGACCGTGTAGTTACCATGGAAGTCCGGCGAAAAGTCCTGGGCGCCGGCGTAGTTGAGTTTCATGGTCAACAGGTAGTTCTGCGAACCGTCGACGTTGCTGCCGCTGGTGTTGGTGATGTTGGTGATATGGATCTGATAGACGCCATCGGCCGCTGCGGTGATGGTGCCTCCGTCGGCGATGGGGATATAGCCACCGCCATTAAGGGAGTACTCCATGGTGATACGACCACCCGCCACATTGTGGTCCAGGTTGAGGGTTTCACCCTGCTTGAGGCTGACGGTAATCCGGTCTTCGTCATTGGCGTTGGCCGTGGTGACGTTGCCCAGATAGCCGCTGATCGCCAGCGTCGCGATGAGTGTCGCGGTATTACCGGCGAATGACGGCCGCACGTCAGGCAGAATCTGGTTGGCGGGAACATTGTTGTTGACGGCAAATGCCTTGCTGCCCATGCCGGTAAAGTCGGCACCCTTGAGCGCCCAACCGGTGGTGAAGCTGGTGGGCGTGGCCGTCAGCCGGTCATAGTTGGGGTCACTGTCGTTGAGCAACAGCAACTCGCCGGGCACCACAATCGTGCTGGAGAAGATGTTGGTGATGACATGGTCATCGCCGGCAACCGGCGTCGCATTCGGGTTGACCTTGACCACCAGGCTGGAGTTGACCAGGTCGCCGTCGTTGTCGCTCACCACCACGCCGAAGTTTTCAGTGATTGCCGTGTCCGTCAGCTTCGGCGGCGTGTAGCGGAACTCGCCACTGTCCATGTCCACCACCAACGTACCGCCCTGGCTGGTGGTGATGGTGATGCTGTTGCTCAGGGTGTCGAACGTGCCATGACCGCCTGGCAGGTTGGCGCTCATTGAGCCCTGATTGCCCAGGCCCGCGGGGTCGTAGGTGTAGGTGATGCCATCCACCATGAGGGATTTGATAAAGCCGCCGTCAGCGCCAAAGGTGCCGGCGGTCATCAGGCTGCCGGTGACCGGCGCACCTTGCACAGTGCCGGCCAATACCGCATCCAGGCCGGCAAGGTTAGTGACCACCACCGAGTTGGTATTGGTATGGGTGCTGCCGTCATAGGCCACCGGGTCCAGGTAGATGCCGTTGACACCAGCGCCCAGGCCAATGGCGTAGGACTTGATGCCGTTGGCGTCGAGGAAGGCTTTCCACAGCACCTCTTCGCTCGCGTTGATACCGTCGCCAAACTCCGGATTGACCTGATCGCCGGGGTTGTTCGGGTTGTTGGTATTGGACAGCGTGGGGTTGCCGTCGGAGAAGAAGTACGACAGGTTCTGCGCCCCTGTCAGCTTGCCTCCAGAGGTGAAGGCCGTTTGTGCAGTGCCCAGGGCTGAGTCGTAGTTGGTACCGCCCGTAGCGCTGATGCCTGCGACAATGCTCTTCGCGGTGGCCACATCCACCCACTGGCTGGTCAACTGCGTGGAACCGGTGCTGAAGGTGACGATCTGCACCTTCACATCGCCCATCTCGTCGTATTTGGTCAATAGCTCGTTGATCGCCGCCTTGGCCAGGCTCAAACGCGTGCCGCCCGCGCCCGATGCATCATTCATGCTGCCGGACACGTCGATGATCAGCAGCAGGTTGGAATCCACCTCGGTGGCCGTGACCGAGCGTTCGCTGGCCACCACCTTGGGCACGTCATCGACGATGGTAACGTCCAGCGAGCCGGTAGCGGTGTTGGTATCAGAGTCGGCGGCGGTGACGACAAAGGATTCGCTGATGCTGTTAGCGCCAGCGCCAGTCGGATGGCTGTCGGTGCCGTTGAGGGTGTAGCTGTAGCTGATCACGCCCGTGGTCGCGTTGTAGTCGGTGATGGTCAGGGTATTGCCATAACCGGTCGGGATCGACTGTGGAAAACCAGCCGCTACCCCGCCGCTGACGACGCTGATGCCGCCCACGGTCAAGGTTTGCAAACCGTCCAGCGCGGTGACGGTGAAGGTGCCGCTTTGGGTCAGGGCAGGAGTGTCTGTAGCGCTGCCCAACGGCAGGTTTTTCTCGTAGACGGTGAGTTCGCCGCCGTTCACTTCCAGGCCGGTAAGCACAACCGGGTCATTGTTGTTATGCACTTGCAAGACGAGATTGGCAGTGCTGGTATCGCCGTCGGCGTCGGTCAGTGTGTAGGCGAAGGTTTCGGTGCCGTTACCGCCGCCGTGCAGGGCGATGAAGTCGGTGTCTGCTGGGTTCAGCGTGTAGGTGTACGTACCGTTGGCGGCCAGTACCAGCGTGCCGTAAGTCCCGGCAAAAGTACCCGCTGTGATAGGCCCGGTGGCCACACGATCAGCGCCTTGCACATCGTTGCTGAGCACGGTGCCGCTGAGGGTTTGCAAGCTTTCGGATGCGGCATTGAGATTACTGTCATCAACTGCCTTGGGCACGTCATCGACGATGGTAACGTCCAGCGAGCCGGTAGCGGTGTTGGTATCAGAGTCGGCAGCGGTGACAACGAAGGATTCACTGATGCTGTTAGCGCCAGCGCCAGTCGGGTGGCTATCGGTACCGTTGAGGGTGTAGCTGTA